>CALQZW010000041.1 GCA_943350045.1 Candidatus Nomurabacteria bacterium | reverse complement strand
TTTCTTCGCGAGCGTCTCGACCGAGTACTAAAGTTCATCACCGAGCCATTCAAAACAGCGGAAGCGGTTAAGAAAAATCCTAAGGGTCTCGCAATGGTGATTGAACGAGACAAAAAACCCAGCTAATTACTACGCATATGAAAACAAACAAATCATACACTAAGCGATTGAAGCTTACTAAAAACGGAAAGATAATTGCCCGCAAACCTGGCTTCAACCACTTTAATGCGAAGCAGCCTCGTTCCAAACAGCTCTCAGGTAAGGTCGGCCAAGAGTTCGCAATGAGCAACAAGGACCGCAGTCGTTTCCTTCCTTTTAGCTAATTACTTTCTAATATTCTACTGTTATGTCACGAGTCAAACGAGGTGTTATAAAAATGAAGCGTCGCCGCAATGTCCTCAAAGCGGCAAAGGGATACCGCTTTGGTCGCAGTACTAAAGAGGCACAGGCAAAGGAAGCACTCCGTCACGCTGGAGCATATGCTTTCAAGCACCGTAAGCTCAAGAAGCGAACAAACCGCGGTTTGTGGCAGATAAAGGTTGGAGCAGCTGCGAAAGCAGAAGGAACTTCATTCTCAAAGCTCATGGGAGCAATGAAAACAAAGAACTACGCTCTTGACCGCAAAGTTCTTGCATACCTCGCAGAACACAAGCCAGAGACAATGAATCGCGTAATCAAGGCTACTGCCTAAATTACCTATATAAAAACCCTTAGAGAAATCTAAGGGTTTTTATATTTCTTCCTGCGTACTGATTCCGTCAAAAACTTCACAATCTTGTTTGGGTCATTACTTACGAAAAGAAGTTTGTCTAAACTTGGATATCGAACAAGAAGCCTTCGAGCGATATCTGAGGGCTCGCCAGCGCATAGCACTGCAATCCCAATTCCATGACCATCTGCGCAGCCTAGGATACCCATCAGAGCCTCCTCATCCTCCCCTACGACAAGGACGGCAGAACTTGAGGCGAGGGCTGTTACATCGGCTCCTAGAGCTCCACGACCAGAATATATTGTTGGGAGCGCTGAGACTGGAAGACGGAAAGCCTGTGCGTGTTCATATTCGTTAGCGGCAGGAGAAACGACAAGTGCAGTACTGCCAAGATTGCTCATAGAAGCGAGAACGGCGGAGGTGACAGGAGAACCACTGCGAGTAATTCCTCCGACGCCCATATGACCCAGTGCCTCTCCGAGTACTTTGGCATGGTCTAGCCACTGTGGGTACGCAAAGTGTGCAAGCTCGTGCAGAGCATCATATACGGAGATGAGTGTATTTTTCGGTGCGTGCATAGGTCGTAAAAACTATACGGTAAAGATAAAAGAGCTTCCGGCCTCTGGAGCCTCAGCGGTTACTCCGAGCTCGTTGCGGATACGTTGTGCCAAGAATGTCGTTGATTTTGATTCTCCAAGAACACAGAATACTTTCTTGAGTGTCTTTTGTGATCCGGCGACAAACTCTACGAGTGCGTCTGTGTCTTTGTGTCCTGAGTAACCGCTAATCTTTTTTACAGAAGCTTTAACTGCAACTGTTGTATGGTCTACAACAACGCTCTTTACTCCCTCGTCGAGCTGGCGCCCAAGCGTTCCTACTGCTTGGTATCCGATAAGGAGAAGCGTATTTGCAGGGTCGCCGAGATAGTTTCGCTCGTGATGGATAACTCGCCCACCAGAAGACATTCCCGAACCAGCGATAATTATTTTCGGACTCGGCTTCTTGAGAATTGCTTTTGAGTCCTGTGAATCAGGAGTCTCAACGAGTCCAGGAAAATCAAATGGATCATCTCCTCGCTTGATATGGTTTGAGATATCGGTATTAAAGTAGTCATTAAACGAACGGTAGATTTTTGTGATCTCAATTGCAAGCGGAGAATCCAAGAATACTGGAACTCGTGGAACAAGCTTGTTCTCGACAAGTTCATTCATTTCAAAGATAAGCTCCTGTGTTCTCTCAAGAGAGAATGAAGGGATGATAAGTGTTCCCTCTTTTTTGTAGTTATCTAAAATTACCTCTTTCAAAAGGTCTCGGCGTTCATCACGTGACTCATGCAATCTGTCGCCATAGACACTTTCAACTAAAAGATATGTTGCGTCAGAAAGCGGAGTGGTGTCTGGCAAAATAGGTGAAGGAGTATTTCCAAGGTCTCCAGAGAACACAACTTTCTCCTTCCCTATCGTAAACGAAACATACGCAGAACCAAGGATATGACCTGAGTTATGGAATCGCGCGACAACTCCAGGAATGAGTTCGTACGCTTCTTCATATGGCACACCAGTCCAGCCAGAGAGTGAGCGCTCGACGATGTCGGTTGTATAAATCTTATCCAATCCGTTCTCAACGTCATGCGAGAGAATCCCTGCAGTGTCTTCGAGCATTGGACGAGTCAGAGCGCATGTTGGAGGAGTCGCGATAATCTTTCCAGTAAATCCATCCTGTACGAGTTTTGGAATACGGCCGATATGGTCGATGTGTGAGTGAGTGATGAAAAGATAATCGATAGTTTTTGGGTCGTACGAAAATGGCGCCCAATTTGTCTCGTCGGCCAGCTTCTCCCCTTGTACCAACCCGCAGTCTACAAGAATACGAAGCAGTGGTCGGCCGTTTGCATCAAACGGACCTTCTAAAAGAAAGTCGGCCCCAGTAACAGTCGTAGCCCCAGTACAAAACGTTATTTTCCATTGTGTATTATCGAGTTTCATTGTGTGAAGTAAAATATCGAATAACTGTTAGTGATGCCAAGAGCGAGCCGGCAAGATCGAAACATAAGTCAGAGACAACGTCGAGCGGTATCGGCTGCGTTCCCCCACTATAGAGAAACAAAAACAGCTGAATACCTTCCCATACGGCTCCGAGTATAAAGGCAATGAGCACTGAAAGAAAAATATACCTATACCCAGAAGTACTTTTTTTCAAATACGGTAAAAGTAAAACAGCTGAGAGATAGAACACTGCCATACCTCCAAGGAAATGGGCCGGCATGTCCAGCCACCACACCAAAGAATACCAATGAAGAACAGTGCCGATAAGATTCCCGACAGCAAGGAGAGTAATCGAGAGTGCGAGTCGGCGAAGAAGTAATGAGCGAAGCATAGATATATTGTACCAAAGAAAAAAGAAAAACCCTCGCAGATGCGAGAGTATCTCTTTAGGACTATTTGCGTTGTGTTACCCTAGCCAGAGGCCAGGTGGGTAACTTGTATGAGACGCCAAGGCGAATCACAACGCGGATTCCCGTACACAAAGTGTTCTAGGTAACGGTGCAAATAATCCTAGTTCCACTATACAGTCTGTGCGCCACAGCGCAACTGTGAATTACTGAAATGGCATTTTTTCACCGAGCACGCAAGAAACTCTGTACAAAAACTACAATATTATTTCTTGTGTTCTGCGTACACGAAGTCTGTATCAATCTTCTGGTACTCAAAAATTTCACCTTCTGCAAAGAAGCGAGCAACTTCTGCAACACCTGCTTCTACTGAATCAGATGCGTGCACGATGTTTGACTGAGTTGAGAGTGAGAAATCTCCACGGAGAGTTCC
>CALQZW010000040.1 GCA_943350045.1 Candidatus Nomurabacteria bacterium | reverse complement strand
AAAAATAGTTATGATTCTATTGAATTGGTAAAATCAAAAAAATATAAAATTATTTAATGAAGGAAAAGAACGAACTAAAACTTCACCCCGACGAATTTGAACTAGAGTGCACAACAGTCTGGGCTTTTCCGCGAAGGGGTAGCTGGGCTACTCATAAATCAGATTGGAGAGGAAACTGGTCTCCTGAAGTAGTTAGAAATCTCATCCTCAGATATTCCAAGGAAGGTGATCATCTGCTCGATTGCATGATAGGTGGAGGTACTACTGCCATAGAAGCAAAGATACTTAATCGTCACATAACCTGTACCGATGTTAACGACGAAGCATTAGAGCGTACAAGAAACTCAATGCTGTTTGAGTCCGGGAACAAAGCAAAACAACGAATACAAAAATGCGATGCTCGATCGTTGTCTTTCATAAAGAATAACGAGATAGACTTTGTTCTTACTCATCCACCGTATGCAGATATAATTAAATATAGCGAGGGAAAGATTCCAGAAGATATTTCAGGCATCCATAACATCGACGCATTTTGTAATGAAATTGAAAAAGTCGCGAATGAGCTATATCGCGTGCTTCGACCTGGAAAGTATTGTGCGATTCTTATTGGAGATACTCGTAGAAATAAAATGTATCAACCGCTCGCATTTAAGGTTATGGAGCGTTTCTTGAAAATAGGCTTCTTACTTAAAGAGGATATAATTAAGCGTCAATTTAACTGCAAAGCTACTGGTTTTTGGGTAAATAAGTCAAAGGAATCAAATTTTCTGCTGATAATGCATGAGCACTTGTTTGTTTTTCAGAAACCAGCATAAATCTGCTACAATCTTCTCACATGCCATTCTATAAGGTACTAAACAACAAGCTCTCGTCGATCAAAGAAAAAGCTTTCGCGCTTGAGCAGGATATTCAAGATGTTGTCGAAAAAAATCTCGGCGAGCTTTTTGGAATTAGTTTTGTTGCAGCACAAAGAGTGATTAGTGGATTGCGTATCGACACACTCGCTTTTGATACAGAGACAAAAAGTTTTGTAATTATTGAATATAAGCGGGGGAGTAGTTTTAGTGTTGTTGATCAAGGTTTTTCCTATCTTTCGCTTCTTTTGAATAATAAAGCTGACTTTGTGCTTGAGTACAATGAAAAGAATATGGAGCAACTCAAGCGTACCGATGTTGACTGGTCGCAATCAAGAATTATTTTTATTTCACCAAACTACACAACTCATCAAATGAATGCGGTGAATTTTAAGAATGCACCGTTTGAACTGTGGGAGATAAAGCAGTATGAAAATAATACAGTCTCTTTTGTTCAAATAAAAAACAAGAGTTCTCAGGAGCTCATGCCGAGTATTGAGGACAAGCCAGAAGTAAAAGAACTAAAGAAAAAGACGACGGAGTATACCGAAGATGCTTTATTTACGAACCGAAAAAAAGTACGAGATTTGTACTCATTTTTTAAAGAAAAAGTAACTGACATATATCCTGAGATAATCTTTGATCCGAAATTAAACTCAATTAATGTAAAGCATTCTGATAACTGGAGGGTGGTGGTATATATCAATATTTTTACAGACAAGCTTCGATTCACTTTTACGAGAAGTGAACTTTCTGATTTTCAAGATGCTCAGAAAATGCTTGTAAGCGCATCGGGAACTGAGGTAAAGAATAAGGGGCAGGAACTCACACGTATTGATGTCAAAAATGAAGAAGAGGTTGAGTATGCTGTAAACCTATTCCAGCAAGCGTATAAGCGTTACCGTAAGGAGTTTATTGAAGAATAAAATTTTTTTCTTTTATGATATACTAAGTGCACGAACTGAAAAGTTCGCATCAAGAGTGTGGCGAGAGCACTGGCTCAATGACCCACCGGCAACCCTTGGAAACAAGTAGGTGCCCCTTCCAGCCAATGTGTCGCGAAAGCGCACAATGGAAAGATACGACTCGTCCTCTATCTTTCCTCTATTATGAGGATTTTTTTATTCACATGAGAAAAACAGCTGAGTTTGTGAGTCCGAAGCATCCGGACAAAATCTGCGACTATATCGCCGATAGTATTTTAGATGCATACACTGCGATAGATAAAGAGAGTCGCGTTGCAGTCGAGGTAATGGGTGGTCATGGACTCATCACCATCAACGGAGAAGTTACGAGTACTGCATCTGTCGATATTTCGCAGATAGTAAAAGGAATCGTGGGAGAAAAGTATAAAGTAATTACGAACATTGTCGCTCAGAGTCCTGAGATTGCTCGTGGTGTAGATACCGGCGGAGCAGGGGATCAGGGAATAATGAAAGGGTATGCGACAAGCGAGACTGTTACTTTCATGCCCCGCGAATACGAACTTGCACGAAATCTATGTAGGGAAATTTTCGCCGTGTATCCGTACGACGGAAAGACGCAGGTAACTATTGAAAACGAAGAAGTAGTAACCGTAGTGGTGAGTTTTCAAAATGCACCTACTGAAGATTTGCTTGCGTTGGTAAAAACACATATCACGGCAAAAGAATATCTAATCAATCCCGCTGGTCCATGGACTCAGGGAGGATTTGATGCCGACACTGGACTCTCTGGAAGAAAGCTTGTGGTTGATAATTACGGCCCCGAGGTCGCTATTGGAGGAGGTTCTTTTTCAGGAAAGGACTATACAAAAGTTGATCGCTCGGGTGCGTACATGGCACGAAAAATTGCAGTTGAACTTTTACAGAAACACAATGCAAAAGAAGTAATCACAAAGCTTGCGTATGCTATTGGAAAGAGCGAGCCGGTGATGGCTGTTGCTCTCATCGACGGCAGGGAAGTGTTTATAGATGATTACGATCTCTCACCACGAGGAATTCGTGCATATTTGAAGCTCGATACTGTTCGCTATACAGACACTTGTGTGTGGGGACATTTTGGCCGCAAGGGTTTTGATCTGTAGGGTATATCGCTATGCTTTTGTTTTACGAGGCGATATAATTAAACCATGGAAAAATGGTCAAAAGCAGAGAAAATAGAAGCGTCTGATTCTATTGAAAAAACCGGACTGGAAACAGAAGATGCCGGGCTTCTGGCAGAGAAGGCTCTAGAATTGGAAAATCGTCTGAATTCAATAGATGAAACTAAACTGAGTCCAGAGAAGAAGAACCGCCTCGCGCATATTAAGGAAAAAATCGGAAACGCGTCGAAGAAGCTTTTTAATACGGTCAAGTGGACTGCGTTAGTCGTGGGCACTTTCAGCGTTGCTCAGTACGAAAGAACGCACAGCGAGCTCGAAGAAATCGACGGACCGAACGAACAGAAAGAATATCGACATCCAGATGCGCGTACAACTCATCTGCTTAATGTCCTTGCGGGTAGGGAAAGTTTTACTGAGAAAGATCTGCGTGTTGAATACGACAACATTCTCAAGGAAGTTGCGGAGCGCGAGGGACATACACTCGATAAGAATCCGGAAGACATGACAATCGATGAGCTGGACGAAAATATAGTTAATCTTATGTCAGAGATTGACCCGTCTGTGAAGCGGGGAGATATCAAGAAGGACTTCGAAAAAGAATTTGCCAAATATAGTAATCCGGATACAAATAGTCAGATGAAGCCTGTCGAGAATATGTACGAGCTTGTTTGGGAAATGGAAAAAGAGTGTGGTAACCCGAAGGTCCGGTTCACTACTGAGGATATAAATTTTACTCCGCTAGATTTTTACAAGGGAAGCCTGCATTATGATGCCGTAAGTAATACTATTTATATTTCTTACAGCGCTGTTTCTCCGAATTCTAGATATGGTGAGATGGAGGATGTTATAGCTGAATTGAGTCACAGTAAACAGTTGGCAG
>CALQZW010000039.1 GCA_943350045.1 Candidatus Nomurabacteria bacterium | reverse complement strand
GCTCCGATTGAAAGTCCTCCGTCGAAGATTGCTTCAGGATTTGAAACATATGCTGGGACTGAAGTCTGGTCGCGGAAAATAGCGACACGGCTAACCGTGAGTGTCTGTGCAGAAGGAAGACTGATTGTCGCCTGTCCACTTGCCTGTGCCTGTCCACCTGAAACGATTCCAACAAACGTAAAATTGTTGCGAGCTCCCTGAGGGCGGTTAAGGCTTACAATAGTGTTTCCTGCAGCTGCAGTACCAGTATTGTGGTAATAAATACGAACGTTAACTGTCTCACCTGGTTGAGCCGTGATATTTGTAGGCCAGCAAGGAGACCCTGTTCCCACAGGATCGTCATAGTTTCCAACCATGACTGTACGACAGTCGTTAGTGAATGTGTTCCACGACACATACGGTGCGGCTGAAGCAGTTGGTGTAACTGCTGAAAATGCCACCACAGCAAAGGCTGCAACGAGCATCATTTTCATAATTTTATACATAATGTTTTTCATATTAATTGAACTTTTTCCGACTTACATCTTTTAGCACTCAATCGCAAAGGCGATTGAGGACTAAAGAATGCAAACAAAAAACGATTGTGTTTTTTGTTTGCGGAATGATTGGTTATACCTGCTTTAAGGTATTACCGGAACGGTTACGGGACCTCCTGTGCCTGAATTTGGATTCGGCGCAGGATTTGGTGCGGGTGTCGGCGGCTGATATGGCTGGTTGGAATTTTTTACACCCTTAGCAACAAAATGAATTGCTGTTGCTAGAGCTGCTCCTCCCAGAAAAATCAGAACTCCGTTTCTAAACCTTTTTTCTCTTCTTTCAGTGCGTGACAAATCGTACTGTTCGCTTGTTTGCGAAGAGTACCTGTTGTCGTACTGACCTTGAGCATTTTTTTGCAAAGCTTGAGCATTGCTTAACGTGCTTCCGATAATATTGATGTTTTTTTCGATATTATCGAGACGTATCTCAGTTTTCACCTGAGCTCTTTTAAGGTCATTAATATCCAACTGGATATTACTCTGACCGTACTCTAATGAGGACAGTCTTCTTGCATTTTCCTCCTGAGCACGTTTCCATGCCGGAGTTTCAGATGAGTTCGTGCCACGAGAATCTCGAGCACTGTGCTCGGGTGGTGCACTCCTCTTTTTTGCAGTATTACCTGCAACTGGCGGTTTTTTAACCACCATAGTTCCCGCAGGAACCGGAGTGAGTGTTCGTGTGAAGGTTACTTTTTCACCAGACACAGTGAATTTTATTTTTCCTCCCTCTTGCGCAGTGGCAAGCAAGGTTACTGAAACCATTATGGCCAGCAATAAAACTGCTTTTTTCATGCTTTTTAAGTTTTTATAAATGAACGAATATTTCACCCATTATAAACCATTTTAATTAAAAAGTCAAGCCCCCTCCCCGCCATCCCCTTTAGCGGTCTTTTTTGATTTAGGATATACTTTATACATATATGCCACACCCTTTTGATGATTCTGTAAATAAAACCCTCGATGAGTTCCGCGCCCAAGAAGAAGAGGCGCTTGCCCAGGCCCTCTCTGGCTCAAAATACGGAGTGCCGTACGTTGACCTCTCGACAACCGTCATCCAAAACGAGGCCCTTCGCCTGATTGAAGAGCCAACTGCACGGAAAATAGGGGTAGCTCCATTTCGTATGTCTGGAAAAGAACTTTCTGTTGCAGTGCTCTCTCCTGCCTCAGACAGCACTGTTCTTTTTCTTGACGAAATGCGCCACCGTGGATGGGAGGTAGCTGTGTATATGGCGTCCCATGGATCACTTGAGCGTGCTTGGGCCCGCTATGCCGAAATATCAAAAGCTGAGGAGTCACGCCGTGGAGGACTCGATGTAAGCGCTGAAACACTTGAGTCTCTCAGTAGTCAGATTCGTTCAATGGCCGATGTCGAGCGTGTTGCGACGGGGATTACAAGCGGAGGCGAGGCACATACAGTATCTCGTCTTTTGGAAGTCATTCTCGCCGGAGCAATTTCAATCAAGGCGTCAGACGTACACATTGAACCCGAGGAAAAGCGCATGCGTATTCGCTATCGTCTCGACGGAGTCCTTGTCGACGTTCTGTTTCTCGATCTAAAATTCTTTCACCTTCTCTCTTCTCGTATCAAACTCGTCGCCGGACTAAAACTCACGAGCACATCTCGTGCACAAGACGGGCGCTTTAGTATCTTCTTTTCTGGAGAAGAAATTTCCATGCGTACCTCAACAGTTCCGGGAGCATATGGCGAGTCAATCGTAATGCGTATTCTTGATCCAAAATCTATTCAAGTAAAACTCGAAGACATGGGTATCGAGCCTCGCCTCTTTTCTGTTATTGATGCAGAGATTAAAAAACCAAACGGTTTAATTCTCCTTACGGGACCAACAGGAAGCGGAAAAACCACTACGCTATATGCCTTTTTGCGTCGTATCTATTCTGCAGATATTAAGATAATCACAATCGAAGACCCGATTGAATATCACCTCGCAGGTATCACTCAGACACAGGCCGAGCCAGGATATTCTTTCCTTGAAGGACTTCGCGCCGCTCTTCGCCAAGATCCAGACGTTATAATGATTGGAGAAATCCGTGACAGCGAGACTGCAAAAATCGCAGTTGAGTCTGCGCTCACTGGTCACATTGTTTTTTCAACACTGCACACCAACAACGCCGCAGGAGTTATTCCCCGCCTGATTGACCTTGAAGTAAATCCAAAAATTCTCGTCTCTGCCCTTTCACTTTCAATCGCTCAGCGACTCATCCGAAAACTCTGTGGTGCATGTAAAGCAGTTCGCCCGACAACTCCACAAGAAGAAACTCTTCTGCGTGGAATCTTGTCCGAAGCAGCTCAACTTGGAAAAAATATTGATGCATACAATCTCACAAAAGATATGCCGATTACTCTCTATACTGCAGTTGGCTGTGCTCTCTGTAACAACACAGGATATAAAGGACGGATGGGAATCTTTGAGGCAATTAAGACCGACGAGGCGATTGAAAAAATTATTCCAGAAAATCCGAGTGAGCGTGAAATTAAACGCGCCGCTTCAGCACAAGGAATTTTCACAATGAGAGAAGATGGAGTAGTAAAAATTCTCGCAGGTATTACTTCGATTGAAGAAGTACAGAGCGTAGTAGATTTGTTTGAGGAATAAAAGAGTTGGGTAAAAAAATAAGAGCCAGTGATTTTTCATCGCTGGCTCCGTTGGTTCCGTTACGCTTGTTATTTATCATTCACTCTAAAAACAAAACATGTACTATTGTATTTAAGTAACGGAATTTGAAGTTACAATACAGTACTTTTCCATTTTTAGCAAACTTGGAAAATAAAAAAGCATAAATCTCTAAATAATCCTTCCGACAACTGGGTGTAGGAAGTAAGGAGGCCGCGGAGGATAGAACAACACTTGCAGTATCTGAAAGAGAAGAATATACTACACATGTTCCTCTGAGGCCTGAGTAAGCCACAGTAGACGGCGAAGGGAATACCCCGAGTGCCAAACTACTCTCCTAAAATTGTTGGGTTGCGCCCATCAGTAAGTCCCTTCCCTATAGGGTCGAACAGCCAAGGCAAATTGATTTAAAGTCTTTTTGTCTTTTTTTATGTAAAAAAGCAAAGAAAGACGAGACACAAAAAAAATACCCTTATACGGTAACAAATAATCAGACTGGCTGCCAATAGTAGCTCTTATCGAAAGACGGAGGTGGGCTTCAGAAACCCATTTACTCCTCCGCAGACAGTGATCACTGCCTCGTTCGAATTTGTCTGATATTTATTTCCCGTGCATGGGTATTTTTTTATAGTATATATCCTCCTCAAGATTAATGCTATATAATACACCTACAAGTTAATAG
>CALQZW010000038.1 GCA_943350045.1 Candidatus Nomurabacteria bacterium | reverse complement strand
CCTTCGTTGAGCCACAAGTGAGTCCACCACTCCATAGTCACTAAGTTTCCAAACCACTGATGGGCAAGTTCGTGAGCAATTACCAATGCAACCATTTGTCGCGTAGCAGTAGAAGAGTTTTCTTCGTCAACAAGAAGCCCTATTTCGCGAAACGTAATCGCTCCCCAGTTTTCCATCGCAAGCGATGAGAAGTCTGGAATAGCAATCATATCCAGCGTATTGAGTGGATATGGAATCTTGAAGTAGTTTTCAAAATATTCTAAACAGCGAACGGTAACGTCGAGTGCAAATTTTCCTTGGTGTACCTTTCCTGGAACGGTTAATACTCGAACAGTAACTCCTCGTACTGTTTTTGCTTCGAGCGCTTCGAAATCTCCCACGATACAGGCGACGAGATATGTCGACATGCGCGGAGTTGAAGCGAACGAGATGATCTTATATCCCGCCTCGTGCTCGGCTACACGCACTGGAAGTGTATTACTCACGGCAGTGAGTCCTGTTGGAACCACAAGATGAATATCAAAAATAGCTTTACGTGCGGGTTCATCGAAACATGGAAAGGCACGGCGAGCGTCTGTGGCTTCAAACTGCGTCGTCGCCATTGTGCGTTCCTGGCCATCGACGAGATAGGTGCTCTTGTAAAATCCGCGCATAGTATCGGCAAGCACTCCGGAAAAAGTAAATGAGAGGACGGCCTTTCCTTTTGGAATAGCGGTCTCAAATGAAAGAGAAATTGTTTCGTCTTCTTCGTTATACTCCACCTGAGCAATCAGTGACTTTTTACCAAAAGAAATCGTAGCGGAAATAATCTCCAAGTCCTTACTGTGGAGAGTGATTGTTTGTAGTGGTTTTTCCAATACGAGTGATATTTTCTCACTTCCCGTAAACAGATGCGCTTCGAGGTCTGGCTTGAGTGTTATGTCATAGCGAAGCGGGTGTAGATCGGTACTAAGGCGAGAAAATTTCTTTTTGGTTTTCATAGGTAGCCGTATTCTACCTTTTTACACAACTTCGGCATAGTCCAAAAAATTCCAAAGCGTGGTCTTTTATGGCAGAAAATTTCTTTGATCCAGAAACGACTTTCTTACTCAAAATTTCAACGTCACAGTCTTCAATGTCCTCAACGAGACCACAGTCTGTGCATACAATATGGTGATGGTGATGAGACGCAAGCTCGTAATACACTGCTTCGCGACGAAGGTCTACCTTGCGTAGTATTCCCGCCTCTTCAAACGAAGAGAGAGTTCGATATACGGTAACAACATCTGAGCCACTTGGAGCAAGTGCCTGCTGGATCTCAAGAGCCGAAAGTGGAATCGGTTTTTTTATAAACTGAGAGAGGACGGCGACGCGAGCATCGGTGACTTTTAATCCCGCTCCGCGAAGTGTCTCAATCTCGTTGTGAGTATGTTTATGCATGGGCATGTGGTGCGAGCTGGCTAATCGCAAAAACTATTCCTGCACCAACAATAGTGAGTGCGACGGTTTTCCATGAACTATGCTTACTGTGAGCTTCAGGCAAAATATCTGCTACTCCGATATACAGAAGGAATCCAGCAAAACAGCCGAGGTAGATAATGAGAAACTTTGGAGAGAGTGTGAAAAAGAGAGTAGAAAACGCTCCGAGAACTGCGGCAGCTGCGTCGAGGAAGAGAAACCATTTTGCGCGAGTAACAGTATTTTTATGACGGAGCATAAGTGCAACCATATTCATTCCGTCTGTAAAATCGTGTGCAATAACTGCAATAGCAACAAGAATTCCAACTGAGTTTGATACTTGGAACCCAAGTCCAATTGCCACTCCATCCATAAAGCTGTGTCCGATGAGAGCAAGCGCTGACGCAATCCCTACA
Organism: Candidatus Nomurabacteria bacterium; assembly: GCA_943350045.1. Taxonomy (GTDB): domain Bacteria; phylum Patescibacteriota; class Minisyncoccia; order Phycocordibacterales; family UBA9973; genus CAITQP01. The sequence continues at coordinate 2,029 of CALQZW010000038.1, read as the reverse complement.
TTTGGATGCTTGTGCTCTGTGTAGGTGTCTTCATGAGAGTGGTGTACAACGAGAAGTTTTTCGAGGACATGAAAAAATAGAAATGCGATAACCATTGCAAGCATTGGATAGACCGGCTCGATTTCTACAACATGAACCATCTCCATAATCTCAGGGAGGATATTAAATGAAACTACTCCAAGAATAGTTCCGGCAGCAAAGCCCATGACGAGATGCATTTGATGACGGTTCTTGAAAGAAACAAGTCCGCCGAGGAATGTTGAAATAAATGTTGCGAACGCTAGAAGAATTGGTGTCATATATGTATACTATACTCTAAATGCAACCCATATGCAAATAAAGAACGAGTTTGTATTCACAAGCTAAATATTCCTATAGGGTGTACAATGTATATATGGCTACGATACTTAGTGCGGATATTTTCTTCTTTATTACCTCAGTTGCAGTAATAGTCTGCGGAGTCATCTTTGCAGTTGCACTGTGGAATCTGGCGGGAATTCTTCGTAACGTGCGTCGTGCCACCGACGTGCTGGGTGATACATTTTCTTTTCTCAAAAGAAAGAAAAGTAAGTAATTATTAATACTAGTACCTAATTGAGTAATACTATGGCACAAGCAAAGAAAAGCAACGTAGGAAAGATTGTAGCAGCGAGCGCAGGCGCTATCGCCCTCTCGGCAGCAGCATATCTCCTCTTTGGACCAGAAGGAAAGAAACACCGCAAGGATCTCAAGAGTTGGATGATTAAGATGAAGGCCGAGGTTATGGAAAAGATGGAAGAGGCACAGGAACTTACTGGACCTGCATACGAGGCAATCGTAAACGAAGTCAGTGAGAAATATAAGTCTCTCAAAAACATCTCAGCAGATGACCTTGCAAAGGAAGCCCAGTCTCTCAAAAAACACTGGAAGATGATGGCAAGTGAACTAAAGAAAAAGACAGCTGCAAAGAAAGCTCGCGCCTAGTTTGCAAGCGCGCAGAAAAAAATCCCTAGAAATTCTAGGGATTTTTTTCTGCGCGCTACAACACCGGCTCCATTCCGTCTTTCTTGTACAACAGTCGCTCAATAGCATAGTCATCGTATCCGTGAAAGAACATGGCAATTGCAGTTCCGATAAGTATATAGTGTGGCCAGAGAAGTTCGTTAAAGAAAGTTAATGACAGGCCAAGAAATACAAGGAAGACAATTGAAGTAAAGCGGAGTTCGAATCCAATGAGATAAAAGATTCCTACCATCATTTCAATCATAAACGCTCCGAGAACTACGAATGCCGGACTAAACGGAAAGATATCTGTGAGGTTGTATTTCTCAACCACCGTGAGTGCAAGAGAGCCGTGGAGAAACTTTGCGTAAATAGCAGCGTATGCTACGGACCCTGCAAAAATGACGCGAAGGATAAAGTATTTTCGTTTATGTAATTCGTACAAAAAGTTTGTCCATTTATCTGAAAATGCAGGCTTGTATTTTACTGTTGAATATCCTGCGCCGAAAATTGCGAGCATAAGCGCAATACCTGCATACATTGCATAACTGAGCATATAGACTCCCCCAAAGCCAAAGTACGCCATAAAATATGTGACCACGATTCCAATAGCACCAATGCGAGGATATACTCCAAATAAAATACAGGATCCGGTAACATAGAGAACTAGACGCATTATGAGTGCCTGAGACTGGAAAAGGTCTTGCAGTGGTAGCTCGGGACCAAAGAGTACTCCATGGTGAGCTGAGGCGAGTACTGCAACTCCCAGCGTCACTTGTAAGATATGATCTGCGTAGGGCTTTATCTTAAGCAAAAAAGGACCAACCGCCTTTCCAAAAGAACGAATGAATGAAACTCCGAGCACGATTACCACAGCAGAGAGAACAATGAACATCCACGTAAAAAACCTGTTCTGCTCAGAGCGTGCAACTTCAAATAGGTTTAGTGGTCCACGTGTGAGGGCACGAGAGATCTCTGATTGGTCGAGTACGTACACTTCATGTGCAAATGCAGATACTGGTAGTCCAAGTCCTGCAACAACTGCGAG
>CALQZW010000037.1 GCA_943350045.1 Candidatus Nomurabacteria bacterium | reverse complement strand
AATATCACTGGTTTTAGAAAAACCACTACAAACAATCACTCTCCATAGTAAGGACTTGGAGATTATTTCCGCTACGATTTCTTTTGGTAAAAAGTCACTGATTGCGCAGGTAGAGTATAACGAAGAAGACGAAACAATTTCTCTTTCATTTGAGACCGCTATTCCAAAAGGAAAGGCAGTACTCGAGTTTTCGTTTGCCGGAATACTTGCTGACACTATGCGTGGATTTTACAAGAGTACGTATGTAGTTGATGGAAAGGAACGCACAATGGCGACGACGCAGTTTGAAGCTACAGACGCTCGCCGTGCCTTTCCATGTTTCGATGAACCCGCACGCAAAGCTATTTTCGATATTCATCTTGTTGTTCCAGCAGGACTCACTGCAGTGAGTAATACACTTCCAGTGCGTGTAGCTGAACACGAGGCGGGATATAAGGTCATATCGTTTGCTCCAACTCCGCGCATGTCGACATATCTCGTCGCCTGTATCGTAGGAGATTTTGAAGCGCTCGAAGCAAAAACAGTACGAGGTGTTTCTGTGCGAGTATTAACCGTTCCAGGAAAAGTACATCAAGGAAAATTTGCACTCGACGTTACTGTGCGCTGTTTAGAATATTTTGAAAACTATTTCAAGATTCCATATCCACTCAATACGCTGGACATGATTGCCATTCCAGACTTTTCCTCGCTTGCGATGGAAAACTGGGGAGCGATTACGTTTCGCGAAATAGGGCTTCTTGTCGACGAAGAAAACTCTTCTACTGCTACGCGACAAATGGTGGCATTGGTAATTGCTCACGAGCTTGCTCACCAGTGGTTTGGAAACTTAGTGACCATGGAGTGGTGGACTCACTTGTGGCTCAACGAAGGATTCGCTACATACATCGAACACTTGGCGGTAGACGAATTGTTTCCAGAGTTCGATGTATGGTCGCAGTTTGCAACAGGTATGAGTGGCCATGGACTTGCTCACGCACTCAAGCTCGACGCGCTCTCGACAACTCATCCTGTCGAGGTGGCAGTGCATCATCCAAATGAAATTGGAGAAGTGTTTGATCGCGTCTCGTACGACAAGGGAGCAACTGTTATTCGTATGCTTGCCGAGTATATTGGAGAAAAAGATTTTCGTGACGGATTGCGACACTATCTTAAAAAGCATATGTATAAAAACACACAGACTGAAGATCTTTGGGATTCATTTGAACATGTTTCCAAAAAGCCAGTACGAAAAATGATGTCTGTGTGGACTGGAAAATCTGGATATCCCGTTCTTTCAGTTTCCCGTAATGGAAAGAGCGGAATCTCAGTGTCTCAGAAGCGTTTTTACTCAAGCGTACAGAGCGCAAAAAAGTCTACAGATACGACGCTGTGGCCGGTGCCGTTTTCTCTGCATAGCAGAGGGGGAGAGAAACAACTCGGACTCATTACAAAACGAGTGACGAAGTTCACCGATGTTGGCGATGGATGGATAAAGAGCAATGCACGCGAAACTGCCTTGTATCGCACACAGTACGAGGGTGAATTGCTCGGAGCACTCATTGAACCAATTCAGAAACAAATACTTTCACCTGTGGACCGTCTTGGTGTTATCCGTGACCTTTTTGCACTCGCTCAGGCTGGTACTGTTTCTACAACAACGGTATTGGAAATGCTCGCAGTATACAAAGGCGAAAAAAGCTACGCAGTTTGGGTAGAGATACTCTCTGGTGTACGCTCCGTTTTAAACCTCCTCTACGGTACTCCTGCCTACGCTCCGCTCTCTGCATATATCAACGAACTCCTCGCCGGCATTATCGAACATGTTGGTTGGGATGCTCGCGCAGGCGAGAGTCAGGATATGGCACTGCTTCGTCCACTCGTTCTTGGTACTGCAAGTATTTACGGAAATAAACGTGTCGTACAAGAGGCGTTATTGCGTTTTAAAAACAGAGCAGACAAAGCAATCCATCCAGATTTGCGTGGCTTTATCTATGCTACTTTTGTACGCGAAGGCGGGGAGCGTGAGTTTTCTGAAATCCTTGAGTTCTATCAATCTGAATCACTCCACGAGGAGAAAATACGATTCCTGCATGCTCTCGGGTCGACAAAAAGTAAAAAACTTTTGAGCAAGCTCCTTGTATATGCACTTAGTGAAAATGTTCGCATGCAAGACCGTAACGGAGTATTTGCAAGCGTACTCGCAAACCATCTTGGACGTGAACTCGCATGGAACTTTATGCAAAAGAATTGGAAGAATATTGGTGAGGCATATGGCGATGGAAATCATCTCCTTTCCCGACTTGTCGAATCCCTCAATCGCTTTACAACCAAAGAATCGTATACGAGTATCGTACAGTTTTTCAAGACCCATTCCGCTCCATCTGCAGAGCGCACTATCACGCAGACTCTTGAGCATATAGACTCCAGCATACGCTGGCTTGCACGTGATGGGAAGAAAATTGCACTTTGGCTACAAAGCAGAGTGCGTTAGTACTATTTTTCGTGTATTATTGTTGCTATGAATAAAAAAATCATACTACTTGCACCATGGATTCTCGTTGCGATTCTTGTTGTATATATAGTGAGCGTTCGCTTTTCTCCTGATGTAACCTTGAATGTTGTTCCGGAAAAAGAAGGCACTGTACATTATAGTGTCGGTAATAATCTTGGGTACGAAATTAATTTCGATACTTTTCCGGTAGGAATGAGTGCTACGACAATTACATCAGTGTGGCCTAGTGGCTTAGACGCTACAAAAATAGTTTTAGGTGAGAATGAGGCGACTATTCGCGTGTCTTCGTTGAGACAAGAAAATGTTTGTGAGATTCAGAACGGAAATAGTTTTCTTAAGAATTATGACGGGGCTTCATATCAAGATTCTGGATTGTATCCAGTTGATTTCTGTAAGTCACAACCTAATTTTTTTGAGGGTCCGTATGATCCAAACAGAAATCTTAATCATGTCGTAAGCATGCCCGTTGACTTTGATTATGAGACAACACAGGGTGACATAAGTTTTGTTGTCGACCAGTATCTTGTCCAAATTTCCGGCCCGACTGATTACGTGAAAACTATAGGAGAAAGTCTTGTTTTTACTCGTAGGTTTCAGCAGTAATTCATAGTTCCACTCGTGTGGGCGAGTCTTAAAAAGTTTTACCGTGTTTCAAAAAAAGATTCTCGATTTTTACGCAGCCTCCGGTAGGCACTCCTTACCATGGCGACAGACATCAGATTCGTACAAGATTCTGGTGTCTGAAGTCATGCTTCAGTAGACTCAGGTCGAGCGTGTCATACCAAAATACGAAGCCTTCTTGAAAGCATTTCCGGATGTATTTTCTTTGGCAAAAGCCTCGACTTCAAGCGTATTAGCCCTGTGGGTAGGCTTGGGATACAACAGACGTGCTCTGTACTTAAAACGCACGGCAGAAGCTATTGTAGAGCTCTACAGAGGCATATTTCCGCAGACAGAGAAAGAACTACAGGCGTTACCAGGAATCGGAGCGTATACCGCTTCGGCTATTTGTACTTTTGCCTATAATCAGAGCGTAGTATGTATTGAAACAAACATTCGCCGAGTTTATATACATGAATTTTTCCCTGGGCGAGACGAGGTTTCTGACAAAGAACTTTTTCCTCATATAGAAGCCAGTGTGTATCATGAAAATCCACGACAGTGGTATTGGGCCTTAATGGACTACGGAAGTCATTTGAAAAAGAGTGGAGTCAATCCCAATAGGCGAAGTGCGCATTACGCGAAACAGAGTACCTTTATTGGATCCGTTCGTGAGGTTCGCGGAGCTGTTATCCGCCTCTGTACTACAGGTCCCATCTCGAGTGACACGCTCTTTTCTCAATATAAAAAAGCGGATAATTCTCGCGTGCAAAAAGCCATTGATTCTTTAGTGAAGGATCAGATGATTAATGTTTCCAAAACAGGAAAAATTACACTCAAGAAATAGTTATTCTGTATGTGACGGCTTCCACCAGGTAGAACGTTCTTCAAGGTGAAGTGCTGATACAAAACCAAAACAAAGAATGAGGGCGAGTGCAATAAATATGTAGTTAAACGGGAAGAATTGAAAGAGTACGAGAGCGATAATCGGCGCGATAATATACGACGCTGGACGCAAGTCGCTAAAGAGGGCAAGGAGACCGGTATCGGATTCTTTTACTACTTTGTAGAAATGAATTTCCGTCATGGCTTCTACTGTTGCTGCTCCTACACGAGAGAGAAAGAGTAGTATTGTCATTCCAACTACAGTCAAAGACGGAAGAAAGGCAATACCGAGCACTGCGCAGATCATAATCAAGAAACCGATTGAAGCGAGTTCCTTCTCGCTCCCAAGAACATCTGCGATACGGCCAAGTGGGTAGTCTAAAAGACTAAAAGGAAGGAGCATGATTGTAAACATGATTCCAATAGTTTCCCACGAAAATCCGAGATACTGTGAAAGATATATCGGCGTATATACCACCATCCATGCGTAGAAGAATTGCAAAATAAAGTGTGAAAAAATCGCAGCGGTCACAGTCTTGTCTTCGAAAGCATGGTGAAGCATGAAGCCCTTTGGTATCTCTTCGTACTCTGTGTCTACGTACGTACTTGTTCCGAGTAGGACAAGAAGAGCACT
>CALQZW010000036.1 GCA_943350045.1 Candidatus Nomurabacteria bacterium | reverse complement strand
GCCGCTTCTCGGATTCGAACCGAGGACCTTCACTTTACAAAAGTGTTGCTCTACCGACTGAGCTAAAGCGGCTACTGGAACACAAAGAGTATAGCACAAATATTTTTTTTTGACTACTCTCCGATATCCTCAGAAACCTCCTTTGCGATGGCCTGAGAAATACCACTTTTGTGTTCCTTTATATCTGCAAGAAATGCCGATGGAGTAGATTCTACGCCCACTTCTGGGTACTGAGCATTTTTGTGGATGATATTCATGAGCTTTGCTCTGACATATCGATCTGCCTTGCGAACGCTATGTGATGTTATTATCCATGCCTTCAGTGCTGCAAGAACGCTGTAGTGCACTCCAAGACGCAGGAGCTCTACAAGACGCACGCGAACACCGACAAGCGACATATCAGTCCAGTCTGCCTCTTCATATGACCGCGGAGAAATCCGGCCACTTTCTAGTAACCAGATTTTCCGTGCGATCATGAACGCCATGGTCGCGATTCCTATGAAAAAGAGAATGATGGTCAATAGCATTTTATGCTGTTGCTACACGTGAGAACCCTACGAGCTTTGCCTTACCTGCCTCAAGTGCCTTTGCAACACTCATGTCAGGATTTTTGATGAATGACTGGTCGAGAAGAGTGCGCTCCTTGAAGAATGTATCAATCTTACCTGCAAGCATCTTTTCTTTAATGTCAGCTGGCTTGTCTGATGCACTTACTTCTTCTTCAAACATTGCACGAACCTTTGCGACTGAGTCTTCTGGTACGTCTGTACGGTTTGTGTACTCAGGATTCATTGCAGCAACGTGCATTGCAATATCCTTTGCAAGCGCCTCAGTCCCTCCTTCGAGTCCAACAACTACTCCCATACGTCCATCGTGAACATATGAGCCGACAACTGGAGCTGACATTTCTACGATCTCACCAAGCTGGATATTTTCTCCAAGCTTCTGGATTCCAGTAGAAATGAGTTCTGCTGAAGCAGATTCTGCTGATTCCTTTCCAGATTCGAGTGCTGTCTTTGCTAGAGATTCTGCAATAGCTACGAAGTCTGCGTTCTTTGCAACGAAGTCTGTTTCGCAACGAAGCACGACGAGTACTCCTTTTCCTGTCATCTCTGCCTTTGCAACAAATCCTGCTTCCGCTACGCGGTCAGATTTCTTGGCTGCAATCTCAGTAGACTTTTTCTTGAGGATTAGAAGCGCCTTTTCCATGTCACCCTCAGCCTCTTCGAGTGCTTTTTTACACTGCATAACAGAAACACCTGTCTGGTCACGAAGTTCTTTTACTTGCTCAGTTGTGATTGCCATAGAATATTATTTAAGCTTTTAAATTAACAAAACCTTATGCTACATGCGCACTACGGTACGCGTCAGCAAGGTGTTTGATGATAAACTCGATTGAAGCACGTGATGCATCGTTTGCAACGATAGGGTAGTCGATACCGGTAACGTCACAGTCTGTGTTTGCAAGAGCGATAACCTTTACTCCAAGGCGCTTTGCCTCAAGTACTGCATTCGCTTCTTTACGTGGGTCAATAACAAGCATTGCTTCTGGAAGACCCTTAAGAGATACAACTCCAGAGAAGAGACTTTCCATTTTCGCTACTTCGCGAGCAATGAGGAGCTGTTCTTTCTTTGTGTACTTTTTCTGAAGTTCTCCAGAGATTTTTGCTGCACGAAGTTCTTCGAGGCGAGCAACGCGCTTCTTGATTTCAGGGAAGTTTGTAAGCATTCCTCCAACCCAACGAGTTGTTGCGTATGGCATGTCGAGACTCTCTGCCTGAAGATTTGTAGCGTCCTTTGCTTCTGGCTTTGAACCGACGAACATGACAACCTTTGCCTTCTGGCCAAGTGTTGTAAGGTACTCACATGCAGTAGCAAGCTGAGTTGCTGTCTGCTCGATATCGATGATATCTACTTTGTTTTTAGTAGCAAAGATGTGCTTTGCAGTTGATGGATGACGGCGTGTTCGAGAATACCCGAAGTGCGCGCCAACGGCGAATAGCTCTTTTGCGAGCTTTGTGTCGTGTGACATATACGATAGCGTGGCAGGTATGTACCTGCCTGAATTAATTTCCCGTTTTCGAGGCGGGGCAATCCGTTTTTAGGCATTTCAGCCAATCTACAGGGAAGTCAGAACCTTAAGTAGCTCCCCACGGAATGCCCTTGTAATATATCAGAAATGTGGCTTTTTGGGTATATTGACTATTTGCTATAAATATGCTATTATGTGATTAAATCATTCTTCATTTCTAAAACAAAAAAACATGAAAAAACAGTTAGTTACTTATGCAATCTTTGCGTTAAAAACTCAGGCCCTAATTTTCCTGATAATTTCCGGAATAACATGTTGTGTAAAGCTTGGACCTCTTTCCGTAAATGAATTACTACAATTTTTTATTCTGGCCTTATTTGTTTCATTAGGATTTGCTCGGGCGGCTATGCTCAGTGATTCGTATTCTTTAAATAAAGGCGAATCATTAAAGGATATATCCCGATTTTTTCTAATATTCGCGGTCCTTGCTTATGGTTCATTATTTAGGATTGGGTTCATTGAAAAAAATTTTTTAATTCTCATCATTGAAGTCTTGGTGATCGCGGTCATTACTCGAAAATCGTTTCTTGATGGAGTTATCTGTGCAGTTGGTGTAATTACATACTCAAACTTAGTTAAGGATCCATCACTGTTGTCTTACCATGGCATGCTGATAGATTTAGCTATTTTTAGCCTCGTTCTCATGGCTGTATCATTTTTACCAAAAGGCAAAATACCTTCAAGTCGCGTTTCCTAATTATCGCTACTAAAACATTGTTCATAAAAACCTCTGTAAAGTACAGGGGTTTTTTATTTGTAAAATAGGCATATTTGCTGTAGTATCCTCTATATATGAAGCAATCTCAATTATTCACCAAGACGCGCAAAGAGGCTCCAGCAGATGAGACGGCTCGCAATGCCGAGCTCCTTATCAAGGGCGGATTTATCCATAAAGAAATGGCGGGAGTGTATTCATTCCTACCGCTTGGTCTTCGTGTTATTGAAAAGCTCGAAACAATCATTCGTAGTGAAATGAACGCAATTGGTGGAACTGAAATGCGTACATCTGCAATCCAAGTGAAAGATGTGTGGGAGAAATCAAATCGTTGGGATGATGAAGTGGTTGATGTCTGGTTTAAGACTTCACTCAAAAATGGTGGAGAGGTAGGTCTTTCGTTTACAAACGAGGAGGCGTATTCAAATATCATGAAGCAGTACATTCATTCGTACAAAGATCTTCCTGCATATCCGTACGATTTCAAAACAATTTTCCGAAACGAGACTCGTGCGAAAAGTGGAATCATGCGTGGTCGTGAATTCTATTGGAAGGCGTTGTACTCCTTTTCAAAGGATGACGCTCAGCACCAAGAGTTTTACGAGAAATCAAAACAAGCATACAAGAATATTTTCCAGAAAGCTGGAATCGGCCATGTAACATATCTTACGTTTGCTTCAGGTGGATCATTTTCTCCGTTCTCTCACGAGTTTCAAACAATTACTGGAGCAGGAGAAGACACTATCTATATCGATGAATCAAAGGGAATTGCGGTAAACCAAGAAGTCTATACTGATGAAGTTTTGGCAACATTGGGATTGAGTAAAGATACACTAGTTGAACACCGTGCAGTAGAGGTGGGAAATATTTTCTCTCTCGGAACAAAGTTTTCTGCTCCATTTGATTTGAAATATACAAACGAAAGTGGTGAGTCTGTTCTTGTAACGATGGGTAGCTACGGAATCGGTCTTGGTCGCCTCATGGGAACCATCGTTGAAGTACTTTCTGACGACAAAGGAATAATCTGGCCAGAATCTGTAGCGCCGTTTCGTGTTCACTTGCTCGCACTTGGAGAGAGTGAAAATGTTGCAAAGGAAGCGCAAGCGACATATGACATGCTCAAAGATGCTGGTATCGAAGTATTGTTCGACGATCGCGGTGGAGTTTCTGCTGGAGAGAAGTTTGCAGATGCCGACTTGCTTGGAATGCCATACCGTATCGTTGTGTCTGAACGTAGCTTGAAAGACAACGGTGCTGAAGTAAAAAAACGAACAGAAGAGCGCGGTACAAATGTTCCATTTACTGATTTGATCGCTCACCTTAATCCGAACGCATAAGTTTCTATTCATGTTTTCTCGTCTCTACAATACTTTCTCAAATGACATCGGTATCGACCTCGGTACTGCAAACACTCTCGTGTACCTCAAAGGACACGGGATTGTTATTAACGAACCTTCTGTGGTTGCAGTGAACCAAAAGTCTGGACGAATTGTTGCAGTTGGTACTGAGGCGAAGAACATGCTCGGACGAACTCCGGCGCATATTAAAGCCGTGCGACCTATTGTAGATGGAGTGATTTCTGATTTTGAGGTGACTGAGGAAATGCTGTCGTATCTTATTGCAAAGGCCGAAAAAATTTCGAAGAAATTTTTTCGGCCCCGTGTCGTCGTCGGAGTACCAAGCGGAATCACAAACGTAGAAATCCGCGCAGTGTACGACGCGGCAAAATCAGCTGGCGCACGCGAAGTGTATATCATAGAAGAACCTATGGCGGCCGCAATCGGTATTCGCTTGCCAGTGAAAGACCCAGTGGGTTCTATGATCATGGACATCGGAGGGGGAACAAC
>CALQZW010000035.1 GCA_943350045.1 Candidatus Nomurabacteria bacterium | reverse complement strand
CGTCTTTGCATCGTAGGATATAGACGAACCACATTGTTGCGGGGGGTCGAATCGAACGACCGCCTCAAGGTTATGAGCCTTGCGAGATACCATTTCTCTACCCCGCGATATAGTATAGGTGTAAACAAAAACACGCCAAAGTGACGCCCCCGTATTGTACTAGAAAATAGGAAAAAAGCAAATGGGGCTTTAGAAACCAAGATAGATTGAAAAAAAGGGGAGAGTCTAGTACTATGGCAGTGTGCTCGTGAGTTCATTTCCGCCGTTGTAGCTCAGTTGGTAGAGCACATTCATGGTAAGAATGAGGTCCCCGGTTCAATCCCGGGCAACGGCTCCAAAATTGTAGTGCCACCTTAACTCAGTTGGTAGAGTACGTCTTTCGTAAAGACGAAGCCCCCGGTTCGATCCCGGGAGGTGGCTCCATAGATTTTTTACGTCCTGTGTTTCTCGTGCTACCATGCGCATATGGAAGAAATAGACGCTCGCATTCTAGAAATCGAAACCGCCATGGCAGAGGCGCATTTTTGGAATGATAAAGACAAGGCTCAGGCTGCTATCCGCGAGCTTGGAGAACTGAAACAAAAGAAGGAGGGCGCTGCGGCCTTCGACAAAGGCAGCGCCCTCATGACTATAATCTCCGGAGCAGGAGGCGACGACGCCGAAGACTTTGTACGCATGCTCTTTGATATGTATACAAAGTTTTTCAATCGCCGAGGACTCTCATACGCTGTCACTCATACACATGCAAACGAACACAACGGCTACCGCAACATTTCATTTGAAGTTGGTGGAAAAGGCGCGTACGGCCTCCTTAAACATGAAAGCGGAGTGCACCGCCTCGTGCGAATTTCACCTTTTAATGCAAAAGCAAAACGTAGTACGAGCTTTGCTCTCGTAGAAGTCATTCCAAAAATCCCGAAAATGGCCATGCCCGAGCTTTCTGAAAATGATGTGGAGATAGACTTCGCAAAGGCGGGAGGTCCAGGAGGACAGAACGTAAACAAGCGCGAGACTGCCGTGCGACTCACTCACACGCCAAGCGGAATCACCGTGCTTGTTCGTGAAGAACGCTCTCAGGAAGCAAACCGTGACAAGGCCTTTGAAATCCTTCGTGGAAAGCTATATAAACGTGCAGAAGACGACCAAAAGAGTTTGGTTGAAAGTATGCATACGACGAAAAGCACTGAAATTGAATGGGGGAATCAGATCCGCAACTACGTCTTACACCCCTACAAGCTCGTTAAAGACCTCCGTACAAACGTCGAGACCTCGGACACGAAAGGAGTCCTCGAAGAAGGCGAACTGGATATCTTTGTAGATGCTTGAAAATAAAGGGGGATTACTCTGCTTTCACCTACCCCTAAAACAGGCTATACTAATACGGTATGATCTATTTTAACGACGTTTCGAAGCAGTATCAAAAAGATACTACTGCACTTGAAGGCATTTCACTCTCGATCAATGCAGGAGAATTCGTATCCATCGTAGGGCATTCTGGAGCCGGAAAAACAACTCTCATTAAACTTATTCTCGCCGAAGAGGGACCTACTGACGGAACGGTATTTTTTGAATCAGTAGATATTCATAAACTAAAATCAAACGACCTTACAAAACTTCGCCGCCGTATCGGAACGGTGTTTCAGGACTTCAAGCTTCTTTCAAATAAAACGGCATATGAAAATATCGCCTTTGCTATGGAAGCAGCTGGAAAGACAGACGAAGAAATCGCAGCCGATGTTCCGCACGTGCTCGACCTTGTCGACTTACTTGGAAAGGCCAACCATTTCCCAAGCCAGCTCTCCGGTGGAGAGAAACAGCGCTTGGCTATTGCTCGTGCCATCATCAACCAGCCAGAAGTAATCATCGCCGACGAGCCAACAGGAAACCTCGATCCAATCAATACGTACGAAGTCGTGCAGATTTTGAAAAAGATTAACGACCTTGGAACCACCATCGTGCTCACTACTCACAACCGTGGCGTGATTGATTCAATCGGAAAGCGCGTCATCACACTTGAAAAAGGTCGCATCGTTCGTGACGACAAAGATGGTCGTTACATGATTTAGTAGCACGCTCACTTCATCCATATGTCTAAAACAGTTAAAGCAAGAAGAATGGTGCGCACTGGGTTTCTAAACTTCATTCGTAATGGAATGGTTTCAATCGCCTCAGTGCTCGTCATGAGTATTACACTCGCAGTACTCACGGGTATTTTGTTGTTCAATCACGTTCTCACTACAACGCTCACAAGCGTACAAAACAAAGTCGACGTTTCAGTCTACTTCCTCCCAGGAGCTTCAGAAGGGGATATTCTTGCAGTGCAGAGTAAGGTCTCAACATTGCCTGAAGTTGCAGAAACTACATATATTTCAGAGCGTGACGCCCTTGCCGATTTCCGTGCTCGTCACCAAAACGACCAGACAACACTACAAGCACTCGACGAGCTCGACGAGAACCCAATCGGAGCAATGCTCAATATTCGCGCAAAGGAAATTTCTCAGTACGAAAGTATTTCCAATTTCTTTAACGACGGAACAACGCTCGACACACGTACTGCGTCAATCATTGACCATATCGACTACAACAAAAACAAAGATGAAATCAGTGCAATTCAGGGAATCCTCAACAAAGGAAAGTTCCTCGGAATCCTCCTTACCGCTATTCTCATGACGCTCTCTGTGATCGTGACATTCAATACAATCCGTCTCGCAATTTACTTTGCACGTGAAGAGATTTCAGTCATGCGCCTAGTTGGAGCAAGTAACAAGCAGGTCCAAGGTCCGTTCATTGTCGAAGGTGCTCTGTATGGAATTGTAGCCACAGTAGTTACACTTCTTTTGTTTATTCCAATCACACTCTGGTTTGGAAGAAACATGACGAGCTTTTTCCAGGGAGTAAATCTTTTCAAATATTACCTCAGTAATATCCATGAGTTCCTTGGAATCCTTCTCGTGTTCGGTGCAGGGCTCGGAGCGCTCTCTTCTGTGATGGCCGCTCGTCGATATCTGAGAAAATAGGAATCACTTTAATCCGTAATTTACTGCATGACAATGTTTGGAAAAAAAGAACAAGAAAAAGAGAATCCCAAGTATGTGTTTGTGGTCGGTGGCGTCATCTCTGGAGTAGGAAAGGGGATTACGGCGAGTTCTGTAGGGAAAATCATGCAGGATCGCGGAATGAAAGTTACTGCGATTAAGATTGATCCATACATCAACATCGATGCTGGAACAATGAATCCGACAGAGCATGGAGAATGTTTCGTTCTTGACGATGGAGATGAGACAGATCAGGACATGGGAAACTATGAACGTTTCTTGAACATCGACCTCACTCGAACAAACTACATGACCACTGGTCGTGTATATCAATCAGTCATCGAAGATGAACGCGCAGGAAAGTTTGGTGGAAAATGTGTAGAGGTAGTGCCACATATTCCAATGGAAGTCATTCGCCGTATCGAACTCGCGCGAGAGAAAGCCGACGCAAACCTTGTCGTCATCGAAGTCGGAGGAACAATCGGAGAATATCAGAACATGCTCTTTCTTGAAGCGGCACGTATGATGAAGCTCAAGAATCCAAAAGACGTCGCAGTTGTCATGGTCTCGTATCTCCCGATTCCAAGTAAAGTAGGGGAAATGAAGACGAAACCAACTCAGCATGCCGCGCGTTTGCTCAATGCTTCAGGACTTCAGGCAGATATAATCATCGCTCGTTCAAGTCTGCCTTTGGATGAACGTCGTAAAGAAAAACTCTCGCTCTTTTGTAATGTTCCTTCTTCTCGAATCATCTCTGCCCCAGACGTAGACAGTATTTACGACATTCCAGACAACTTTGAAAAAGAAGGATTCTCAGACATGCTCTGCGAACTCCTGTACACAAAGTGTTCAACAGAGAAAACAGAAGGTTCAGTAAAGTGGGACGCCTTCATTCGCCGAGCAAACGCTCCAGTTGGAGAACTCAAGATTGCCGTCATCGGAAAATATTTTGACACAGGAGATTTTGTTCTCTCTGACTCATATATCTCAGTCATTGAAGCAATCCGTCACGCAACAAACCATTTCTCTCGCAAGCCAGTGCTAACATGGATTAACTCAGTGCACTACGAAACAAATCCAGAGAAGCTTGCAGAACTTTCAGGGTTCGACGGAATCATCGTCCCAGGAGGATTCGGCTCTCGTGGAGTAGAAGGAATCATTTCTGCAATACAGTACGCTCGCGAGAAAAAGATTCCATACCTTGGACTCTGTTACGGAATGCAACTTGCAGTGATTGAATTTGCTCGCAACGTTGCGGGAATCGCCGGAGCGACAACTCGCGAAATGAATCCAGACGCCGAGCACCTGATTGTGACCGTCATGGAGTCGCAGAAAGACACGCTCAGTGCTGGGAGAATTGGAGGCACAATGCGCCTAGGAGCGTGTGATGCATATATCGGTAAAGATACTATTGCACGCCGAGCATACGGCTCAGAAACTGTCTCAGAGCGTCACAGACACCGTTACGAAGTGAACTCAGAATATATCGCTCAGTTAGAGAAATCCGGCTTGGTGTTTTCTGGAAAATCTCCAGATGGACGTTTAATGGAAATCGCCGAGCTCCCAGAGAGTGAACACCCATTCTTTTTGGGAACTCAGTTTCATCCGGAGTTTAAATCCCGACCACTTGCACCGCATAAACTATTTTTGGCATTCACAGAGGCTTGTATAAAGAACAAGAAGTAGAATACTAGAAAGCGCACAAATGTGTAAAAAAAGAGCCTATCCTAACGGGGGCTCTTTTTTTACACAT
>CALQZW010000034.1 GCA_943350045.1 Candidatus Nomurabacteria bacterium | reverse complement strand
AAACTTGCTCCGATTATTGGTATTGTAAGCAAGACAATGAGCGCAAGCTTCCAGTTAATAGAAATTAAAAGAATACTCGCGCCGATAATTACCGCCACAGAAGAAACGATGGTTACAACAGCTTGTGATACGAAAAGTTTAATCGCATCTATATCTGCAGTAAGGGTCGTGAGGATTTTTGCAGATCCAAGCGAGAGCATGGTTGCATAATCTTGCTCGGAAATAGTTCCCATAACCTGAGCACGCATATCACGTGCTACTTTTTCAGAGGCATATGTCTGTACTATCCCTTGAATGTAGTGGAATATAAAAATACCAGCCGTTGTGGCAAGAAAAATAATAAGTGTAGCTGAGAGGATATAAGAGCCCGAAGTATATGAATCGATACCTCGTGATACCAACATTGGAATCAGCAAGTTTAATCCGTTCATTCCGAGCGCAAGTACGACAAGCAGAATAACGAGCCCACGGTACGGAGCAAGAATTGAAAATATGTTTGGTTTCTTTTCGGGCATATAAGGCTTGTATTATACAACTTTTAGCTTTATTTCTCAAGAATGAAATCACTCCACAGTGGTGTATACTACCTCTATGCGAAACACTCTTACGTTCTCTATCGTCCTCCTTAGCATCTGTGTCATCCTCGCCCTCGCCCATTGGCTTATTTACGCAACAACAGTACGCGTATGGGGACTTCAGGGATCTCGATACTTACCGCTTTTGAAAATATCTTCCGTTGTTCTTTGTTTTAGTTTTGTAGGGCTCTCTGTTCTCAATATGCGTGTGTACACCCTCGTCGGATCATGGCTCTACACTGCAAGCGCTGTGTGGCTTGGCACAGTGCTTTGGCTAACCATCGCAAGTATCCTTGCCTTGGCGGTGTTCTCATTCTCTCCTATTACAAGCAAAGCTCTCATGATCCTCGCACTCCTTGTTAGTACATATGGAGTAATTCATGGAAGCACAATTACAACAAAAACATACACCGTCCCAATCCCAAATCTTCCCGATGCGTGGGTGAATAAAAAAGTTGCCCTTGTTGCAGACACACACCTCGGTTCAGTTCGCGGGAACAACTTCACTAAAAAAGTAGTTGAAAAAATAAACAACGAAAATCCTGATGCAGTATTTATCGCTGGAGACTTCTACGATGGACCGCCTGCTCCATATGAAAAATACGCCGCTCCCCTTGCCGGACTAACTGCACCTAAAGGCGTATTCTTCGCAAATGGAAATCATGAAGAGTTTCAGTTTTCAACCAAAGTATATGAAGACGCAATCTCTAAAGCGAACGTCACAGTTCTATCCGATGCCATGACTGTCGTCGACGGACTCCAGATTGTCGGAGTAAATTACCGAACTACAAACGACGTCGAGCAAGCAACAAAAACCCTCGCGAGTATTGGAATTAATCCAGCTATTCCAAGTATTCTCATTAAACACGCACCAGTAGCACTCGAGGCCGTCCGCGATGCGGGAATAAGCCTGCAAGTCTCTGGACATACGCATCGCGGACAGGTCTGGCCAATGTCGCTTTTAGTAAATAGAATATATAAGCAGTTCGCATATGGACAACA
Organism: Candidatus Nomurabacteria bacterium; assembly: GCA_943350045.1. GTDB lineage: Bacteria > Patescibacteriota > Minisyncoccia > Phycocordibacterales > UBA9973 > CAITQP01. The sequence goes on along the minus strand of CALQZW010000034.1, from coordinate 3,267 downwards.
AGTCATAGGCAACACAACGGTAATCACTACGAGTGGCGCCGGAACCTGGGGACCTCCTCAGCGTATCGGCACAAATAGCGAAATCGTTATTATCACCCTTACTCAATAATATCTATGAAAAAAATACTCTCAGTTCTTGTCATCATCGCAATCCTTGCAGTCGTCATTTTCTTGTACGCAACTCGCGGAGCATCTGCTCCAACAGAAGTTGTCGAAGTTCCTACAACTGAAACTGCAGTTCCAAACACATACCGTATCAACCCAGACATGTCGACTGTTTCGTTTAGCATCGGAGAAGACCTTCGCGGAAGTCGCTTTACTGCAGTTGGAACTACAAACCAAGTTTCTACAGAGGTAACAGTCGCTCCAGACGGAAGTGTTTCTGTTGGCACGGTTTCAGTCAATGCTCGCACATTAAAAACAGATGACTCACGTCGTGACGGAGCAATCGCTCGCCTCATTCTAAAATCCGAGAATCCTGAAAACGAATATATTACCTTCACACCAACTCCATTTACTTCAGAAAATACTCCGAAGCTTGTTGATGGAACTGAAATTACTTTCCCACTCTCTGGCTCTCTCACAATCAGTGGAGTAACAAAACCAGCTACGTTCACTGCAAAACTAAGCAAGAACGCAAACATCCTTTCGGGAACTGTTGAAGGAGAAATCAAGCGTTCTGACTTTGGTATTACAGTGCCAAGTCTTTCATTCATTGCGAACGTTGACGACGTCGTAGTACTTAAGGCTGGAGTCACACTACAGTAGTGAATCAAAAGAAAACATTTCTCGTACACGGCCGTTTTCAACCATTTCACAATGGTCATCTTTGGCTTGTTACTGAAGCACTCTCTCGCGCAGAGCATGTAATAATTGGAATCTGTACTCCGGAAATCTGCACACAAGAAGTAGCAGAGAAAACTGGCTACCCGTGCACGGCCGAGCAGAATCCATTCACTCATGAAGAGCGTGCTCGTATGATTTCAAACTCTCTGTCTGAGGCTACGGTAGAGAGTGGTCAATACACCTGCATTCCCTTTCCCTCAGACTACAAAAATATTCCAGCGGAAGTGCCAGGCGACACTGTGTTTCTTTTGTGCGTAGCAAACGAAGCAGATACCAGAAAAGCTGACTACATACGGGCGCTTGGATATACAGTGGAAACAATACATATACCCGATATCCGTACAGAATCCGGTTCACACATCCGCTCACTCATAACAAGTAATGACCCCGCTTGGCATAGCCTTGTGCCACCAGCTACTTATTCCGTCATTTCAAGCAGATTTGAAGCAAAGCAATAAAAGCCGTATACTCTCTGTATGAATGAAACAACTGCCGAAATCGCCGAGCTCAAGAAAGAGATCGCAACAAAGAGCGACCTCATTTCCATCTCCGCTCACCAACTTCGCACTTCCCTGACCTCAATGAAGTGGATATTGAAAATGTTCATCGACGGAGACTTTGGAGAACTTACTGCCGAACAGAAAAACTTCATTGGTAAAGTATATGAATCAGACGAGCGTATGATTCGCTTGGTCAATGAAATGCTTTCGATAAACCACGCAGAAGACATGCTCGAAACAATTCATCCTACTCCGACAGACCTTGTCCTTCTCATGGACGACGTCATCTTTGACTTCTCGAGTGAATCATACAAGCGCGGCATCGAGCTCATGTTTCTTAAGCCAAGTACTCAGATAGCATTTGCCATGGCCGACAGTGAAAAGATTCGCGTCGTGTTTCAAAACCTTATCGAGAACGCAATCAAATATTCAAACAAAGGCGACCGCGTCGTTGTGACCGCTTCAGAAAAAGAGAACATGATTGAAATCTCAGTGCGTGATACAGGTATAGGTATCTCTCTCGAAGAGCAAGAGCGTATTTTCGGAAAGTTCTTCCGTGCAGACAATGCAAAAAAGCAGGACGTCGTTGGATCAGGTCTTGGACTATACACAACAAAGCGTATCGTCGAAAAACATAACGGAACTATCCGTTTCGAGAGTATTGTAAACGAAGGAACGACCTTCTTTGTATCACTTCCAAAAGCATAGTATACTAGGCGCATATGGCACATAAAATCCTCATCGTAGAAGATGACAGCTTCCTCCAGGGGCTTGCAACCACAAAGCTTGAAAAAGATGGCTTTTCTGTTGCCGCTGCGAGCGACAGCATTGAAGCAGACAAGATTCTTCAGACGCTTACTCCTGACGTCATCCTTCTGGATCTCGTCCTCCCTGGAGTAGACGGCTTCGGTATTCTCAAAAAACTCCGCGAAAATCCAGCGACTGCAAAAACTCATGTGATTGTCTTTTCAAACCTCTCAGAGGCAGATGATATTAAAAAAGCGAAAGACCTTGGCGCAACAGAGTATATGGTAAAATCAAACTTCACTCTCGACGAACTCTCTGAACGAATTACTGAACTGTTGAAATAAGCTCTTCAAACCAAAATTGACAATAATATTGTGCTATGCTATAATATATTTATAGTTCTTTAACGTGTGTGGTTACTTATTTTGTGTATTGCTCAGTGAATGTCATTTAATGGTCTTCATCGAGCAATAATGCAAAATAAAAAACCAAAAAAATGAATAAAATAGCGTCGTTGAAACAACTTCAACAAGAAAATCAAAGCGGAATACTTCCAATAGGACAGCCAGTGCTCTACTCGGAATATAGCAAAGAGTGCTTTTTTTCTGGTTTGGCAAGCCTTGAAGTGTCTACTAATAATGGACACGAAATCTACAGGGCGAAGAGTGTAAAAAATGAGGATAAGGACTTCTATCAATATCCTCAAAGCTCAAACAGTACTCTAAGTAAACTGTTTACCGTTGAAACCGAGCCAACAGGAGACATGCTTGTCGTTTTTGTTGCGGATGTTTCAATGAACGGACACGTGCAAGCTAATCTAATCTTACATGATGATGCTTGGCAGAAAATACTATTGAACAAAAGCCAAGAAGTACTGCGGGTAGAACAATTTTATCTACATATCTTGGAAAAGCAACTACAAATTTTTGCGTAAAACCATTCAGTCCACTATTGAAACAACATTGTTTTGATAGTGGATTTTTTATTGTTTCCAGAACTTTAGCTTAAAGTTAATACCTTTCTGATACAATACTCTCTATATGAAGCTCACCGACCTAATCACTTCCCACTTTCGAGTTCTCGAGGGTGAACGAAAAGCCTTGGCGAAATTAGGTCTTTTAACTATTCGCGATATTCTCTACTACTTCCCCGTTCGATATACAAACATAAGTGA
>CALQZW010000033.1 GCA_943350045.1 Candidatus Nomurabacteria bacterium | reverse complement strand
GTCATGCATTCTGTCTTGGTGACTCAACGCAAGGGCCACACCTCTTCCCATTCCGAACAGAGAAGTTAAGCCTTGTAGTGCCGATGATACTCATTTATGGGGAAAGTAGGTAGTCGCCAGGACAGAGTTCATGACTTTTTTGGTTTTTTAACGTATACTTTACATATATGTTTTGGGCAATGCGTCGCCAACTTGTAATTTTAGGCATTATCCTCGTCGCTCTCGGCGTAGGAGTTTTTGCGTACGTGCATCCGCGCGTGACCGTCGCTCCAACATGTTTCGATTTAGAAATGAACGGAGATGAAGACGGAGTGGATTGTGGTGGTTCGTGTGTAAACTTTTGTACTGCACAAATTTCTGAACCAACTATTTTATGGACTCGTCCGTTTGCTGTGACTGATTCTGTTCATACTGCAATGGCGATGATCGAAAACAGAAACTCTGCAGGACAGATTGCGCTTCCATATGAGTTTCGTTTATATGATGCGAAAGGTATTTTCGTAGCACGTGCTCAAGGTACGGCAATAATTCCTCCTTCAGGTCGCTACGCAATTGTAGAGACAGGTATACAGACAGGGAAGGCAACAGTGGTCAGCGCTGCTATTGAGTTTGGAAAGCCAACATCTCCATGGAAACGTATTGATCCTGAGATTGAGAAACTTCGTGTATCAACGTCTGCGATTTCGCTTGAAGCCGATGGCTCTATTCCGCGTCTCTTTGCAACACTTTCAAATAATTCACCAACGGTTACGCTTCGTAACATTTCAACTGCGGCGGTTTTGTATGACATAAATGGTAACGCTGTGGCGGGAAGTAAAACGTTTACTTCTTCACTTACTCCACTTGCTTCTCGCGATATTGTGTTTACGTGGCCACGACCTATTGGCGTGCCAGTCGTGCGGTACGAGATTATTCCAGTGGTAGATATTTTCTCTACAAAGCTCTAGTTTCATATGCATTCAGATGGGTATATATCAGGTAGGGGAATAGCGCGCTGGTTCCCGGTTCTCTCGCGTATCGATTGGATGCTGCTTTTTTTTGCGCTACCCATAACTATCGCGGGCCTTTTGACCATGCAATCATACGGCTCTGGAAGTATGTTTTTCTATCGTCAGATGACGTGGCTGGCATTGGCTGTTGTTACTTTCTTTATCACTGCGTTTATAGATGTCAGCATGCTCAAAAAGACGCAGGTGCTCGTCGTCTTATTTTTAGGTGCTGTTGGAGTGCTGATGTTGATTTCAGTTGCAGGACGTACTGCCAACGGAGCGCAGAGTTGGCTCTCACTCGGAGGACTGTCTGTTCAGCCGTCGGACTTTGTAAAACTGATTCTTATTTTAATTCTGGCAAAGTATTTTTCACGCCGACATATTGCAATCGGAGAAGTGAAGCATTTGGTTATTTCTGCCGTGTATATGGCGATTCCGTTTCTCCTGGTGTTTCTTGAGCCAGACTTTGGAACGGCGATGATCTTGGGTCTTATTTGGCTCGGAATGGCGCTCGTGGCAGGTATTCGAAAGCGCCACCTCGCCCTGCTTTTTGGAGCGGGTGCCGTAGCCTTTATTTTCCTTTGGTCGTTTGTGTTTGCTCCATATCAGAAAGACCGTATTCAAACGTTCCTCAACCCTCTGCGTGATATTCATGGAGCGGGCTACAATGCCCGTCAGGCCGTGATTGCAGTAGGGAGTGGGGGTTTGCTCGGAAAAGGTATTGGGTACGGCACACAGAGCCGTCTACGCTTTTTGCCGGAATACCAGACGGATTTTATCTTCGCAGCATTCTCTGAAGAATGGGGCTTTATCGGAGCCTTACTCCTGCTTATTGTCTACGGCTTACTGTTAGCTCGTATCATATCGCTTTCCCTGCACGGGGCAAGTAATTTTGAAACCCTGTTTGCCGCTGGAGTGGCGATATTGTTTATGTCGCACCTGCTGATTAATGTGGGTATGAATATTGGAGTGGTGCCGGTTACGGGAATTACTCTGCCGTTTATGAGCTACGGAGGTTCGCATTTGATTATGGAGTTTGGAGCGCTCGGCATTCTCTCTTCGATGCGTCGCTCGACTCGCAAGATTCACCCAGAAGACTTAACGAAGGAGTTCGAGGGGTTATAGGAATATGATATAGTGAAGTATATATGCAGATAATCGATGGAAAAAAAATCAGAGACGACGTGCTCGATGGACTACAGCGAAGAATTCAAAAACTTCCGAATCCACCGGTGTTCTGCGACGTGCTTGTAGGAAATGATCCAGCATCTGTTCAGTATGTGGACATGAAGCTCAAAGCGGCGGCTAGTGTTGGAATACAGACACACAAGGCCGAGTTCCCAGAAGATATTTCTACTGAGGCGCTTGTTGTTGAGATTAAAAAAATTGCCGAGATTCCCCACATTGCTGGAATTATTGTTCAGCTTCCGCTTCCAAAACATATCGATGTGAAAACGGTACTGAATGCGATCCCTGCGCAGTATGACGTTGACGCACTTGGCGACTCTGTTGCTCTCGATTTTTATACCAGTGTTCCGACATTTATTCCTCCGACTGCGGCTGCAGTACTTACCATGATTGCCTCTATGGGTATCGACATGACGGACCGCAATGTTGTGATTGCAGGTCGCGGTGTTTTAGTTGGAAAGCCAGTTGCTCATCTGCTTGCAGTTCGTGGTATCTCCGTACAAAACGTTGACTCAGAAACTCCAGAGCCGTGGAGATTTTTCCGCACAGCCGATGTGCTCATTAGTGCAGTTGGAAAGCCAGGGCTTATTACCGGTGACATGCTCAAGAAAGGTGTGGTGATTATCGATGCAGGAACATCTGAGTTCAATGGTGCAATTGCCGGAGACGTAGACAGAAAGTCTGTAGAAAAAATGGCGTTTGCTCTTGCTCCAGTTCCAGGGGGAGTAGGTCCAGTCACTGTTGCCATGCTCATGCAAAATGTTGTGATTTCAGCTGAGCGTTTAGCGGGCGTGAAGGAATAGGGAAGATGCATATATTACTTGCAATGCCAGTGGGTCTCACGAATACTGATTCACGCATTCTTGCCAGCGTGCTCGTCTTTTTTGCGAGCGCGTTCCCGTGGATTGTTGCAGTGAGCTCGATGATATATTTGGCGTTTCGTCCAATAGCGGAGACTACTGTCGTCGCGCCGTTTCGTAGACTCGCTCATCGTGCTCGTGACATGGGATATATTGCAGTCATTACTGCAGTGACTCACGAGTGTACTGTGGCGCTCAAGAGTTTGTATGCGATAGATAGGCCGATGGCGTTTACGTTTAATCTCGTAGCGCTTATTGAAAAAACAGATTACGGATTTCCCTCAGGACATGCAGCTGTATTTTCCGCGCTTGCGGTTGGATTATTTTTTATACATAGAAAGGCAGGAGTAGTGGCAGGTGTCGCAGCGCTAATCATTGGTTTTGCCCGTATTGCAGTTGGAGTACATACTCCGCTGGACGTACTTGGTGGTTTTATCCTCGGAACAGTCATTGCCAGCCTCGCTTGGTTTATTGTAGAACACGTAGATTCGCACCGTGCATAACTCGCAGGTTGCAATTACCCCCTGTTTCTGTAGAATACCGGTATCTTATGATTAAAAAAAGACTTTTAGCCCTCGGTATTCTTATTATCAGTGTTGCACTCGGCTACTTTGTATACGCGTATAAAGCAAAGCCTTTTACTCTCGGTCTTGATCTCTCAGGTGGTACTCATCTTGTCTATGAAGCAGATGTTTCGCTTGTAGAAGATGAAAATGTTGCAGATGCTATGCAGGTTCTTCGTGACGTAGTACTCCGCCGTATTAACTCAAAGCAGGTCGCAGGAGCACTTGGAGTGCTTGAACCACTTGTACAGATTAAAGATGGTGGAATCGGAGCACAGGGAAGTCAGCAACTCATCGTTGACCTTCCTGGAGTTACAGACGTAGCAACAGCTGAAGCTGCGATTGGACAGACTCCAACACTTGATTTTCGCCTCGAAGGTGACGGTACTGCTCCACAGACAGTGAGTGTTGGAGCAGATGGAAAAGTAGACCTTGGTTCTATCGATCCATTTGAAAACTACAAAACAACAGGACTTACTGGTCGCTATCTTGATACTGCCACTGTTCAGTTTGATCAGACTACTGGTGTTCCAGTTGTAGCTCTTAAGTTTAACGACGAGGGTGCAAAAATCTTTGCCGACGTTACTCGTACAAATACTGGAAAGCGCCTCGCAATCTTCCTCGATGGAGCTCCAATTTCTTCTCCAACTATTCAGCAGGAAATTACTGGAGGAGAGGCAGTTATCTCAGGAACATTTAATCTTAAACAGGCAAAAGAGCTTGCTGGCTCACTTTCATATGGAGCACTTCCTGTTCCAGTAAAACTTATTTCAAGTGAACTCATTGGTCCAACGCTCGGAGCTGAAGCCCTTGAGGCTGGAGTGTTTGCTGGAATCATCGGATTCATCGCACTCGCACTCTTTTTGACGCTCTGGTACCGCTTGCCTGGACTCGTTGCTTCTATCGCACTTGCTGTGTATGTAGTGATTACACTTGCTGTCTTTAAGGCGCTCAATGTAACTCTCTCATCTGCTGCTATTGCCGGATTTATTATTTCTATTGGTATCGCAGTTGATGCAAACGTTCTTATCTTTGAACGCATGAAAGAAGAGCGTCGCAACGGTCTCTCTATTGCCGAAAGTGCATCTGCTGGTTTCTCTCGTGCATGGCTTTCAATCCGTGACTCAAACTTCAGTAGTATGATTACGGCCCTCATTTTGTTCTTCGTATTCAAGACTTCATTCGTTCGTGGATTTGCGATTACATTCCTTCTTGGAGTGTTGGTTTCAATGTTCTCATCTATGGTCGTAACACGTTTGTTTGTGACATCGATTGCACCG
>CALQZW010000032.1 GCA_943350045.1 Candidatus Nomurabacteria bacterium | reverse complement strand
GATTCCTTTTATTGCTTTTTTGATTGTCCGCCTTGTTCTTGTTCCAAAAGAGGAAGAGTATCTTGTCTGCAGATACGGACAGGCGTATTTGGATTATAAAAAAACAGTTCGTTTTTAATATATGCTCACGGTATTGTATGGAACAGACTCGGAGCGTCGTCGCGCAAAGCTAGATGCGCTTGTTGCTTCATATGTAAAGAAAGGGGCACAGCATATTTCGTTTTCTGATGCTTCTTTTGATGCGGACGCACTGCGTACAATAGCCGAACAGTCTTCGCTTTTTGGAGATACGACGGTTGCTACTGTTTCTGGAATAGGGGACAACCCTGAGCTCCGCGAGAGTTTTCTTGGTATTGCAAAGGGACTCGCCGAGAGTTCCCAGACATTTATTCTCTCAGAAAATGCCCTCCTTGCTCCGTTCATTAAATCCGTAACAACGGCAGGGGCGAATGTAGAAAAATTTGAAGGAGTTAAAAAGAAACCCATTGAAAAGTTCAACTCTTTTTCTCTGACGGACGCATATTCTGCACGTAAACGATCGCAGGCTTGGAGTTTGTACCGCGCCGCTATTTCTGCAGGGGTAGCTCCACGCGAAATACACGGACTACTCTTTTGGTGTATTAAAAATATGCTTTTGGCTGAAAAATCACCGAATGCCGAGAGTGCTGGATTGCATCCGTTTGTATATGGAAAAGCTAAAATAGCTGCGGGTGGATTTCAGAAAGGGGAACTCTCGCGACTGCTTGTAGAAACTTGCGCCCTTGTGCACGAGGCAACATATGGAGGATTAGACTTAGAAACTGCCATGGAGGCCTTTATTCTGCGGTCTTTGGCTCCGGCGGGGAAGTAGTAAAAATATATGGGGAAATAAAAAGGGCCTCGAGAATGATTCCAAAAAATTAGAGTCATTCTCGAGGCCCTGTTTGATAGGGTGAAGGTCGTTACCTTCTAAAGAACTGCGTGTATGCACCAATATGTATTTTTCTAATGTACCGTAGAGAGACGAATAATAATTTTTGCTCTAAAAGGAGATTGAGCAAAGGTCTCTCTGAGATCAGGAACCCGACATTCGTTTGTACCTCTAATCGAGGAAATTTAATATCAAGGATTTCCTTCTCTCGAACCTTGTATATAGTATACAGCCGTTGTACCTGGGGATACAACGGCTGTATTGGGGAAAACTTTTTACACTCTACTCTGTCTACGTGCTACGAGATGTACAAGTACTAAAGTAATGAATCCAACGACGCTCATTACCGGAATAGTGATAAATCCATACTCGTAAACATAGCGAGTCAGACACGAAACACCACCTGCTGCACACGGGACAGGAGAGTACTGAATCGCTTCGGCAACAGTATGATATCCGCTAATGATCACTCCGAGGGCTGAGAGGAGTAGTGTGTAACTCAAGATATTTCGGTCTTTCTTTACAAGCGCCAATCCAAAGAGGGCAATCTGAGGGTAAAAGGCGATTCGTGCGTACCAGCAGAAGAGACATGGTGGGTACCCGATAATATCTGAATAGACTAAACTCGAAAGAGAAGCCGAGAGGGCGAGGATAAGTCCAAGCCACAACACATTCTTTGAAACAAACTTACTAACCCATACTGAAATGCTGTCTTTTGGGAGAACAAGCACGTAGATTAGAAGAATACTCACTCCGATGAGTCCAAAGACTCCGAGAGACATGAAGCTATTCCAAAACTCAGTAAATGCTTGCATTGTATTATTCAGCTGCAGGAAGTTCACATCCTGTCTTAGCTGCGAGAACTTCGAGGCTCTGGAATCCTGTTGAGCGAGTTCCATCTGCGAACTCCCATGTTGGGTAGCTTGCTACACCAGCGTCAGTACAGAGTGCATTCTGTACTTTTCCGTCAGCTGTAGAACATTCTGTATACGGAAGAAGTTTTGCAGATCCACCAAAAGCCTTTTTCTGGTCCTGGCAGTGTGGGCACCAGAAAGCACCATAGAACTTAGCGCCTTTGTCTGAAAGACACTGAGCAAATCCATCATATTTAGTAGAAACCTCTGCTCCACCTGCGATAAGGCTCATTCCAACAATAACGATTCCAATGATAAGGGCGAAAATACCGATGCGAATAGCGTTTTGTTTATTATTTTCCATATGTATTGATTATTACTCATTTTTATGGTATTTTCAACCCATATCCGCCCATAGCTCAGCTGGTAGAGCAGCTCCCTTTTAAGGAGAGGGTCGCAGGTTCGATTCCTGCTGGGCGGACAAAATTGTGCGAAGCAGAATTTTGGGCGCCCAGAGGGAGACGCCTGCGCGTCTACCGTCAGGAATTGAAAGACTTTTCTATGTCGAGCAAAGCGAGACGAGAAAAGTACCCGCCTCCGTGGGAGGCGATTCCTGCTGGGCGGACACTGTATTTTTTTACCCCCTTTTTTTCTTTTTTAGGTTCTTATGATTGAGGGTAAAGACTTGAAATCTTATTTCATTTGTTTACCGCAAAGCAAGCAAATTATTGAAAATATCCTTTAAAATAAGGATATTCTTATGTAACGGAGATACCTCTTGTGTGGTATACTTACTTCCATGAAAGATTGGGAAGAAAAAGCACTATCTTTACTTATAAAAAGTTTAAATCCCCTACCTCAAGAGCTTAATGAGTTAGACTGGAAAGCTAATATTTCACAAGATGGCTCTAAGTTAGCTAAGCATCTCTCAGCGTTTTCGAATTATTCTGGTGGTGGATTCCTTGTGTTTGGAGTATCTGATAATGGGGAGGTTAATGGTCTTACGGCAGAAGCATGTCGAGATATCATACAAAAAATTGGCAATATTGCTCGTGACGGAGTAGAACCTTCGATTGGCGTAGACCATTCTCTTCAGGAGGTTGAAGGAAAAAATATTCTTTTTATTTATGTAGTCGAGTCTAGTTCAAAGCCGATTTACTTAAGAGGGATGACTGTTTACGATTCATATACTCGGTCTGCGGGGCAAACTAGGAAAATGACTAAACAAGAAACTGCGCTTGCAATTTCTAGTTCAACTGGTTTAACTTTCGAAACTAAACTTGCAACAAATACCATTAATGCCGGAGAAGCACTCAGTATGCTTGATTTTGTTTCTTATTTTGATCTTACAAAAAAAGTTCTTCCTCCCAATAATATAGCAATTATTGAGGTTCTTGTTTCCGAACGACTAGTAAAGAAGGTCGAAGGTGGGTACTGTATTACAAATCTTGGTGCGATGTTGTTTGCCAAGGATCTCACTCAGTTTAAGGATTTAAAAAGAAAAGGCGTTCGGGTTATTCAGTATCAAGGAAAAGACAAATTAAATAGAATAAAAGAAACAGATGGAAACAGGGGTTATGCTTCTGGTTTTGTAAACCTAATTAATTTCATTAATGGCCTTCTTCCATCGAATGAGGTGGTAAAGGAGGCTCTCCGTAAAGAAGTAAAGGTTTACCCAGAAATTGCAGTAAGAGAGTTGGTTGCAAATGCATTAATCCACCAAGACTTTGATGCAATTGGAACAAGTCCAACAATTGAAATCTTTGAGGATCGATTAGAAATTAGAAACCCAGGTAAGCCACTCATTAAGACTGAGCGCTTTATTGACCTTCCTCCACGGTCGCGCAACGAAAATCTTGCTAGTCTAATGCGAAGATTAGGTGTGTGTGAAGAATCGGGAACGGGTATTGATAAGGTTGTTTTTCAGTGTGAATTATACCAACTTCCCGCACCCTCGTTTTTTGTTGCTGATGATCATCTGGTTGCGACATTATACTCGCATCGTGCTCTTACAAAAATGGCAAAAGAAGACAGAGTTCGTGCATGTTATCTGCATTCCTGCTTAAAGCATGTTTCAAGAGAAGTCATGACGAATGAAAGTTTACGAAAAAGATTTGATATTTCAGAGAAAAATTATTCTATAGCTTCTAAAATTATAAGTGAAACTTTGGAATCCAAGCTTATAAAACCTAAAGACCCGACAAATAAATCAAAAAAGCATTCCAAGTATATTCCATTCTGGGCTTAGTGCGAACAAGTTGTTATTTTTCTAGTATTGTAAATAATGAAAAAAAATACTACAGTTCTAATCCTCCCCGACATCCGCAGTGCAGTGAATGTCGGCAGTATGTTTCGCACAGCCGATGCCTGTGGTGTCTCCTTCATATACCTCGCGGGAATTACACCTGCACCACTGGATCAGTTTAAGCGACCGAATTCAGATATTGCCAAGAGTGCGCTTGGAGCCGAGAAAACAATTCCTTGGAAGGCCGTGAAAAATCTTCGTCCGCTGATTACGAAACTCAAAAAAGACGGCTACCAGATTATTGCCATCGAACAGTCTGAACACTCCGTGGATTACAAGAAAGTTCGCCCCGCAGACAAAGTTGCCTTTATTGTCGGAAATGAAGTTGAAGGCGTTCCGCAGAAAATACAAAATCTCTGCGATGTTATCGCAGAGATTCCGATGAGAGGGGAGAAAGAATCACTGAATGTTTCAGTAGCTCTGGGGGTTGCGTTGTCTCGAATGCTTTCGATTTAACGTGAACGATTCCCACCATATGTCTCTCCGGTATCAATCGGATCGAGTGCTCGCATGAACGGATCATCTCCTGTTACCTTTGCTCGCTCTGGTCCTCCAGTGTAAAACCAGAGAATCCATACGCCAACGACGACAAGAAGAAACCATTTTAATTCAGCCCAACCTCCTTCTTTTGTATTTCGTTTCATAGTGTTTGCTAGCTATCTTTTTTGAGCACTTGATGTATTTCACAAAAATGTGCGCTACGACCGCCGACTACTATGCGTAGTATATCACCATTACACCCTCGTTTCATACATTTTTTCCCGGTTCTTCGATATGCGTTGTGTTCATGACTAAACTTTCCACGCGTGCCATCTATCTGTCTGTAGTCACTAGTTGAATCTCCACCAAAATCAATTCCTTTTTTCAAAACTTCTACGGTAGCAGAAAAGAGTTTTTCTAGTTGTTTTTTCTCGATATTTTTAATCTTCTC
>CALQZW010000031.1 GCA_943350045.1 Candidatus Nomurabacteria bacterium | reverse complement strand
TCGCCATCATCGCCCTCGGAGGAATCGTGCGCTCGAAAAATTCTAAAATTGCAGGAGACAGATTAAACAGTGACATCATGCAGTATCTTCGTAACGAGTTTAAATTACTTATTGGAGAAAAGACTGCCGAAAGTGTAAAAATTGCTATCGCATCTGTAGAAGAAGGGAAGTTCATGGAAGCGCAGGTACGTGGACGTGATTTGGTGACTGGGCTTCCTCGCGAAGTAATCATCACTGACTCCGATATCCGCGAAGCTATAATGCCCTCTATTCTCACACTCGTAGACGACGTTCGCGAAGTACTTGAAACAACTCCACCAGAAATTCTCTCCGACGTCATGCATCGTGGACTCGTACTCTCAGGCGGAGGAGCGCTCCTTACAGGACTCGACCACCTTCTTGAGACTTCACTAAAAATCCCAATCTACGCAGCCGAAGACCCGCTTACTGCAGTTGCTCGTGGAGCAGGAATTGTCTTGGACGCAGTAGAGAGCTATATGGAACAGCTTGTTGCAGTCGGAGGGGATAGCGTGCCACGATAGTATATATATGATACACAAACAGTATGTACCGAAAAAATATCCATATCGAGGCGTACTCATTGCTGGAGGTATTTTTCTCGTCATTCTCGTAGTTCCATTTACTCGTAATCTTGTTTCAAATATTGGCGGAGCCATTGGTACAACTCTCCTTCGTGTCGTAAACGGTTCTTCTGGTTGGCTTTCAAATCGCTTTGCCTTACTTGAAACAAAGCAATCATTTATGCGCGAGAACGAACTCCTGCAGGCGCAGATATTGGAACTCGAAGCGCGAGTTGCCGAGCGAAATATTTTTGCTCGTGAAAATGAAGAATTGAAACGCGTGCTCGGACGAACTGAAGGAAACACATTTATTCTCTCCGCCGTTCTCGCCAAGCCACCAAAGAGCGTATATGACACACTGCTCATTGACGGAGGTGCGTCCATCGGACTTGTAAAAGGACAGGGTGTATATGCTCATGGACGGATTCCAATAGGGGTAATCGAAGACGTTCGTTCCGACTCTGCGCTCGTGCGTCTCTTTTCATCTCCAGGAGAAAAAACAGACGTGCGACTACTTCCGCTTGGAGTCGACGTAACACTCGTTGGCCGTGGAGGCGGAGCATTTTCTGCAACAGTTCCTCACGATATTGAACTAACAAGTGATGTGACTGCCGTGAGTATAGGACTCTTTCAGAATATCATTGCTGAGTTTGAAAAAGTCACCTCTGACTCGCGAGACGTTGCACAGACTGCACTCTTTGCTTCTCCGATGAATATGTCTGAGCTTACCTTTGTACAAATTCGTAAATAGATATGAAAGAATTTCGATTCTCAATTGAAAAAAAGATTCCAAACTCGCTTGGACGCGCGGGAGTTATTTCCACTCCCCATGGAGATATTAAAACTCCAGCCTTCGTCCCAGTGGGAACAAAGGCCACAGTAAAAGGAATGACGAGTGAAATGCTCACCGACCTTGGAGCGCAGGTAGTCCTCGCCAACACGTACCATTTGTATCTACAACCCGGAGACGAACTCATTCGCGATGCTGGAGGACTACATGCTTTTATGAACTGGCACAAGCCAATGCTCACAGACTCTGGAGGATTCCAGGTGTTTTCTCTTGGTGTGGCATACGGAAAAGGAATTTCAAAAGTCTTACATCCAGCAGATCCATCTGTGCAGATTCCTGAGCGCTCAAGTGCCGATGATGGAGTACCACGCTTGGCTACTATCGGAAACGATGGAGTTTCTTTCCGATCGCATATAAACGGAAGTTTGCATTACATTACTCCTGAGAAGTCTATTGAAATCCAGCACAACCTTGGTGCCGATATTATTTTCGCCTTTGACGAATGTACTTCTCCAACAGAAGACCGCAGATATCAAGAAGAAGCATTGCACCGTACTCACTCATGGGCACAGCGTAGTTTGAACTATCACAAGTCGAAACCAAACAGTCAGAAACAGGCACTGCTTGGCGTTATTCAAGGAGGTCGTGATGAAGAACTTCGCAAACTTTCTGCAAAAACAATCTCCGAAATGCGCACACCAGATGGGGAAGAGTTTGATGGCTTTGGAATCGGTGGTTCGTTTGATAAAGAAGATTTGCATAGCTCTGTTCGCTGGGTGAATGAAATTCTTCCAGAAGAAAAACCTCGCCACCTCCTTGGAATCGGAGAGCCAGAAGATTTATTTGAAGGAGTAGAAAACGGAGTCGATCTTTTCGACTGCGTCGCTCCGACACGCAACGCTCGTACGACTGGTTCGCTCTACACAAAAGACGGACGCATGAATATTTTAAATGCTCAGTATAGAAGTGACTTCAATCCTATCGAGCCAGACTGCGGATGCTATCTCTGTAAAAACTTTACTCGCGCATATCTCGCACATCTATTCCGTAGTAAGGAAATGCTCGGCAGTACACTCGCAAGTATTCATAATCTGTACTTCATTGCCAACCTTGTCGCGACAATGCGTGAGAAAATTTTAGAAGGAACATTTCCTGAGTATAAAGCACAATTTTTAGCACGGTATCAGAAATAGCTCGTCGGCTTGTTAAAATACGAGACATGATATATCCTGATTTCAAGTAAGCACATTTGCTGGATGTCCTCGGAGAGTACTTTAATACAAAGACTCCATCAGGAAAGGCAAAGCATAGTTCTAGGTAAATTCGCTAGAAGGCACAGTTGTATGTGCAAGCACTCTCGGTCCGATCCCGTGAGTGCTTTTTTTATTTACTAAAAAAGCGTAGACTGTAAGTACATGTCAGTATTTCGACTACAAAGCGATTGGCCGCCGGCTGGAGACCAGCCAAAGGCCATAGAAAACCTTGTAAAAGGACTGAAAAAGGGGATGCGCAAGCAAACCCTTCTTGGTGTTACCGGCTCGGGAAAGACATATACCTGTGCCAATGTCATTGCTCAGCACGGAAAACCAACGCTCGTGATTGCGCACAATAAAACCCTCGCCGCTCAGCTTGCACAAGAGTATCGAGAGTTTTTTCCCGACGCCGCCGTACATTATTTCGTCTCCTATTACGACTTCTATCAACCAGAAGCCTACCTTCCTGTCTCTGATACATACATTGAAAAAGACGCACAGATCAACGAAGAAATTGACCGTCTTCGCCATGCTTCAACTCAGGCGCTTCTCTCACGCAAAGACGTCATCATCGTCGCCTCTGTTTCCTGTATCTACGGTCTCGGGTCGCCCGAGCAGTACCGCCAGCAGAATCTTCAGCTCTCTGTTGGAATGAAAATCGGCAAGACCGACGTGATGCGAAAACTCATTGGCAACCATTTCGAGCGCACCATCGCCGATGTAAAATCTGCGCAGTTTCGTGCTGTTGGAAATCGCGTCGACGTCGTGCCTGTGTCTGAGACATTCATGTATCAGATTTTCTTTACGGGAGAATCCATTTCTCGCATCAGCGCAGTCGATCCAGTCTCTTCACGAGTTATAGAAGAAGTGCAAGATATTTTTCTTTTTCCAGCCAAGCACTTCATGACAACTGACACGGAGAAAAATCGCGCCATTAAATCTATTCAAGCAGAACTTAAACTCCAGCTTGCGAAGTTTGATAAAGAGGGGAAGCTCTTGGAGGCAGAGCGACTCAAGCGCCGTACAACCTACGACCTCGCAATGATTAAGGAGGTAGGGTACTGTAATGGAATCGAAAACTATTCCCGCCACCTCTCTGGAAAGAAACCCGGCGAAGCGCCAGAAACTCTTCTGTCATATTTCCCACACAAAGCCGACGGAACTCCAGACTTTCTCACCATCATCGACGAGTCCCATGTTTCCGTTCCGCAGATCGGGGCCATGTACGCAGGAGACCAAGCTCGCAAAAAAAACCTTGTCGAGTTCGGATTTCGTCTGCCGTCTGCATGTGACAACCGTCCACTAAAGTCTGACGAGTTTGAACAGCGTGTCGGGCAAGTCATTTACACTACTGCAACTCCAAGCTTATTTGAGCGCGAAGTGTCTGAGCAGATTGTTGAGCAGATTATTCGCCCAACTGGACTCATTGACCCAGAGATTGTAGTGCGACCAATTCTTGAGAAAGGAGCGTATAAGGGACAGATTTTCGATTTCATTGCCGAGACAGAAAAAACAATCGCTCGCGGTTTTCGTGTGATTGCCACAACGCTCACAAAGAAAATGGCCGAAGATCTTTCTGTGTATCTTAAAGACAAAAAGATTAAGGCAGAATATTTGCATAGTGATATTAAAACTATCGAACGTATTCAGATTCTGACCGCGTTCCGAAAGGGAGAGTTCGATGTCATTGTAGGAGTTAACCTCCTGCGTGAAGGACTCGACCTGCCCGAAGTAGCGCTCATTGGAATCCTTGATGCCGACAAGGAAGGATTCTTGCGATCTGAAACTTCACTGATCCAAACCATCGGACGCGCTGCGCGAAACTCAGAAGGAAAAGTAATTTTGTATGCCGACCATATGACTGGCTCACTTGATAGAGCAATCGGCGAGACAACGCGTCGTCGAAATATTCAGATTGCCTACAATAAAGAACACGGCATTACTCCGAAAACAATTCTTAAGCGTATCAAAGATATCACTGAAGGTATGGAGAAGAAGCATGACAAGGCAGTGAATGCTGAGCTTGCGCTTGATATTGAAATTTTTGAAAAGGCGACTAAGAAAGGGAAGAAAGGAGTGTACGAGAAGATAGTAAAGATAAAGGAGAAAGAAATGCAGAAAGCCGTGAAAGAGCTCGACTTTGAAACCGCTGCAATTTTGCGTGATGAAATTGTGGTGTTGCGAAAGCGAATGAATCCAGAAGACGAGTAGTTCTCCCCATTTTCCATTGCATCGAGAATATCGTTCCATATATACTATATGTATATATGGAACCAATACAAGTAAACCCAATGGGCCCAATGCCAGCAAAGCACACTACTAACCGCAGTTTCCTCATCATAATCGTCGTTCTCCTTCTCGCAGTCGGAGGATACTTTGCATATGCAAAATATGGCCCAAGTAGCTCAGATATGCCAATGACGGCACAAGACCTACCAAAGTCTCCCTATGCAGATGAATCATTCTCTTTTGCTACAACTATTGAAGGAAAGAAATGTACTATGAACGTCTGTTCTGGTGGTAACAAATGTATTCCACTCTCAGGTGCAGTATCTGAAACTGGATCATGTACACTCGACCGAAAACAGTCTACTCCAGAGGCTCAGGGACTTCTTAACATCGTAGCGCCTAACTAACAACCTTAACTCCATCCTCCGTCATGAAGAAATTTTCTCTCCTTGTATTTCTCAGTGTTCTTTTTCTCATGGGCGGAGGCAGGGAAGTTTATGCATCGCTCGGTACATGGACTGATGCAAATTCTCCGGCGTTGCCACCGTCGAGTAGTCCGAGTGGAAACATAATATCCGGGGTTTATTCCGGTACTTCTTCTGCTGACGGTTTAAAAATTGCAGTTATTACATCAGGCGGTAACATCCACACCTCTATTGACGGAGGTGCTACGTGGGTTCAACGTACGAGCTCCGGAGGGAGGGTTTGGCGCTCTATCTCATCCTCCGCTGACGGCACAAAACTCGCAGCTGTTGTAGAAGGCGGTTATATCTACACCTCAACTGACGGAGGTGCTACCTGGACTGAGCGCACAAGTGCTGGAAATCGGGCGTGGTATTCCGTTGCTTCTTCGAG
>CALQZW010000030.1 GCA_943350045.1 Candidatus Nomurabacteria bacterium | reverse complement strand
TAAAACCACTGTATGTAGTTTGGAAGAATCTCGGCGAGACTCCGCTTGAGGCACTCGAAACGCTCAGAGAGAATGAAGAGATAGCTCCAGATGTGCCAATGACATACGCTGGACGGCTCGACCCAGCGGCCGAAGGTCTCCTTATTATTCTCACGGGGGAGGAATGTAAAAACAAAGAACAGTACTCAGGTCTACCAAAAACATACATGGCAGAGATTTTGCTCGGCGTGGCAACTGACAGCTATGATTTACTAGGTTTACCAGTGAGTATATCTGAGGATCAGGCACCTTCGCTTGTAAAGATAGAACAATACATCGATACGCTTGTCGGAACACACTCGCAAACATATCCTCCATACTCTTCGAAAACCGTAGATGGGAAACAGCTTCATGCCCATACTCGCGAAGGGGGAGAGGTTGAGTTACCTGTGCACGAAGTTACTCTGTACGGGTATTCGGAGGTTGGAATTGAGCCTGTTGAATCAGAGGACGTGCTTACCCGTGTCGGAGAGATTGTTTCCGGAGTCACGGGAGACTTTCGTCAGGGAGAGATAGTCGCAGGGTGGGCCGAAGCTGGGCTTCCTGAGAAACTCGCCATTCTCACCATTACCCTCGAGGTCGGTTCTGGTTTTTACGTGCGTCAGTTTGCCGAGGATTTAGGAAAGGCGCTCGGAGGAGGGGCGTGTCTTTACTCGCTTATTCGCACGAAAGTAGGTGATTTTGATGGAGTGTAATAGCTTGTAAGGATAAGTCGTTATTGCCAGAAAGCTGATATATTTAATTCATATATGCAATCTACTTCTAAAACAAAATTTAAAAAAGATAAATACCGCCAAGCTCGTGGAGGGTATTCACGATTCTTGGAGGTGTCTTGCCATCACTGCGACAAGGTTATCTTAATTTACCAGAAAGACGGACCTGGTGAGCTTAAACGCATGTACCTTGACCGTATTATTGCTCCGGAGTCGCTCGTAACTCTCCAGACGCTTCCTATTTCTAAAGTTTCAGAACTAGTATGTCCAAAATGTAAATATATTCTTGCTATTGCGTACGTATACCCAAAGGAAAAACGTAACGCATTTCGTCTTTTTGTCGGTGCGGTCAATAAGAAAGTAACCAAATTAAAGTAGGTGATTTTACTGCGGTTGAGTAATTGACATCTACCCAAAATCTGCTATTATTGGAAAATAGCCCGTTATTAGTTCTCCGAAGTCCGTGATTCTCCTTTATTTTCTAGATGCAAAGAAGATAAAGAACTATCACGCGATACTTGGAGAGGCACGGGCTTGTGTTTTTAGGTCAAAGCAATTAATTATCATATGGCAAAAACATCAACAATATACCGCGCAACACGCGTACCAAAGTTCTCAAGCCGAGCGAAGAATCGCTGTTTTAAGTGTGGCCGTGGTCGTGGCTTCATGAGAGATTTCGGTCTCTGCCGCATCTGTTTCCGTGAGCTTGCAAACGAAGGAATGATTCCTGGCGTCCGCAAGTCATCTTGGTAACAGTCATTCTACTCATAGCACAAACATAACTACTATATGTATCCTGTCGCAAATATGCTAAACGGAATCAAGACTGCTAATCGCGCACTTCGCGATAGTATTATTGTTCCGCATTCAAATCACTGCTACGCAGTCGCAGAGAAGCTCTCAGCAGCTGGCTTTGTTGGCTCTGTATCAAAGAAGGTTCGCCGTGGACGTCCTGTTATTGAGATTACTCTCAAGTCAGACGGTCGCACACCAAAAATCAACGACATCACACTCATCTCTAAGCCGAGTCGCCGCATGTACAATGGAACACATGACATCAAGTCATACATGAACGGTCGCGGAGCTTTCATTTATTCAACTCCAAAAGGTATTTTGACCGATAAAGAGGCTCGCAAGGAAAACGTCGGCGGCGAGGTATTGTTTTCAATTTGGTAAATCTATATGTCACGAATCGCAAAACAACCAATCAGTATTCCTGAGAAAACAGAAGTCACTTTCGTTGACGGTGTTTTCACAGTTACTGGTCCAAAAGGTACACTTTCTCGCGCGCTCAAGAATGACGTCATTGTAAAGCTCGATGGTGGAGTTATCATGCTCATGCCAAAGAACGACAAAGACATTTTTTCTCGTGCTCTCTGGGGAACATATGCCTCACACATCAAGAACATGATCGCTGGTGTTACTACTCCATTCGTTAAGAAACTCATCCTCGAAGGAGTTGGTTTCAAGAGTGAAGTAAAGGGATCAGATCTCGTTCTTGCTCTCGGATTTTCACACGGAGTAACTGTTCCAATTCCAGCTGGACTTACTGTTACAGCAGAAAAGAATATTGTTACTGTCAGTGGTATTGATAAAGAATTGGTCGGACAGTTTGCTGCGAAAGTTCGCTCACTAAAGAAGCCTGAGCCATATAAGGGTAAGGGATTCCGTTATGACGACGAAGTTATTCGCCGTAAGCAGGGTAAGAAGGCTGCATAGTCTAGAACATATGAAATCAAAGAACATCAAAACAGAAAAGCGTCTTCGTTTGAAAAAGAAAATTCGTATGCGTATCTCAGGAAGTGAGACATGCCCACGTATTGCTATCTTCCGTTCAAACCGCTATATCTACGCTCAGGCTATCGACGACAACCGCTCTGTCACTATCGCTGCTGCATCAGATGCAACAGAGAAGGGAACAAAGGTTGCAGGTGCTGAATTCGTAGGAAAGAAAATTGCAAAGCTTTTGACAGACAAAGGCATTACCAAGGTCGTATTTGACCGTGGAGGATTTAAGTACGCAGGTCGCGTAAAGATTCTCGCGGACGCAGCTCGCGGAGCGGGACTTAACTTCTAATATATATGGCAGACATAAAGACAACTTCAACACGCCAGCCAAGTACAGCAGGACGCAGTCCTCGCACTGGAGCTGGAGCAGGACCTCGTGGTGCATCACGCGGGTCTGGCCCACGTCGTGAAGGCGGAGCACGCTTTGAGCGCGCAAAGCCAGAATACGATCAGAAAATTCTTAACATCCGCCGTGTTACTCGTGTGGTTTCAGGAGGACGTCGTATGACTTTCTCAGTTGCAATGGCAATCGGAGACCGTAAGGGAATGGTAGGACTCGGAACTGGTAAAGCTATCGATACTGCTCTTGCAATCGCAAAGGCACAGAAAGCTGCAAAGAAGAACATGCTCAAGCTCAAGCTTACGAAAGAGCAGTCACTTCCTCACCAGATTTTTGCAAAGTTCTCATCTTCACAGGTAATGCTTATGCCAAACCGTGGACGTGGACTTATCGCAGGTTCAGCTGTGCGTGACATTCTTCTCCTTGCTGGAATCAAGAACGTTACAACAAAGATTCACACTGGATCAAAGAACAAACTCAACAACGCTCGTGCAACAATGAAGGCTCTTGAGACAGTCGGCACAAAGATCCTTCGCCACCTTACTGCTGAAGAGAAGAAAGCAGAAGCTGCTACTCTCGCAGCTGTTGAGGTTCAGTAATCATAATTATAGATTTTATGCAGACACATACCGTACAACGTCACACCAAGCAAAAAACTCACGTTCAGGTTGGACGCGGAGGACGCCATGGTAAAACTAGTGGTCGTGGAGGCAAAGGACAGACAGCTCGTGCAGGTCACAAGCGTCGTCCACAGCTCCGTGATGCTATCAAGAAGATTCCAAAGCTTCGTGGATACCGTTTCGCTTCAATCGAAACACCAGAAGTGCCAGTGAACCTTCAGATGCTCGAATCAGCCTTTAGTGCAGGGGAGCGTGTTACTCCAGCAACTCTTATCGAGAAAATGGTTATCACAACAAAGAACGGTAAAGTTCCTTCAGTGAAAATCCTTGCTCGTGGAGAACTCAAAAAGAAACTCGTCGTAGCAGAGTGTAAAATTTCAACAGCTGCTCGCACAGCAATCGAATCTGCGGGTGGTTCAGTTGAAGCATACTAACCATGAATACCTTCTCTCGAAAGCTCAAGATTGTATGGCAGGACCGCGGACTCCGCAATCGCATTTTTGTAATGCTTGGACTCCTTGTTGCGTTCCGCTTGCTCTCTACTATTCCAGTTCCGGGAGTTGATTCAGCTCGTTTGGCTGCATTTCTCTCAAACAACCAGTTTTTCGGAATCCTTAACATTTTCTCAGGAGGGGGACTCAGTACACTTTCAATCGTAATGCTCGGAGTGGGTCCATACATTACTGCAAGTATTATCATGCAGTTGATGACAATCATGGTCCCGTCACTTAAGTCACTGTATAGTGAAGAGGGTGAAGCAGGTCGCAGAAAGTTTTCTCAGTACTCTCGTCTCCTTGCAGTACCGCTTGCTATCATTCAGGGATTTGCCCTCTTGCTCGTTCTTGGACGACAGGGAATCATTGGCACACTCGGACCGGTTGAGTTCGCAACAAGTCTCCTCGTGATTCTTGGAGGCTCAATGCTCCTTATGTGGATCGGTGAGGCAATGACAGAATACGGTATTTCAAACGGTATCTCAATTTTGATTTTTGCAGGTATCGTAGCAGCACTTCCTCAGAGCGTCGCTCAGTTTATCGTAACCTTTGATATTTCACAGCTTCCATATCTCGTACTCTTTGTAGTGCTTGGTATCTTGCTTATTATCGGAGTTGTCTACATTACTGAAGCAGAACGTCCAATTCCAGTTACTTATGCTCGCGCACAGCGTCCTGGAGTCTCTGGTGGAGTTTCCACCTATGTTCCGCTTCGCGTGAATCAGGCAGGTGTGATTCCAATCATCTTTGCTCTCTCAATTCTCCTTCTTCCTCAGCTCGTTGGAAACCTTATTGTTTCTTTTGCTGAGAATGCTCGACTTCTCTCTGTAGGACAGGCGCTTGCTAACTTCTCTCAGACAAGTCTTTTGTATGGAGTTCTCTACTTCATCTTCGTGTTTGCATTTACGTACTTCTATACAGCAGTTACGTTTGATCCACACGCAATGAGTGAGAATCTTCAGAAGGGTGGTGCATTCGTTCCTGGTATTCGCCCTGGTCAGTCTACAGAAGACTACATTGCGAAAATCGTGTCACGAATCACTCTTGTAGGAGCTCTGTTCCTTGGAATCATTGCAGTGCTCCCACTCGTTGTTCGCTCTATCACTGGCATTACTTCTATTGCCCTCGGTGGTACATCACTCCTCATCGTTGTTTCTGTAGTACTTGATCTCATCAAAAAGATTGATGCTCAGACTTCAATGCACGAGTACTAGAAAAGGGCCGCTTCGGCGGCTTTTTTCGTGCAAAAAGGGCACTATATGGTATAGTCAAAAAACATGGAAACACCAATCACAATCATTTTTGCAGGACGCTCTGGATGCGGAAAAGGCACTCAGCTTAAGTTGCTTCGCGACTATATGGCAAAGCACAGCACGGCCGAGGCCTTCTCGTCTGTTACTGGCGATATGTTCCGTGCATTCTTTAATGAAAGTACGTACACAAGTCAGCACTCTAAAGAAGTAACTGCAAAGGGACAGCTTCAGCCACTTTTCCTCACCATCTACCTCTGGGCGAGTGCACTCGTGCAGTCATTTGATCCAAGTAAGCACTTGTATATCGATGGATACCCTCGACGTATTGAGGAGTCAGTTGTCGTGGATTCAATGCTTTCATTTTATGGACGCAAAAACGTAGTAGTGATTAACTTTGTTGTTTCAGCCGAGACATCAAAGAATCGCATGCTCTCTCGTGGGCGAGCAGATGATACGGCAGAGAACGTTGATACACGTGTTGCTTGGTATGATGAACAAGTCACTCCAGCGATCGAGTATTTCCGTAATAAAGAAGGATATGTGTTCTTTGACATCGACGCAGAGCGTTCGATTGAAGAGATTCACGCCGATATTATTTCTAAACTTAACATCGCTTAAAATATATGAACGAACGCATCATTATTTCACTCGGAGGTTCATTGATTTATCCAGAACCAATCGACACAGAATTCCTTTCAGG
>CALQZW010000029.1 GCA_943350045.1 Candidatus Nomurabacteria bacterium | reverse complement strand
ACACCCATGTGAACATCAAAATATGATTGCCCACTATAAAAAACTGCCTCGTACACAATATTTGGAGAACCAAGTGTTCCACTTGTAGACGCAGTACCTTCGTATCGAACACGCATCACCCCAGTACTATCTAGCTTATGGAAAACTTTCTGATATGAGTTGTCGGCCGCACACATATGAACCCCAGGAATTGCTGGATTACTCGCAGAGAGTCCAGAATAGTTTCCAGATCCCGACCCAAATGTTATGTATGTATTCGAACCAATATATGCACTATTGTATGACGTGCCGTTAAATGTTGTATTAAAACCTAACGCAATCTGCTTAAATGCATCATCAGCGCTCACACTTTGCACTTGAGTCCAACCGGAAGTAGAGGAAAGAGTAGCAGAAGAAGACCCCACAAAATCAGCACTAATTGCAGTAACTGAAGCACTATTTGTCACAGAAGTATTTACTCGGAATGAGTTATTTGGAAGACTTGATGGAAACGTTCCAATTGAAGTTGAACCGTTTGTAACAAACGTAGTTCCAGCCGCATGGACAGTTAGCGTGTCAGCAAAAAAACCAGCGAGCAGTGTCAGTACGAGAAGAAAACTAGCCCGTGATTTTATGCGTATCATACGAGAGAAATACGATTAGTAATATGAATATAATTATAGTACACTACCACCCTATTTCAAACTCTCATTGAGAAATGTGACAGTCTTTGCCCACGCATCAGCAGTTTCTGCTGGAGCATGGTTTGGATTTGAAGGATTTGCGAAGGCATGTCCAACTCCTGGATATACATATACTTCGTGCGAAATCTCAAGCGCCTTGAGTGAGGCCTTAAACTCATCTACCTGTGCAATTGGAATCACCTGGTCCTTGTCTCCAAATATTCCAAGAACTGGCCACGTAATTGGTTTAAGCTTCTCTTCTGTCGTCGCAAGACCCCCTCCGTAATACACAACAGTTGCATCAAGGATTTCTCCTGAGATTGCGAGTTCAACAGACTGCTTTCCTCCAAAACACCATCCGAGCGAGGCAATATGCTCAACTCCCATATCACGAAGATACGCAACTGCGGCACGCATATTCTCTATACCAACAGCCTGATCAAATGCTCCGGTTAATACGCGAGCACCAGTCTGGTCTTCAGCAGTTTCTCCAAAAAGATCAACTGCAAGTACGACAAATCCCTCTTTTGCGAGTTCTTCTGCAGCAGTCTTTATCTCAGGGCGAAGACCACGATTTTCATGAATCATTACAACTCCCGGATACTCACCCCATCCTTTTGGACGAGCCAGATATCCTTTCCGCTCACCAAAGTACTCAACGTCAGATTTGGTAGTAATTGCAAGTGGAGTCTCAGGAAGAGCATTTTTTGTGCGGATAAAGAAGAACCAGATAAGCACTGCGAGGGCTAGCGTTCCAAGAAATATGAGAAGTGTTTTGATGTAGTTCATGTGTTAATTGTAGCAGGTTAGGAATACATTTCAGTAGAGATTTTTTTGAGCTCGGCGATAGTTTCTGCGTCTGATATTTTCTGAAATCGTGGAAATGTTTTTCCGTCTTTCGTCACGTCCTCCATCCACATAGCAAGCGGTCGAGCATCGTAACATGGAATACCGAGGTCTTTTGAGGCTACGTACACAGACGCTTCATAGAGCGGGCGATAAATAAGAAAATGTTCTTCTCCTGTGCGAGCGTCATCTTCTGTATGAAATCCAACCGCCACTACTTCATACGCATAATCTCGCACACCTTTCGTAGGGTCGTGTTTGTAGTGATAGTAAAAACCTTTCTCTGGAACTTTTTTTGGAATAGGTAGTGACATATATATGCGCATGACTAACGAATAAATAATTATCGCGTGCGATCTATAATTCCGTCTTTATCTACAATACCGATTGCATGGGACAATACTCTAAAACGCTGCGTATACTCACGAAGTTTTTCGCTAGGAGTGTTTGTTTCTTCCTCTAAGGTATGCACCATCTCCGTAATTTTACCAATCACTTTTTTTGCCGCGTCACGCACTGGATGTTTATAATGCCCATCCTCTTTTGATAGAGTAGTAATCGCATAGAGCTCCTCAAGACTAAACCGAGCCTCAAATTCTGCAAACAGCGACTCGAGTTCTGCGATTTCCGGCTCACCACTTGGCAGTGTATTCCTATCAATCTCAACATACGGAGTCCTATCATCAGGATTAAACTTTTTACGCTTTTTAAGCTCAACAGGAGGAGGTGTTGGTTTCTCATTTTCAGGACTTGGTCCGAAGTTCATTTTTTCCATATGCCTTTAGTATATCTTACTTCGCACGCTTACGCTTTCCGTGCACAAGCTTTTTACTTGTGCGGATTTCGCGCTTCTCCCCTGTTACATCAGTAGTATAAAAACTCTCTCCGAGCAGGTTAATAACCTTCTCCACATCTGAGTTGTCTATAAGCGAAATCTTGTCATCTTCAATCTCTAGGTCGAGTTCGTACTGCTTTGCGTAGATGAGGTAGTTCTTGCATACCTCTGGGTCTTTTAGGTCAATCACCTCAGCTTCAATAATATCGGCGATGCGCTTTCTGTTTCGAAGACTGATGAAATCACTACTCATCTCATCTTTCAGCGTAAAGAGATTACTGGAGAGAAACTCATTGGCTTCTTCTTCTGTTGCCTCCTTATATACTTTCTGGATTCCTGGAAAGAGTGAACGCGCCACGGTAAACTTTTTGAAATACAGACGAGTTCCAGTCCAGTACGCATCTACTTCACCAGTAAAAAGAAGAGCGTTCCCTTGCTCCACCACTTTCGGCTTTTCCTCAAGTACGATGTAGCGACTTCCCTGCTGTATGTGTCGAGAAGTCATTTTTGTAAAAAGCTTGTCCTCACCAGAGACACTATAGAGCGTTTTTACCTCAGTGTACTGTTCGGAAATAATAGTATCGAGCACGAGCCCGTCGGCTTCGGAAACATAACCCCCGAGCATCTCTTCTTTCTGCTCTTCTGTTAGGACAATGAAGTACCATTCACCTTCGAGAAGAACACGATTCTCGACTTGGAATGGAATTGCCGTAACGATTTTAGGAATTGTGTATATATCTTTCAACGCATCGATTTCAGCATCTGGAAAGACAATTACGTTCTGTTCATTCTTGAGTTTTGCAAATATTTTTTTCATACTAAGCGGTTAGTGTGTTGTTCTTTTTTGAAGTATCTTCAAAAGCGAGTGAGTTCATAATGGAGAGTAATCCTTTTTCTGTTGTTGTAAGAATTATCTGAGCACTGTTGTGTTTTAGTTTACCACTGCGTACAAGTTCTACTACTTGTAAATAATGCTCGTGTGTCATTTCTTCAAAACGCTTTTTAATTCCTAGTCTTTCCATCTCAAATTCCAACACTAACTTACGTGGAGCAAGTTCGGCTGGACTAACAAGTGTCTTTGGCATCCCTCCGGTCCATTGATCAAATTTTATTTCATTGACCACCCCAACTGGACTATTCGTTATTTGAGAATATTCTTCTTTACTAATTCCTGCTGCTTCGTACACTTTGCGCTCGAACTCTGTTATATTCTTATCCCCCCGAAGCGCCACATGTACAAACTCATGGTGTGGGTTAGTTTTTGGATAATGCGCGACATCATACGCGTTTAGCCTCATATTCACGAGAGAGTCTTCTACTGACACAGTGGAATTCCCTCCATACTCATTTTCAATTGAGTAGTCGACGTTAATTACCGATTCGAAACGCTTCATCTGCATTTCATTTGCCTGCTCGACTGTCATTCCCTCTTTTTCAATAAGTTTTCTCAGATATTCTGGTGAGCAAATATACTCGAGCACCTCCATTTTCGCAGTGTCGATATACTCTGAAACAAGTGCTTCTTTTAAATTTGACTGTATATTTTCAAGCTCATGCTTTTCAAAATCGATTTGTAGGCGCAATAGCTCTTCGGATGGACGGTCCTTCCACCATGAATCTAATTTTTCTGGAGAATATTTTTCGTCTAGCCAAGTATTAAGATACTGGCGTTGACCATCGTTTATTGTATCGAACACCTTACAAAATATTTCACTTGGTTGTTTTGCAGTTCCTTCTGCATTCATTGAGTTAATTGAATTATAAGCATCAATAAATTGGTGTGTGTTGTTCTCTAACCATGTCTCTAAAGGACCGCCATCTTGCATCACGTCTTGTATTGCAGGGTGTTTTTCTATAGAGCTAGATAGGCTCTGTAACGCACTATCAGCCCTCTGATGATACTCGTCTCCTTTTTCCTTTTCTCCATATTCCACCCAAAGAGCGTCTTCGGTAACGATTTTTTCTGAAAGAATTCTTATTTCATCTTCACTCAGTGTCTTTATCAACTCTTTGATCTGAGTAAACAGCTTACTTCTTTCATCAAAATTACGTAATTGGACCTGGCGCTCTTCTTCTTTTTTTTGTGTCAGATAATACTCGTCAAATTTTTCTCGATTGTTATACGACTCGAGTACTGCAATTTTTTCTGTGATTTCATCCTGTAGAATCTTTACTCTCTCGTTACGTAAAGGCTCCAACTCATCACTGTGGGGCGGTTTTGAAACGGTATTCTCGATGACTCTCGGCGAGGCAACCTCTTGAGCCCCAGCACTTCCTATTGTTGAGGCACCAAGCATTGCACCCGCAACAATAGAGCGGATAGACTTACGAATGTTTCCTGTTAAAGATGACTCTTGATTTGGTTGCGAAGACTCGGGAGAGGGAAATTTTTCCATATGTCCTGTACCTTAGAATACTAATGTTTCTAAACGAGCAATATCCTTTTCAATCTTCTTGAGCCCTTTCTGGAAAAACTCTGGATTACGAACGTCGATTCCGATTGAAGCAAAAATATTCTCTGGTGAATCACTTCCCCCCGCAGAGAGAAATTGCTTAATCTTTTCTCTGCTTTCTGGATTCTCAGTATACATTTCATACAAAGCAGACGATACAAGCTCTCCAAACGCATAGGTGTATACGTAAAAGAAATTACGTATATGTGACCAATTCACAAAGAAATATCCATCGTCATCGGTGAGCGTAAAGAGTGGTCCAAGATATGCAGACATGTGCTTGTTCATGAGTTTCGCCATCGCCTCTTTTGGAAGCATTCCCTCTCTGCGAATAGTTTGATGGAGTTCAAGCTCGAAGTTAAAACATGCTATCTGGCGAAATATTGTTTGAATTGAATCATTGATTCTGTCGTGGAGCGCTACTATTTGTTCCTTTGCAGTAAGCGTCGGAAATATTTCTTCAAAAACAAAGTTCTCAAAAAGAGTACTCGCAACTTCGGCAGTTGCTATTGTGTATTCTCTGTATAGTGGTGGTTGGCCTACAAATGAAAACGTACTGTGAAGGGCGTGACCCATTTCGTGAGCCATTGTCGTTACAGAAGAAAATGAATTCGTGTGGTTAAGGAGGACAAATGTTGGCATTCCTGGAGTCCCCCAACAATACGCCCCTCCACGTTTTCCTTCTTTGGGATACACGTCAATCTGCCCATTCTCAAGAAAAGACTCGAATACTTTTGCGTATATCGGATCAACTTTTGCAAACGCCGTTCGTACTATCTCAACCGAAGTCTCAAATGTATATTCTCGTTTTGTAGCACCAATGCCGGCGACACGGTCGACATACTCAAGTTTTTCCAAACCAAGCATTTTAGCTTTTGCTTTATAGAAACGATGAGCAATCTTGAAGTTTTTTGTAACAACTGAAACCAAACGCTCCACCGTCTCTGTTTCGTTCTCATACGAGAGAACGGTTGAAGCATACGGAGTCGAGAAACCACGAAGCTCGTCCTCTATCTTCTTTTGCGTAACTACTGCATTCATTTCACTTTCGGCGTATTCGGAAATAGCGATGAACTGATCACGACACAGATTACCGAGCGCACGTCGGTCTTTCGTTGAAAGCTGTGAAAGCATTCCAAGAGCCTCTGGAAGTGGTATTGTTTTCCCTTTCCAAACAACAGTGCGTCCCGCAAGCATTTTTTGACCACCCTGCACCCAGAGCGTATGAGCAGGCAGACTCTCTAAATTAAGAATCTTTTCTTCGGCCTCAGAGAGCATGTATTTCCCCTGATTAAAGGCACAGGAGAGAAAATATCTATACGGAGCCAATACCTTACTATTCAAGTATTTTTTCTGAAGTGACAGTGGAATCTTTGAAAGAGCAACACTAAAAAATACCACGAGGTTTCCGATTTTTTGCGCACGCTCTGCAATCATGTTGAGCTTCGCTTCAACTTTTGAGTTTTTACTATCGAGGTCGTGATGGAAGTGAAAGAAAATGTATGGCTTCGAGACGCTTGCGTCAATGAGTTTTACATATTCCTTGAGTGCCTTGGCTAGCTTCTCTTCGCTTGCAAGATAGTCAGTTTTTCCAGAATATTTTTTTGCGAATGCACGGTATACAGACTCGGCGTACGTAATATCAGTTTCAATCTGAGTATCGGAAAGACCTGAATATATAAGGGAAAGATCCCATTGCGTCTTGTAAGAATTGTTGGATTTCGGATTACTATTCATTCTTACAGTATACACGAAAACCTA
>CALQZW010000028.1 GCA_943350045.1 Candidatus Nomurabacteria bacterium | reverse complement strand
GCGTAGAAGAATTGCAAAATAAAGTGTGAAAAAATCGCAGCGGTCACAGTCTTGTCTTCGAAAGCATGGTGAAGCATGAAGCCCTTTGGTATCTCTTCGTACTCTGTGTCTACGTACGTACTTGTTCCGAGTAGGACAAGAAGAGCACTTGTTGCGAATACTCCGATACCAAGTATGTATGTCCCAGTAAACCCTCCAAGTGAAAGCGCAAGAGAGCCAAGCATTGGTCCAAGCAGTATTCCAGAATTTGTGAGAAGGAGAAATATTCCACGCGCCTGTCCACGACCAAGTGGGACGGTAACACCTTTGAAAAAGATGTTAAACGAATACAGTAATACATTTCCGCTTGCAAGATAGAGAGTAAATCCAATCACTGATAGTAGCGGGCTTGTCGTCAGAATTATAGCAAGCAGGGAAGACGCATATATAAGTGAACACACACCAAAAAAGCCACGATTTCCCATGCGACGCAAGAGAGATCCGGCTTTGGTTAGGAACAATATAGTCAGCACTGCACTAATCGCATACACGAATGTTACAGCACGTTCACCAAATGCTTCTTCGATAAAACTTGAGTTTGTGTACAGAGTAACTGCACCTGCAATAGAAAAAAGCAGGTTACCGATAAAGATAATCGCACGCATTCTGCGAGTACGTATTGCCATAGGTGCTTTTAGTATAGCACCTTCAATACTTCCTTACACTGCGAGCAGTACTGGGATAACCAACGGACGCTTTGCTGTGCGCTGGAAGAGATACTTTGAAAGATTGTCTCCAATGACACTGCGGAGCTCTTCGAAGTTTACAGAGTTCGTAGTTCCAGCACTCTCTTCAAGAGAACGTTTTACAATCTGGCGTGCCTCGTGAAGGACGTCTTGTGATTCTTTGAGATATACGAATCCACGAGAGATGATATCTGGAGACTTGCGAAGCTTGCCAGTCTTTTGGTCGATAGTTGCAACGATGACGAACATTCCGTCTTGAGCAAGCATCTGACGGTCGCGAATAACAACTTCCTGTTCGTCTCCAATAGTAAACCCATCCACCATCATAAGACCAGCCGGCGCTTTTTCTTTGCGAAGGTGAATCTTTTCGCCATCCGGAGAGATTTCAATAATAGAGCCGTTATCTGGAACGATAACATTCTGTTCAGGCATTCCTAGCTCGATTGCGAGATCTTTGTGAAGTTGGAGTTTGTAGTGGTTTCCGTGAATCGGAATAAAGAACTTCGCGTTTACTTTGCGGTGAAGCCAGCGAACGTCTTCTTTGTTTCCGTGACCTGTTGCGTGAACGAATTCTTCTCCCGGTGTACGGTAACTGATAATCTTTACGCCCTGACGAGCAATTCCATCTTTCATCTTTTCAACGGCGCGCTCGTTTCCAGGAATAACTGAGGCAGAGAGAACAATCGTGTCACCCTTGCGGAGGACAAACTTCTTGTGAGTTTTCTGAGCTGCGCGGTTGAGACTTGCAAACTCTTCACCCTGAGCACCTGTCATGAGAATCAAAATACGATCGATAGGGTATTTGTCTACGTCTTCAATCGGAATGATTGTATCTTTCTTTGGAGTCCAGAGTCCTGCTTCGATAGCAATTTCAATGTTTGCTTTCATTGAGCGACCGTCGAGAATAACCTTCTTGTTAAGGTTCTCCGCCGCTTCCATGATCTTAATCAAACGAGTGATGTGTGAAGCAAACGCCGCAATAATCATACGTCCTTTGATACGCTTTATGATACTCTCAAGCCCTGCGTGTACTTTACTTTCAGGAAGTGAGAACCCCTCGTTCTCAATGTTTGTTGAGTCAGTTAAAAGAAGCAAAGTCTTTTTGTTGTCGAAAATCGAATACTCTTTTTCTTCTTCATGACTTACAATTCCATCTACTTGGTCGAGCTTGTAGTCTCCTGGAGTTACAATCCATCCGTGAGGAGTTTCTACGATGATTCCCATTGAGTCAGGAATCGTGTGAGTCACTCCAAAGAAGCGGACTTTGATATTTCCAACAGTTACTACACTGTTCTTTTCAACAATGCGACAGTCGAGTGCAGGAAGATGCGGGAACTCAGTCTGGCGTTTCTGCATCATCAAAACTGAAAGGTTTCGAGAGTATAGTGGTGGATTGCCAATACGAGACATAACAAGAGGAATACCTCCGATGTGATCGAGGTGTCCGTGTGTTACGAACATTGCGCGAATCTTGTCCTTACGCTCCTCAAGATATGTTGTGTTTGGAATAACGTAGTCGATACCTGGAGTATCTTCTGTGGCAAAGTGCATTCCTGCATCGATGACAATAATATCGTCACCCATTTCGATAGCAGTCATGTTCTTTCCGATTTCTTCAGTACCTCCGAGTGGAATAATACGAATTACTCCCGGAGCAGGTGGTGGGATAACTGGCCCACTACGCTTTCGAGGAGCTGGTACGCGATGTCCACCTTCTGTTGATGCAGTTGGGTGCGACGGCGCCTTTCCGCGACGCTTGTGTTCAGGATACTGGTATGAAGGACGAGAGAACTTGCGCGCATCTTTTGGAGCGTCGGCGACAGGAGTACCTGTTGTAGGTACTGCGCCAGTGCCGGCAGACATAGCTGGGCGTGGAGCTCCAGTATTTGGGCGGTGATGGAATGGACGCGGACGACGTGGTCCATGGTTGTGAGCATGCTGTGGTCGTGGTTGAGCAGTCGAAGAGGCAGACGCTCCAATAGCTGGAGTGTCATTTGTGAGCGACTGAAGGATGGCTCCAAGAGGGGAGCGAGGTTTTTGTGGTCGTGGCATATAAGTAAATTAGTCTCGAATAAATAGTTTCCAGACGTTGTCTGTGTGAAGGTACCAAGTGCTTTGATTTGCGAAACGGTCTTCTGGTCGATTAATGTGGTTTAGAGTTATACCGGCAATATCTGATCGCACTGCGTAGAGGTATGCTGGTGAGTATACGAATAGTGCAGGTGTGTCGGTGGTAATGGTTGAAGCGAGCTTCTGGTAAATACTAACTTTCTTTGCAGTGTCGAGCTGTTGCAATCCCTGTTCGAGCATTTTGTCGACTGCAGGATTTGCATATGAAGCAATGTTCAACCCTGGGTCGATGCGCTGAGATGAGTGCCAAAACGCAAAGAGGTCAGACTGACTTGAAACTACCTGTCCGAAAAAGAGTGCTTGAAACTTTCGTGGGCGGATAATGTCTTGATTGAGACTTCCTGTCTCATATACTTTTGGTATTGCTTCAATTCCGGCACTTCTGAGGTCTTCAACAATATGGTTCACTGCGTCCTTGAGTTCTGCGACATCGTTTGTTGCGAGTTCGAAGGAGAGGCGAGTTGTGGTGTTTCCAGAAGATTTCTGGTAAATACCGTCGTCTGCGAGTGACCAACCATCTTTTTCTAGAAGTGTTTTTGCGGATTGAATGTTTTGTGCAATCGCAGGAGTTGGCTCAGAGATAAGGCCGGTGCTTGCAGGAATTGGTCCTGTTGCTGGAGTTCCATATCCACTGAGAACTTCGTTGATAATGCGTTCGCGGTCTATTGCAAGATTTACTGCCTTGCGCACCTGCGCGTTTGCGAAAATCGGAGCCTGAGACTGATTGAAGAATATTCCGAATATTCGAGGAAGAGCAGAAGAGAGAATCACTGCGTCTTTTTTGGACACAAGATACTGAGCACTGCGGGGATTAATTCCTCCGATAGTATCAACTTCTTTCTTCTCAAATCCGCGAAGGAGTGCTTCTTCGTTTGAATAAAATCGAACAGTAATTTTTTTAATGAAAGGGAGAACGGCTTCTTCTTGGTTGTCCTTGTAGAGTTTGAGTTCGTAGTAGTGTGGAACACCTGCAGAGTTTTCAGAGACTTTTGTTACGCGGTACCAGCCAGAGCCGACAACACTTTTTGTATTAAAGTCGCTGTATACCCAGTTTTCGTAAGGAACTTTTTCCCATACATGCTTCGGCATAATTCCGATAGTGGTAGATGCGAGAAACGGAGCATATGGAGCTTTGAGAGTAAAGACGACAGTGTCTTCGTTTTCTGTGCGTGCGGATACTCCCTGCCACTCAATACGCTTTGTACTCTTAAGAAGAGGGTCGAGTGCTGATGTGACAGTATAGACTGCGTCGTCTGCTGTGATGCGCTCTCCGTCATGAAAGTATGCCTCACTGAGTGTGAATGTATAAACAAGTCCGTTTTCAGACACCGTATATGACTGTGCGAGGTCGGGAACAATATTTCCCTGACCGTCTTCTTTCATGAGTCCGCGATATACAAGGGCGGTAAGATCTCTGTCAGCGTCTGTGACTGCAAGGAGGGGGTTTACATATCGAGGAGTTCCTACGATACCTTCTTTGAGAGTTCCACCACTTGCTGGAACTGCAACCATGAACGAAGAGTTTATTTTAGAAATAATAACAAGCGCAGCAATAAAAGAGAGCAAGACTGCTCCGATAAATACCATGCGCTCAAGAGGAGAAAAAGCACTGAGAGCTTTCTTTATTTTTGATTCTTCCATTGTAATTTAGGCAAGAATACGATACACAAAATGCGCTTCGTTCTTGTGAGAGCGGGAATTATACGATGATGGCGAGAACTCCGAGTGTTGTAAACACAATACCGAGTACGATAGTTGCTACAAAGAGGAATTTTTCAAAGCCGCGCTTAGTGCGAAAGGCTTGTGCGCCATCTGAACCACCCATAGAACCACCGACACCGGCAGTAGAGGGCTGCATAAGAATGACAGCGATTAACAGAATCGATACAAGAATCTGTGCGCTTGGCAGAAGTGAACGTAACATTGCCCGGTAAGTATGCCATAGGGAAGGGAAAAATGCAACAAGAAATAGAAAAAGGCCTTGCATTATATAGTGCAAGGCCTTTGATTTTTGACCGCTTTAGGTCAGGTTTTGTTATTTCATTTTAGCTAACTCGTTAACTGTAAATTTTTTGGGATTTACAATCATGCGAGTACCCAATATTACAAACAACCCAGCAAACGATGCAATCAGTAGTAGTACATGAAAGGCATTTTTTGCTGTAAGGACACTTTGTTCTCTAAATGGCGTAAATTCATTCGGGTCCCATGCCGAAGTGGTAATCTGGATACCATTCGGTGTTGCATTTATGAAATTGAATTCATCCCATAGTCCAGTGCGTTTACTCAAGTCAGGTTTTGACTGTGTGTAAAATAGCAGGCTATCTACAGCTGGAGGATTGAAATATGATGTAACGATATCCCAGTCCGTCAGTCTTTGAGGTTGGATTCCATATCCATCCAAGCGAAAGACGTAATCATCCGGTGAAAACAATTGCTTGTTTTCCGAATGCCACACACCCCAAATTGATAGAACAACAATCATGATTCCCACAAGGCGAATCTTGATTAGCGTAGACATGCTGTGGTTCTCGACGAGCATTCTCGCCCTAAGCCAAACAATAATGAATGGCAATGAGAGCATAAAAAACACGTAACACGTTGGAATAATTGCAATCTTTATGAGATTTTCCACTCCGTAGGATCTCATTAGTCCATACCATAATACAGCAAGTATTAGGTGTCCTATCCAAAAAATCGGATTAGTCCTTTTTAGGAAATTTGCGATCATCTCACGTTGTGCTGAAAACAATTGATTTTTCATTTTTCGAACAATTTTCTTATCAATACACAACCCGTGTTAGATAAGGTCTCGGGAAAGATTTTGTTTCCATATGGCATTCAGGATGTTTCTTAACTCATCCCATATCTACTCATTAAGGAAGTAGCGCAACCTATTCATTTTTCACTTAACATGTACGCGAGATTATTACGTCCTCTTTGCGTATTAATGCAAAATGGGTGTATCCCTTTGCGTCTGGTGAACAAACGATTTCTCTGACCTGTTTCTGTGTACAAACCAGGATTGTTTTTGTGGTTTGTTTTTGGTTCATGTCAAAGAGTTCAATCGTCTCTCCGTTATGAAGTGGAAATCTCATATCAAGACATCCCTCTCCTTTAAGGACATACACTTTTTTCTCTTCTCCGGTGTTCCATTTTCGATCACCAGGTACTTTATGCATATTCATTTCATTGAATCGTGCATAGAGAAAGCATCTGTATTTGCAATCTATGTTTGGCTTTTTCGGAGCGTACTCCTCATAAAGCTCAACACATACAGTTCTTTCGATAGGAGTCTCAGTGACTTTCCCATCAGTAATGTTCGTTGCAGTACTTACTGCCGTGAAGCTAATCGCTACAGTTTTCATTTATTAAAGAAATTTTTCTTGCAATTCATCGGAACGCAAGCAACCGAGAGAACATGCCTTGTTTAAGGGTTTCCATATGGCATTCTGCATCTTTCTCAACTGACGCTATACCTACTCATTTCAATGGCCTTACAGCTATTGGGGAAGTAGTGCAACCTAAATATATAATAGCATATTTATGGTAAAAAGTCAAGAGTATTGCTTTGTCCAATATATATAGGTACCATAGTATATATGGAACAATTTAACCCCTCAGCACCAGCAAATACTAACGAAACTGTGCCTTCTCGTGAGCAACAGTTAAACCAAGTTCGTGAAGTTATAGACCAAGCTCTTTCTGACTTTGAGACAAAAAAAGCAGAAGCGCTCGCTATCCTTACAGCAAACCCTGACGTTTTTAATGCAGCGGCAAGTTTTGCGGGATCGG
>CALQZW010000027.1 GCA_943350045.1 Candidatus Nomurabacteria bacterium | reverse complement strand
AAGGCCGTCAGGGACGCGGTACACGCCGTCCTAAGACAATGTGGGGTAAGGTTACAGGAGGACGCAAGACTCGTACTCCAAAGAAGTACTCAAACCACCTCGTCGTCTCACGCCGTCCAGTTGGAAAGAAGCGCAAAGGGTAATACCTTGCAAACAAAAAAACCACTCATTCGAGTGGTTTTTTTTTGTTTGCTTCACTATTTTTCAATAACTACTTTCTCGATCGTATTCTTTGAACCAAACCATTTTTTTGCCAAAGAAACAATTTCGGGAGTAATCTCCGTCACACAAAGGCGCCGAGTCTTTTTCTTTGAAAGTCGCTCAGATATTTCTGGATGATTCTGCAGATATGTATGAAGTTTTTTTGGTACCACTGTGTCTTGAGCAATAATAGCTGTACCTTGTGGGAGAAGTTTTTTAAACAACGAGCGAATGATTGGATAGTGCGTGCACCCAAGCACTATTGCATCAAGCTTTCTTTTTCCAAACTTCTTGAGATAGTCAGCAAGGATTGGTTCTATCCACCTCCTTTCTCCTTGCTCGATGAGTGGAACAAGAAGGGGAGCTGGGACTTGAACAAGTTTTGTTTTTGGTGAACGCTGTAGACATTCTCGTGGATATGCCAGAGAGGCCACTGTAGCCACTGTGGCGATGATTCCAACGTTATTGTACGGCATACATGCCTCAGCCAAAGGAACTATCATTCCGAGGGCATTTCGGTCCGGCCAGGTCACTGGAATGTATTCCTGCTGAATACGTCGCAGAGCGGTGGTGCTGG
The DNA here is from genome assembly GCA_943350045.1 of Candidatus Nomurabacteria bacterium. Taxonomy (GTDB): domain Bacteria; phylum Patescibacteriota; class Minisyncoccia; order Phycocordibacterales; family UBA9973; genus CAITQP01. Next base: position 6,619 of record CALQZW010000027.1, on the reverse strand, counting down.
CAGTGTTACAGGCTACAACAACGAGGGCGCAGTCCTGAGAAAACAAAAAATCTATTCCTTCTTTCAGAAATGTATATATTGTTTCTTCTGAGCGAGAGCCATACGGTACACGCTTTGTGTCACCAAGGTACACGTAGTCGTACTCTGGTAGCTTTTTCGCAATAGCTTTGAGAGTAAAAAGCCCGCCAATACCTGAATCAAAAACACCGATTTTCATACAACGTACTGTAGCATAAAGAAGCAATGGGGAATAGAAAAGGCCCTCATTCGAGGGCCTGATAGGTTACTTCTAAACAATCGCAAATTACAGTACAGGCACCGTCACGCCACATATTGCTTCTATATACGCTGACTGTTCGTCATGATGTATTAGTCCTAAGAGTGCTGTGATTTCAATGATCTGAGCGGTGTTTACGATGGAATGAATATGCACCGCATTCTTTTTTGCACACAGCTTACCTTCCTGTGTCTGCTGGTTAAAGAGAGAGATGACATTTGTTACCTTTCCACCAGCTTTCCTGATTGAATCAAGGTTTTTTAGCGAACCGGAGCCAGAATTATAAATATCGTCAATAATAAGTACGTTCTTGTTATTGAGATTTACTGATTCGACTTTCGGTTGTCCTGATCCATAAATGACACTCAGGCCAGACTCGTTGAGTAGGTCGCTGTACTGGGCTGTACAAATTTTCATCTTTTCAGTATACGCTTCGTAGAAGCATGCACGTTTTCCTTTTTCCCAATATCCTTCAAGTTCAAACTTGTCTTCGGATGGACCGGGTTTGATATACAGAAGTGGTTTCTGAATATCGCGTATTGCGTACGCAGCCATTGGTAAACCAAAGATGTTTGCGACTACGTAGTCGCATTCCATGAGTTGATTTAGGTTTAGAGCGTAATATGTCGTGAAGTTATAGAAACTACCGTTGTCTTCTATGCACACTGGAATATTGAACTCTTGGGCAAGTAAACTAGCCCACGGTATTCCGCCAGTGTAACTACCAACAAAGTAGTCTACCTTCATGTCTTGTCCCATTATCACTTCTTTTAATAAAGATAATATCCTGGCATACATGCCAGGTTTTAAATATGCCGACTTGTCATGCCAGATAAGTTTACCGTTATCAAATGGAGTTGTTGGGCTTTGGGCGACCCTGATTAAACCACTCCGTAATAAAATACTTACAACGTCAGAACTGAGAGTCATTTGCTTATGATTGAAGGTTATAAAAGAAATATATCAATTTCACACTACTATTTTTCCTGTGTTTGTCAAACAAGGATCAAAAGGAGAGGTCGTCGATGGGGTAGGATTTGACAATCTTCTATTATTTGCTAGTATATCTCTGCACAGCTCCTCGTGAGCTATTTTAATTAGCCTTATGACACGATCACTAAAAAAAGGACCATACGTCGACGAACGCGTAATGAAGAAGCTCGTCGGAAAATCACCACAGACAGCTGGTGTTATTAAGACATGGGCTCGCGCATCTCAGATTGCCCCAGAAATGGTTGGCTTTACCTTTGGTGTACATAACGGCAAGAACCATATCGAAGTTGTAATAACTGAAGACATGGTTGGACACCGCCTCGGCGAGTTCTCTCCTACACGTACTTTCCGTAAGCACGGAGGTAAGATGCAGAAGGAGCTTGAACAGAAGCAGAAAGAGTCTGAAATTGCAGCTGCTAAGGCTTCAAAGGATTCTGGTGACGCCAAGAAGAAATAATAGACTTATATGAAAGCAATCCTCTCAAACTACAAGCAGGCTCCACGTAAAGTTCGTCTCGTTGCGGACTTGATTAAAGGCAAGTCAGTTCAGATGGCTGAACTCGAACTCAAGCACCTCGCAAAGCGTGCAGCTCTTCCTATGGAAAAGCTTCTTGCTTCAGCAGTTGCAAACGCAAAGAACGCCGGAGCAGATGTTGCAACTCTCAAGGTTGCAAACGTACGCGTAGACAAGGGATTGACTATGAAGCGTATGATGCCTCGTGCCTTCGGACGCGGAGCACCGATTCATAAGCACATGAGTCATGTTATTCTTACTCTTGCTGAGACTTCAGTAAAAGGAAGGAAGGCAGTTGCTAAACCAGCTCCTGTAAAGAAGGCAGTGGTCGCAAAGAAGCCAGTTACTAAGAAAGCAGCCCCTAAGGCTAAAGCTACTAAATAAGCTGCAAATTATATGTCTAAAGTAGTCCATCCATACGCACACCGCCTAGTCATCCTCCGAGATTGGAAATCTCGCTGGTTTGCAGCACCAAAGAAGTACAAGGAGTATCTCCGTAGTGATACTCTTATCCGAAGCTACCTCGAGAAGCGCATGCGCGGTCTCTATGTTTCTTCTATTGAAATCGAGCGTTCTCCTAAGTCTACTCGTATCATCATCCGCACTTCACGTCCGGGTATGGTCATCGGCCGCTCAGGAGAGGGCTCAACAAAACTCAAGCAGGATCTTGTTTCATTCATGAAAAAGAACGGAATTCCAGCACCAGAAGAGCTTAAGCTCGACGTTGTTGAGATTCTCAATCCTGATGCAGATGCACACATCGTTGCGTACTCTGTAGCAGAAGCTCTTGAGAAGCGTCTTCCTTTCCGCCGTGTTATGAAGCAGGCTGTAGAGCGTGTTATCGCAACTCGCGGAGTAGAAGGAGTAAAAATCGTTCTCTCAGGACGTCTCGGTGGTGCAGAAATCGCCCGCATCGAAGAGCAGAAGCGTGGTTCAATCCCACTTCAGACTTTCCGTGCAGACGTCGACTACACTCGTGAAGTCGCTCGCATGACCTATGGAGGTATCGGTATCAAGGTCTGGATTTACCGTGGCGAGGTTTTTGATGTTAAGGAGCCAGCTCCCAAGAAGTAACATATGCTTTTCCCAAAAAAGGTAAAATTTAGAAAGTGGCATACAGACCGAAAGAACATGGAGAATGCAAAGCCTGATACACGTGGTATCACACTTGCATACGGTTCATTCGGACTCAAAGCTGAGACAGCAGGACGCATTCGCTCAAACCAGCTCGAAGCAGCTCGTAAGGCAATGGCTCGTCAGATGACAAAGACAGGAAAGTCTTGGATTCGTATCTTCCCAGACCGACCATACACTGCAAAACCTGCAGAGGTGGGAATGGGTAAGGGTAAAGGAGATCCACAGGGATTCTGTTCAGAAATCCGTCCAGGTCGTGTAATCTTTGAACTAGACGGTATGGATGAAGCAACTGCTCGCGAAGCTCTTCGCAAGGCAGGAACAAAGCTCCCAGTCCGAACAAAGTTCATCTCACGTGCGTAATCAACGAAGTATCATTATGGCTACTAAAAAAACAACAACTGAAGAGAAAGCTGTAAAGAACACTGTCCTAGCAGGAGTGGTTGTTAAGGCTGCAATGCAGAAGACAGTAGTCGTCAAGGTTACTCGTTTTGAGAAGCACCCTAAGTACCAGAAGTACATGACTCTTACAAAGAAGTACAAGGTACATGACGAAAACGGCATTGCGAAGGTAGGTGACAAGGTTGAGATTGTCGAGACTCGCCCTATTTCAAAGGACAAGCACTTTACGCTTGTTACTAAGTAGATTCTAGAAGTACTCTATGATTCAGCCACAGTCAATCGTTAAGATCGCAGACAACGCCGGAGGAAAAATCGGCCGCGTGTTCAAAGTCCTTGGTGCTTCAAAGAAGCGCTATGCTCAGATCGGTGACCTCGTCATTATCTCAGTGCAGACTGCAGAACCACGCAAGGGAGTTAAGAAGAAGGGAGTCCACCGTGCAGTCGTCGTTCGTCAGCGTGAAGCTATCCGCCGAAAGGATGGATCATACATCCGCTTTGACGACAATGCAGTTGTACTCGTTGGAACAGGAAAGCAGAAGTTCGAGCCAGTTGCTGGACGTATCTTCGGCCCAATCCCACGTGAGCTCGCAGAACGCGGGTACCAGAAAATTATTTCACTTGCTCCTGAAGTAATCTAATAGAACGCCTATGAATATTAAAAAAGGAGACAACGTAATAGTAATGAAAGGGAAGGATGCTGGAAAGAAAGGCAAAGTACTTTCTGTGTTCGTCAAAGAGAACCGTGTTCTCGTTGAGGGACTTAACATGAAAAAGCGTCATGTTAAAGCAAAGAACAAGTCAGAGAAGGGGCAGACTGTTGAAGTCGCGTACCCAGTATCTCGTTCAAATGTGTCACTCTTGGATCCTAAGAGTAACAAGCCTACACGTCTCGGCTCAAAAATGGTAGCCGGAAAGAAAGTTCGCATCGCAAAGAAAAGCGGACAGGAGGTGTAGTTTATCAAGGAGAAAGTTCATAAAGCATATAAAGCAGTTTCCACTTTATACCTTTATAACTTTACAAACTTTCAACTTATTTTATGACAGTCAAAGAAAAAGCTCAAAATTCATACACAGCGCTTCAGTCAAAGTTTGGTTATACCAATACAATGGCAGCGCCACGCCTCAAGAAGGTGATTGTTTCTGTGGGAACAGGAAGCGCAATGAAACGTGATAACAAGCGTAACGACCTCGTGTCAGACCGTTTGTCAAAAATCACAGGACAGAAGCCTTCTCTTCGCGGAGCAAAGCAGTCTATCGCATCATTTAAGATTCGTCAGGGAGACGCAGTAGGAGTTTCAGTAACTCTTCGCGGTCCTCGCATGTACGCCTTTCTTGAAAAGTTTTTCAATATCGCAGTTCCTCGTACAAAGGACTTCCGTGGATTCAATCGCACAGCAGTTGACTCAATCGGTAACCTTACTCTTGGAATCAAGGAACACACAATTTTCCCTGAAACTGCAGACGAAGATATCAAGGACGTGTTTGGACTTTCAGTGACAATGGTGTCATCTGCAAAGACAAAAGAAGAAGGTTCAGCTTTCTTCGAACTTCTCGGAGTTCCGTTCAAGAAGTAGTTTGTAATAAAGAGCCGCGCCCTACGGGCGCGGCTCTTTTACTATTTCCTCCCAATATGGTATTTTAAGCTCAAACTAAAACTTAATAGCCATGGTAGTAATAGCAGGAGTGATTACATATGCTTTAAAGAAAAGAAAAAATCTCGTATATGAGTGTCTAAATCGAGTGTGTCGAGAAGCAAGAGGATTGAAAGAAGTTACGAAGGTTATATTAAACCTCGCGACCATCAAGTCGATTTCACTTGCGGCGTCAACTGGGACAGCTGCTCGCTGGAAGATATATTTTTCTGGGTATTCAAGCGGTCTTGCTGGGTTGCTTTTAGAAAGATTTGTCTTAAGAGGAGCATTTATTGTTACTTTGCGTGACAGAAGAATTATAGGAGAGTTGCGTCTTCTTTCAAAAGAGGACATGAAAGTTGTATACGACACGATCCGAAATCGAATCGCTCGGTACGAAGAAAATAACGCTGAACAATGGAAAATAATGATGGAGAAGACAGCGTTGCTCTGTGCTGAACCCGAGACAACCGTAGTCTCTGCGTTTGAGTATTTTTATGAAATTCTTATTGCGTAACAGAATCTCTTGAGTGTGTAGCACTCAAGAGATTTTTTATTTTCTGCATCCCGTGGTATTCTGGCGCTATGCAAAAACGTCATATTATTACTATCTGCGGAGTTCTTGGAAGCGGGAAGTCTACTGCCGCGAAGCGTGTTGCTCAGGCGCTCTCATTCAATCACTTCTCCGGAGGTGACTTTATGCGCAAGATTGCGAGTGAGAAAGGTATCTCCCTTGCCGAGCTAAGTAGTATTGCAGAAAATGACCCAGAGGTAGACAAGGAAATCGATCGTTCTCAAAAAGAGTTTATGGACACGAACGATAACTTTGTTATCGACTCTCGTCTTGGGTGGTACTGGGCACCGAACTCGTTTAAGGTGTTTCTGTCTGTTGACCCACGCATTTCCGCAGAACGTGTGTTTGCAGACCTTCAGGCAAAGAAATCTGAGAGAAGCGAAGAAGTCTCTGGAGTTCTTGAAACCATCGAAGACCTTCAAAAGAAACAGGCTGAACGACTCGAAAGCGAGCGTCTCCGTTATAAAGAATATTATGGAATCGGAAATCATTTCGACCCAGCTCACTTTGATCTTGTAATAGATACTGTACAGAATGATATTCCAACAGTCGAGCGTCTTATTATCGAAGGATACAAGAAATGGCTAGCCTAAAACCACTGTATGTAGTTTGGAAGAATCTCGGCGAGACTCCGCTTGAGGCACTCGAAACGCTCAGAGAGAATGAAGAGATAGCTCCAGATGTGCCAATGACATACGCCGGACGGCTCGACCCAGCGGCCGAAGGTCTTCTTGTCGTTCTTACTGGAGAGGAATGTAAAAAAAAAGAACAGTACTCAGGTCTGCCAAAAACATACATGGCAGAGATTTTGCTCGGCGTGGCAACGGACAGCTTTGATTTACTTGGTTTACCTGTGAGTATATCTGAGGATCAGGCGCCTTCGCTTGTAAAGATAGAACAATATATCGATACGCTTGTCGGAACACATTCGCAAACATATCCTCCGTACTCTTCGAAAACCGTAGATGGGAAACAGCTCCATGCTCATACTCGCGAAGGGGGAGAGGTTGAGTTACCTGTGCACGAAGTTACTCTGTGCGGGTATTCGGAGGTTGGAATTGAGCCTGTTGAATCAGAGGACGTGCTTACTCGGG
>CALQZW010000026.1 GCA_943350045.1 Candidatus Nomurabacteria bacterium | reverse complement strand
AAAAGGATACGAGAAAGTTATCGCCGTAGCCGGAGTGCACGGAAAGACAACGACAACTGCCATGATTGCCGAAGTACTTGAAGCAGGAGGACTTGATCCAACAGTTATAGTCGGCTCTCTCGTGAAAAAATATGCGAGTAATTTTCGTGCCGGTTCCACTGAATATTTAGTGGTAGAGGCAGACGAATACATGCGTCATTTTTTAAATTTTGATCCATATATTTCTGTTATTACAAATATTGAAGCAGACCATCTCGACTATTACAAAGATTTAGCCGACGTTCAGAGTGCCTTTGTTTCGTTGCTTGAAAAAACAAGTCAGGCAGTTGTGTGTGATCCGTCTGATGTGTTGGTGGCACCAGTACTAGAAGGGAAGGAATTAGAGATTTTAGATTGGCAGAATGCGATTGCCGATGTTCCGAAACTCATGGTTCCGGGAGAGCACAACAGAAAAGATGCGGCATGCGCGCTCGCTGTCGCCCGCGCACTCGAAATCCCCGACGAAGTTTCTTGTGCCGCCTTGGCTGCATTTGCTGGAACATGGCGCCGTCTAGAGAACAGAGGAACTACGAGTAATGGAGTGATTGTGTACGATGACTACGCCCACCACCCAACAGAGGCCAAGGCTAGCCTGCAAGCGCTGCGTGAACTCTATCCAAAAGGACAGAAACGAATCACCGTGCTCTTTCAGCCACATTTATATTCTCGTACCAAGGCGCTCTTTGCAGATTTCGTCACGGCCTTTACTGAAGCTGATGCAGTATTTTTCCTTCCAATATATTTTGCTCGCGAGGCACATGACCCAACCGTATCAAGTGAGCTTCTTGCCGAAGCTGTTTCCGAGCATGTTGCAGGAGCGCGAGCCTTTGCTGACTTTGCCGAAGCCGAAGACTATTTCCTCTCTGCTGGGCTAAATTCCGATGACGTTATGGTGACTATGGGAGCAGGGGAGGCGTATAAGATAGGGACAAAAATGCTTGCGTAAGAAGGGAGTGAAAACATTGACTTTTTCTTCTATATATGCTATAGTATTTCTGAACAAATTAAATATAAATAATGGACGTAAATAACCTCGAAGGAGAAATTATTCAAAGAATAGTTTCAAAATTTAGTCTGAAAGAAAAAAAAGACGCTGTGATTAGCCGAGTTTGGTTAACATGTGATAATCTTCCTTCTCTCGCAGTCATTGGACAGGAGGTGAAGAGTATTCTTGAAGCAGAGTTTTTGGTCAAGGCACGTATTGCGACGGAAAAGGACGTTTGTACCATCCTTTTGTACAAACCTGGTCTGTATCTCAATGTTACCATCACGTTTGGTGATGTTGACGAAAAAACAATTATCTTGAGTGTTAATAAATAATACTCAAAACTTATCGACACCGCTTACTTATGTTGGCGGTGTTTTTTTTGTGCGACAGCGAGCTGTGGTACACTGGCTGTATGAAGACCGATGCTCAGTTTAAGGAGGCGTACAAGAAGCTCAACGAGGCGCAGAAGCGGGCCGTCGACGCAGTCGACGGCCCTGTTATGGTTGTCGCCGGCCCTGGAACAGGAAAGACGCAAGTTCTCGCGCTCCGTATCGCCAACATCATCGACAAAACAGACACACCTCCATCTGGAGTTCTGTGTCTTACGTTTACCAACGCCGGAGTTACTGCCATGCGCGAGCGCTTACTTCGCCTCATGGGCTCTCGGGGAAATGAAGTAAACGTCGCAACATTCCATCGCTTTGGTATTTCACTCATTGAAAAATATTACGGCTTTCTTGGATTTGACCAAGCACCAACACTCCTCTCCGACACTGAGGCAATCGGTCTAGCCGATGAAATCCTTGAGTCGGGAACATGGACACATATCCGACCACGTAGTGATTCTTCGAAATATTTTAGTGATATTCGTTCGCTGATTTCTCTTCTGAAACGAGAAGCTCTTTCTCCATCAGATTTTCTGGCACAAGTGTCTGTTGCGATTGAGGAAATACAAAACAACCCAGAGAATATTTCTTCTCGTGGGGCACGAAAAGGGGAACTCAAGCGCGAAGCTGAAGCCGAGATATCTGCACTAGCTCGCACGCAAGAAGTTGTTCAGTTCTACGAAGAATATGAACGAATCAAAGAAAAACGTGGACTCATGGACTACGACGACGTGCTCGCATATGCAGTGCGTTTAGTGAAAGAGTCTGAAGACGCCCGCTCCTTTGTACGCGAGAACTTTTTGTACGTTCTTGTTGACGAACACCAAGACTCAAGCGGAGTACAGAACTCCTTTCTTGAAGCAGTATGGGGTGACACTGAACGCCCAAATATTTTTGTCGTGGGAGATGACCGACAGCTCATTTACGGATTCGGCGGCGCCTCTTTGGAGCAGTTTGTAAAGTTCCGTAGTGCTTTCGGCGCCGCCGAGGAAATCACACTCACTCACAACTATCGTTCTCCACAAATAGTGCTCAGCGCCGCTGACGCACTCCTAAAAAGTTCTCTAGCTGAAGCACCACTGCAGAGTACTCCAGCTCGCCAAGGAGAAAAGATTCGCGTTGTTGAGTCTGCATATCAGCGCGATGAAATCATTGCCATCGCTCACGACATTCAGAAAAAAGTAGCAGAGGGAGCCGAGCTCTCCGAGTGTGCAATTCTCTTACCAAAAAACTATCAAGTCCGTAGCGCCGTCGGTATTTTACGAGACCAAGGGCTCCCTGTTACCGCCGGAGACAAAGTCTCGTTTTTTGCGCAACCTGAAACACAGACAATCTACAATATTTTGCGAGCAATAGCTGACCCGCTCGACGGAGCACCGTTCGGAGATCTTCTTTTTGATACTCACATGCAGATTCCTCCGCTCTCGGCTCACCGCTACCTTCGCGACCATCTCCGCAAGGTATCGCTTGAAACACTCTCTGCATATGGCGCCACTCGCTTGCCGACAGACCCGCTCGCGCGACTCGGAGTATCACTGCAAGACTGGCTCGTACAAGCCGAGACTCTTGGAGTGCACGGACTCATTCAAAACATCGGAGACCAGCTCTTTTTCGAAAAGACTACGAACCACAGCGACCTTGTACGCCAAGTTGAAATCATTCGCACATTTTTACACCTCGTCATTTCTCAGCAAGAGAAATATCCAAACATGAACGTTCGACAGTTTGTGGCATATCTCGACCGTCTCAAGCAGTACGGACATGAAATACCGCTTGCCATATTTACTGCCGAGCAAGGAGTACGTGTACTTTCTCTGCATGGATCAAAAGGTCTTGAGTTTAATCATGTATATATCGCACACCTCGACGAGTCATCACTGATGAAAGGTAAGAAGGGTGGCTTTGCACTACCTGAACGCATGGAAGCGCTAGTAGAGAAAAAGAATGAACTCGCCGCTCGCCGTGAACTGTATGTTGCCATAACTCGTGCAAAAGAAACCTGCTGGCTCTCATATGCAAAATATACCTACACGGGAGGGGAGCTTGCCATGGCGCCACTGCTTGCCGATATTCCCGAAGAATATACAGAGAAAATTATTCTCCAAGAGGCCGAAGCGGAAATATTGAGCACACGCCCTCAGCGTTTAGTTGAGAGTAAAGCTCAGGCAGTACAAACCACTCGCGCCGAGCTCGCAAATCTCGTCAAAGATGAATATGCAAAAACAAATGTCTCGGTAACGCTCTTGAACAATTTCTTTGAGTGTCCATGGAAATGGTATTTCCGAAATATTTTACAGATACCTGAGCGAAAATCTGAAAGCCTTCTTCTCGGTTCTGTGGTGCATGCTGGAATTGAGTATTGTATTAAGCACAGAGAGGAGATAGACGAAAAAGCGCTCGCCGAGGTGCTCTCGAGTGCACTGGTGAAAGAATATGCATACGGTGAACAGCTCACTCGACGCATTTTGAAAGACAGTAATGCAATCATTGCTCGTTTCCGTACTGCACACTTGCCAACATTTCATACTGACGCAGTTTCCGAACGTTCAGTCTCGTACCGCAATCCAAAACGAGCACATCTTTCCTGTTATGGAAAAATTGACCTCACGGAAAAACTCTCAAACAATCTTGTGCAGGTAACAGACTTTAAAACAGGAAAATCAAAAGCTCCAAGCGCTATTGAAAAACGTGACGACGAAGGCCGTCTTGGCTCGCTGGCACGCCAGCTCGCCATGTATTCATACCTCATCGAAAACGCAGAGCGTGGAACGACTGTTGCGTCTTCGAAATTACTCTTTTTAGAAGAAGATGCAAAAGAAAAAAATGCAGTCTATGCAAAAACTGTCAGTCCAGAAGAGTTATCACTGCTGGAGAAAGATATTGCCGACTACGACACATATATTCAAGACGGCACATGGGTGGAGCGACCGTGCTATACCGTAAGCTACGGAGCAGGACAGGAGTGTGAACACTGCGCCAAAGCCCGCGAATTATATCAATAGCTTTTTACGATACTTCATTGTAGTATGGAAACCATGGACAAAAACGAGACCACACGTGGCACCGAGCACCCGCTCTCACTCCTTGCAAATACTGCATATGGAGTATTTTCCGAGCTCGGATTTGAAATCGCCCAGGCTCCAGAACTCGAAACTCAGTGGTACAACTTTGACGCACTGAACGTCCCCAAAGACCACCCAGCTCGCGACATGCAGGACACGTTTTACATTAAAGAGTCTGCTGAACCAAAGCGTGTTCTCCGCACGCATAATACAAACACCTCTGCTCGTGCGCTTGAGAGAGTCGCCAAAGAAGGACACACTTCCTCCGCGTTTGTTTCTGTCGGAAAAGTATTCCGCAACGAAGCAACAGATGCGACTCACGAAATGCAATTTTTCCAGATTGATGGATGCATGATTGGCGAGAATATTTCACTCGCACATATGAAAGGCGTACTTGTTGCGTTCTATAAAAAAGTACTCGGAGAAGAAGTTGAAATAGAGTTTCGTCCGAGCTTCTTTCCATTTACAGAGCCATCAGTAGAAGTGCACGCAAAGTTCAAAGGCAAGTGGCTTGAAATGATGGGCGGAGGAATGATTCATCCAAATGTACTTCGCAACGCAGGACTTGATCCAGAAAAAGTTCAAGGCTTTGCATTCGGAGGAGGACTCGACCGTATCGCCATGATTAAATGGAACATCCCCGATGTCCGTCTTTTCTATCAAGGAGACCTTCGTCTTAATCAATTTTAATATATGCTCATTTCCTACAACTGGCTCAAATCATATATTCCAAATCTTCCGGAAGCACAAAAGCTTGCCGATGTTTTTACCTACCGCCTGTGCGAAGTAGAATCAGTCAGTGAAATAAACGGTGATACGGTGTTTGATATAAATATTTTACCGAATCGTGCGCATGATTTGCTCTCGCATCAAGGAGTGGCGCGTGAGCTCGCTGGCCTGCTCGGACTTTCATTTGTAGATCCAATTGAGAGCTACACTATTCCGTCATCTTCACCCACGGCGCTGACTGTTACGCTTGCAACTCCACTCGTGCGTCGCTTTAGCGCTCGCATTATCCGCGGTATTACCGTCGCACCATCTCCACAATGGATGGTAGAGCACCTTACTGCAATAGGGCAGAGAAGTATAAACAACATTGTGGATGCGACAAACATCGTCATGTACGACTTGGGAAATCCGTGTCATGCCTTTGACCTTGCGAAAGTAGGACAGAATATTACACTTCGTACTGCGCGCGAAGGTGAAGTACTTGAACTCGTTGGTTCTGAAAAAATTCAGGCACAGCTCAAAGACACAGACCTCGTTGTCTGTGGGGGAGAGAACGCTGAAACAGTACTCGCAGTTGCCGGAGTAAAAGGTGGCTCGCACTCTGGTATCTCTGATGCAACAACAGATATTGTACTTGAAGTAGCAAATTTTAACCCTGTCTCTGTTCGCAAAACAGCTCGCCGACTCGGAGCACTCTCTGACGCTGCGAAACGATTTGAAAACGACCTCTCTCCCGATCTCGTTCCGACTGCTATGCGTGCACTCACTGCTCTTGTTATGGAGCTCTGCCCGAGCGCTCAGTGTGAAGATATCGTTGATATATATCCAGCTCCACAAGCACCACGCCAGCTTTCTTTTTCAATAAAAAACGTGTGTAAGAAAATTGGAGTAGAAATTTCCGCAGAAGAGATTAAAAAAATGCTCACTGTACACGGACACGCATTCTCTCGTGGGGGAGACATCGTAACGCTCACAGTTCCAGCGCTACGCCTCGACCTCGTAGGCGAGCATGACATCGCAGAAGAAATCGGACGCATGTATGGATATGAAAAAATTCAGGGAATACTTCCAGAGAAACATACATCTGCAAAAGTAAATGAAACACATGAGCGAACGCAGAGTATTCGCGCGCAACTTTTGCACGACGGATATTCCGAAACAATCACGTACTCATTCTGTCCGAAAGGAAAAATTACAGTTGCGCGCGGAGTAAAAGGCAAAGACTCTCTCCGAACAAATCTCTCAGACGGACTCAAAAAAGCCTACGAAGAAAACCGTCTCAACGCACCGCTACTCGGACTCTCTGAAGTAAAACTCTTTGAGATCGGAACAGTCTTTCCAAATGAAACTGGCGACGAAGAAATGCATGTTGCATATGCAGACAAGAAGGGAATTACTGAGTTCTCGCTTTCAGATTTTCCGCTTCGTAGCGAAACAGTCACATTTTCTGGAAAAGAATCTCTCGGGCAGAAATTTACTCCATGGAGCGTGTACCCATTCATCGTTCGAGACATTGCAGTGTGGGTTCCAGAAGGTACAGATGCGAACGAATTAGTACTGCTTGGAACAGAGCTCGGAGGAGAATTTCTTGTGCGTAGTCCAGAAGTCTTCGACACGTTTACGAAAGAAAACAGAACATCAATTGCACTGCGATTTGTATTTCAGTCACACGAAAAGACACTCACCGACGAAGATGTACAACCAACTGTGGAAAAAATATATTCTGCGTTGCAAACAAAAGGGTTTGAGGTGAGATAATCCACACGAAATCGATGGCGTGAACACTCTCTGTGCCGTATACTAATAGGTATAGGCATCAGCGAGTACGTTCGCGCCATTTTGATTTCTCATGCTACGCATCATTAAGAACATTTTTGAAAAAATTCCCGGCAAAAATCGCCCAATGATTTTTACTCTGCTTTTTCTTGTCATGTTCAGCGCGGCGACATTCGCATTCGCTACTCCACCCGGATCTCCGTTTACTGTAGGAGAGGCAATTCTCGACCCAGGATGTGCTCCGGGAGCTCTAAACTGTTATGTTGATATAAACATCAAACACAGTCTCAACGAGCCAGGTGATCCAGATGGAACAAACAACGCTGCTGATGGATACTCTGTGGGTAGTTTGTGGTACAACGAATCGGACGACGTCTTGTGGGTAGCTCGAGATGTTTCTGGAGTAGCGGTTTGGGATGTGGCGGGGGGCGCCGGCGGCGTCACTGAACTCAATGGTCAAACAGGAGCTGTCTCCATCGCCCTTGGCACAGCAGGTACTGATGCCGGCATTTCAGCTTCAGGATCAGTGGTAACTATCAATCTCCCGACGGCATCATCTACAGTTCGCGGACTTCTTTCA
>CALQZW010000025.1 GCA_943350045.1 Candidatus Nomurabacteria bacterium | reverse complement strand
ACTTCGCCAGACTTTGGATTGTAGAATCCGAGGATTTCACTAAATTTTCCGCTTTTCGCGGCGTTTTTGGAGTCAGTAAGAACGACACGAAAATGTGCCTCGTTCTTGCGTCCAATTCTCTGCATTCGAATCATCAACATATGTACCGGGTATATTACCAGAAAGCATAAAAAAATCAAGTACCCCCAGAAACCATCTGAAATACCTTCATAAATATGGTATAGTACTCTCATGAAGACATCTCCTCGTATAGAAGGTACATTTATAGTAATCGGTCGCGGTGGCGGTATTGTTAAGTGCCTGGAATACCCAGAAGGAATCCGTATTTTTGAAAATGACATGAACACTGCGCTCCACGGAGACGAAGTCCTTGTTGAAGTTATCGGTAAGAAAAATATTCAGCCTTCACGCTTTAAATCAAATGTAAAAAAAGAAGGTGTTGCGACTGAGACACAGGAAACAGTTGGACGCATAGTAGAGATAGTTCTTCGTGCAAAAACAGAGTTCACAGGAGTCCTTCTCATCGACAACGGAAAATATATTCTCAAGGCATCTGATCCAAAGATGTACGCCGAGATAGTTATCCCAAAAGAAAAGCTCGCCGGAGCAGTTCCAGGTAACCGTGTATACGTTGCCATGGATTCATGGACGAACCCAAAGAAAAATCCAGAGGGACATGTTGTGCGCCTCTTGGGTAAGCCAGGAGAACACGAAACAGAAATGCAGGCCATTGCTCTTGAGCGTGGCTTTACTGAGCAGTTCCCTTCTGCGGTGCTTGAAGAAGCAAAGGAAATAGACAAGCGTGGAATTCGTGAAGAAGATATTCGCGGACGACGCGATTTCCGTAAAGTTGTAACATTCACTATTGACCCATACGACGCAAAAGATTTCGACGATGCAATTTCTGTTGAAACGCTCGCATCTGGAGATATTGAAATCGGAGTACACATCGCCGACGTATCACACTATGTTCGTCCAAAGACAGCACTCGATACTGAAGCACTCAAGCGAGGAAACTCCGTGTATCTTGTCGACCGTACAATTCCGATGCTTCCCCATGTACTTTCCGACGATCTCTGTTCTCTTTTGCCACACGTAGACCGCCTCACCATGAGTGCCGTCATTACATTTTCTCCAGATGGAACAGAAAAAGGTGCATGGTTTGGTCCGACAATCATTCACTCAGCTGAGCGTTTTACCTATGAATCTGCGCAGGCAGTAATTGACGGAGAAGACCATCCACTCAAGGCAGAGCTTCTTATCGCCGATACCATTTCAAAAAATATTGGAAAGAAACGTGTTGCAAATGGAGCGCTTGTTCTTGAGCAAGAAGAAATCAAAGTCATCATCGACAAAGATGGAAAAGTAGAAAAAATTGTAAAGAAAATTCGTACCGATAGTCACTTCCTTATCGAAGAACTCATGCTCTTGGCAAACAGTCGCATCGCAGAGTTTCTTGAAAATGGAGGCCGGCCTGGCAAATCAGTAAAGAAGCACGACCACAACGATCCAAAAGGATATGCCGTGCTCTACCGCGTACATGACCAACCAAGCGAAGAAAAGGCCGAAGACCTTGCCTTCTTTATGCGCTCTATTGGCCACCCACTCACACTTCGCTCCGATGGATCGATAGACCCACGAGCACTCAGCAAGACGCTCAAAGGATTTGATGCGGGAGACCTGAAGCAAACTGCTCTTTCTTTCATCGTTCGCTCGATGAGCAAGGCTGTGTACTCAACAAAAAATGTTGGGCACTACGGACTGCAGTTTGAACACTATGCTCACTTCACCTCCCCTATTCGCCGATATCCCGACCTCGTCATTCACCGCCTTGTACGCGCAGCGCTTGCAAACTCGCCCGCACCAGCGGATACACGCAAAATGTATGAACGTATCGCACGCCTGTGTTCAATGAGTGAAGTACGCGCAGCTGAAGCAGAGCGCGAAAGTGTTAAACTCAAACTTACTGAATATATGGCGCTGCATGTTGGAGAAACAATCACTGGAACAATTACCGGAATTGCGGAATGGGGTTTGTATGTCCGAGACAAGGCAACAACGGCTGAAGGTTTAGTCAGCATGAAGTCGCTGAACAATGAGTCATATATTTTAAATCCAAAACTCGCCACACTTGTTGGGGAAACAAGTAAACGTACTTTCCGTATTGGTGATACAATACAAGTACAAATCGCTCGTGCAGATCCTGAGCGAAGACAGATAGACTACACGTTAGCTCAATAATTCATATGGCAATCATTAAATCATATAACGATCAAAAAGTATTACTTTCTCTTCTTGCTCTTGCCGTTGTAGCAGGAGTTGCTGGAGGAAGTTTTGAATGGCTTAAACATACAAAAAATTCAGGGTCGGCATTGACTGCCTCTGTGGTTGATTCCCTTCCGAAAGAAAAAGATCTACCCCAGGTTACCCTAGGTTTCGCTGGAGACATCATGCTCGACCGTGGAGTAAAGACTTCTGTAAAAAAGAACTTTGGTGGAGATTACGCAAAGCTTTTTGAAAACGCAGGAGCACTCGCCGAGCCTGCAATTACATTTGCAAACCTAGAGGGACCAGTGAGTACAAAGGGTGTAGACAAGAAAAACTTGTACTCGTTCCGTATGGATCCTGCAGTATTGCCTGTTATTAAAAATGCTGGAATTGATGTAGTTTCTTTTGCGAATAATCATGTGGGAGACTGGGGCCGCGCCGCCTTCGATGACTCTCTCGTACACATCAAAGAGGCCGGACTGCTTGCCTGCGGAGCGGGAAGCAATAAAGCCGAAGCGGCGCGGCCCGCAATCATCGAAGACTCAGGACTTCGCGTCGGATTCCTTTGCTTCACTGACGTTGGACCAAACGACCTCGCGGCAACAGAAACAAAGAGTGGAATCCTCCTCGCCTCAGATCCTGATTTTGAAAAAATAATTTCCTCTGCTCGCGCCGAAGTAAACGCCCTCGTCGTATCCTTCCACTGGGGCGACGAATACAAACCGATTCACAACGTTCGACAAGAAGAACTTGCAAAGAAAGCAATCGACAGCGGAGCAAGTATGATTGTCGGACACCACCCACATGTTGCGCAAGATATTGGAGAGTACAAAGATGCCAGCATTCTCTACAGTCTCGGAAACTTTATCTTCGACCAATACTTCTCGCCTGAGACAATGCAAGGACTCTACGCAACAGCAACACTTACCGGAAACACAATTAGCGACGTAAAGACATTCCCAACAAAAATCTCAAAAGAATTTTCAGTTACGATTGAGAAATAGAAAACAGCGGCAATATATTTGCCGCTGTTTTAGGTTTTAGATACTTTTTTCTTTTTTGCTTGCTGACTCCATATGACAAACAAGCACATACAAAAAAACGAAGCGATTAAGAGACATAGCACCATCGGCCCCCAGAAGTTACCTGAAAAAAGGAATTTGAGCATGTTACATAGTTTTGAATGAGCAATACAAAAAATATACTCCTCACATCAGTAAATGTAAAGAAATAGCCTTCCCGACATATCGGGAAGGCTATTATTTACTCACCAGGAAATTTTTTTTCGTGCCATTTCAAGAAACGATGCGAAAAATAAATTAAAACAATTAACAACACTATAGTAATTGGCAACGCGTACCCCGGGGTACCCAAACTCAATCCAGCATCTGAGCCCTCGAGTAACTCATCATCTGATGGAACGACGAGCTGGTTAGTATACTGCAAAAAAAGAACAAACTTCTGCTTCATGTGTCTATTTTTATTGTGAATGAATGTGAGAAAAATTATAGAATAATAAAAGCCTAGCTGTCAATAGCTAGGCTTTCTTTCTCCTTAAGGTTTATTTCGCAATCTGCACTGCTTCGTCGAACTTAATAGAAAGTAATTTCGAAGCTCCTTCTACTCCCATAGTCACTCCGTAAAGGACTTGGGCGCGAGACATAGTTTCGCGATTGTGTGTGACGACAATAAGCTTTGAATGCTGAGAGAGCAAGTCGAGCATGTTTCCATACTTGCGACTGTTTGCTTCGTCGAGCGCTGCGTCTGTTTCGTCGAGCACGAGAAATGGTGGTGGGTTTACCTGACTCATTGCAAAGAGGAGGGCTATAGAAACGAGAGAGCGCTCCCCTCCCGAGAGCATATGAAGATCACGAACTTTCTTGTGCGGGAGTGAGACATTAATTTCGATACCATGCTCAAATGGAAGCTCGTCGGAATCAACAGGTTCTTCGTCTTCTCGCTGACGACGGTGCTCAACTGAGATGGAAAGAAAGGCGCTTCCTCCGCCGAACATGAGTTTGAAATATTCTCCAAACTGCGTGTTGATTTTCTCTACTCCTTCTTTGAAGGCACGCTCAATAGTGTCGCGAAGTTCAGTGATGAGCGTACGGAGTGCAGTAATACTCGACTCGAGGTCAGTAAGTTCACGGAGCAAAAAGGCGTCACGTTCTTTTGTTTCTTCGTACTCTTTGAGCACTTCTGCTCCACTAGCCGCTCCGGCGTCTTCGAGTTTAATTTTTACACGTTCAAGCTTGCGGTGAAGCGACTCACGCTCGGCAGAAATTTCTGGAGTGTCTTCTCTTCCTTCTTGAGCAAGTGAAAACACTCCGCCAACAAGAGCCTCGGCTTCGCGTACTTCGTCGGCAAGTACTGCCTTTCGACGAGCGATATTCTCCGCGCGAAGCAAACACTCACGAAGTGTTCCTTCGAGCGTTGCGATTGTTGCGAGCGCAGAGAAAGAACTACGCTGAGCCTCCATTGATTTCTGTTCGATATTTGCAAGCACTGCTCGAGCCTCCACAAGGGCCGCTGAGGCCTCTTGTGCCTGCTGGTCGATACTAGAGAGCTGTGCCTCAAGCGTTGCCCGCTCGGCTTCGATTCCCGCTTTGATACTTGTAGTGTCGACAACGGGAGCACTTCCACGAAGTGACTGCACGAATGACTGCACTTTTGATTTAAGCTGAGAGAAGGCAGTGCGAAGAATATGTGCGTCACCGGAGGACTCTGCTTCTGTGATTGCTGTGACGATATCGCTACACAGTGCTTCAACGCGAGCGGTGGAAATAGACGCAGGTCCAGAGACAGGAGCAGTAACAGAGAGTGCGTCGAGTTTTCCTTCAATACGTCCAAGCGCTCGTCCGAGGTCGTCGCGAGTGCGTGCAAGGTTGGATTGTTTTTGTTCACATTCACGCAGGCGTGCAAGTGCGGCCGAACGTTCAGAAACAAATGGATCGGCCGCACTTGGAGCTGCCTTTGCCTGAGCTTCTTGTAGTTCTCTGCGTGCACGTTCTTCTTCTGCTCGAAAACGCGCCTCGTGAAAAACGATGGCTGAAGATTCGTCATGTGCGTACTGACGAAATAGCTCGGCAAACTCATTGCGAAGCTCTTCTGTTTTTTGAATTTTTTCTACCTGCTTTCCGAGGAAGGAAAGATGCGGGGCAAGTTCGCGACGAAGTGCCTGCACTTCTTTCATGTTCAGTGCAGTTTTTTCGAGCTTGCGCTCACTCTCACGAATGCGAACTTGGTGCACTTTCAGTCCAAGTGCATCTTCCACCATTCCACGACGGTCTTTTGCTGTTGCAGAGAGCAGACGGTCGGCTTCACCCTGAGAAATGATATGGTGCCCCGTTGTTCCAATATTCACAGAACCAAGAAGCTCAGTGATGTCTTTAAGACGAACCCCTGAGCCGTTGATACTATATGAACTTCCACCATCCATTGAGACTTCACGCACAAGCGTGATTTCATCAAACGAAAGGTCAGCTGGAGCGCCAGAAGAATTTGAAAAGGCGAACTGTCTGTTTGTGTTATCAAACGTAATAGCGACACGGCCCTTTTGCATTGGACCGAGTAACTTTGAGCCCTTCCAAATCATGTCACTTCCCCCTTTTCCACGAAGAGATTTAATTGACTGTTCACCAAGAACGAAGCGAATTGATTCAACGACGTTTGATTTACCGGAACCGTTTGGTCCGACAATTGCAGTCAGTGGCGTATCAAAAGAAAGCGTCGTCTTTTTCGCAAACGATTTGAATCCAGAGATTTCGAGCTTTTTGAGCATTCTCCTTCTATTTTAATCTAACCAACGCTTTACTTCAAGAGCAGAGCGAGCAGCTGCTTGTTCAGATTCCTGTTTTGAGTGACCACGACCTTCTGCAATTTTTTCATTTCCGAAATATATGCCAATGGTAAAGTGTTTGTCATGATCAGGACCAGTTTCGCGAATGACTTTGTATGAAGGAGTAACTCCAAGATGTTCCTGAGCTTTTTCTTGTACAAGACTCTTTGAGTCACGCCACAATTTATTCTTTACAATTTCATTTGTGCGTACGTGCAAGACATTTGAAATGAATGTCTCGGCAACTGCATATCCCTGGTCGAGATACATTGCTCCTACAAGTGCTTCAAAGGCGTTCGCTAAAATATATTGTCGTGCTTTCCCTGTATCTTTCGCTTCTCCGCGAGAGAGGAAAAGGTACTCGTTCATTCCGATATTCTGAGCAACTTCTGCGAGCGTAACAGCATTTACTAAAGCTGCGCGATATGAAGTAAGTTCTCCTTCTGGAGACTCAGGGTATGTTTTGTATAAAAAGTCAGTAACGACGAGCTCAAGTACTGCATCTCCAAGAAACTCCAAGCGTTCGTTGTGATCAAATCCAATGCGAGGGTTTTCATTTAAAAAGGAACGGTGAATGAACGCCTGCGCAAGAAGGTCGGTATTTTTAAACGTACACCCAATCTTTTCTTCAAACGGCTTCCAATCACGAGTAAGTCTTTCTGACATATGTTTAGAGGGTATATTACTTGTAGTTTTTGTTGGGAGTTAGCCAACGAGTTTGGTGATGGCCTGTGCCATGTACCCAGTCACGTCGTCGTACATTTTCAAGTCGGCAACTTCTGAGAGCGAGAACCAACGAGCAGAGTCGAGTCCTCCGGAATTATTTTCAAGTGTTACTGGAACGAATTCTGATTCAGCCAAAAAGAATGTTACCTTTTTGCGAATCTTTCCTTTCTGAGGATGTGAGGCAATGTATTCACTCTCACCAATTTTATCTTTGATTGTAATATCAAGATTTATTTCTTCTTTGATTTCACGGACGGCCGCTTCTTCTGCAGTCTCGCCTGCCTCTACTCCGCCTTTGGAAAGTGTCCAGTATCCGAAAATATCATGCACCATGGCAAAGAAAATTTCATCGCCACGACGAGCATAGATAAGTGCTCCAGCTTTCTGTTCTGTAGGAATTGTAGAGAGGTCTACTTCTTCGTTCTTTTTCTGACGCTTTGAAATCTGGTCTTTACCCGGCTCGCCGATTTCTTTATACACGGCGCCGAGTACTCCGTTTATAAAACGGCTCGAACTATCTCCTCCGAATGTTTTCGCAAGTTCAATAGCCTCATTTATAGCAACCTTCGGTGGTACTTCTTGATGGTCGCCAAACAATAGTTCTCCGAGTCCAACACGCAAGATGTTGCGGTCTACTGCATTGATTTTTGCAATAGGCCACTCTGGAGCAGCTTTCTCAATAATCTGGTCGATGATTTCACGCTTGGTAATGACGTAGCTTACGAGCTTACGCATAAACGGAATGTCTTCGTTCCCTGGGGCAAACTCGGATTCGTTACGCTCGAGAATATCAAAAACCACTTCTTCGGGGTGATTTTTAAAATCCCATTCAAAGAGTGTCTGGAGAACGATTGACCGCGAAAGGTGCCTATTTGCCATTGTAAAGTCTAAAATGATGACTAAAAGAACGATACGAAACGAAGAAAAGACAATATAGAATATGGGTATATTCTAAATCTCTCCTCTCTGCACTGCGTAGAGAGTATGATTATTTAGCTGCTATTTTGCGCGCTGCCTGCTTTTTCTCAACCTTTTTTACAAGATTAAGAACATTGCGTCCGCGGTAGTATCCGCAAGAAGCACAGACAGTGTGCGGTTTACGCATTGCCTGACAGTGAGTACAAATCGAAAAGCCGGCGCTCTTAAGAGCGTGATGACTTCGGC
>CALQZW010000024.1 GCA_943350045.1 Candidatus Nomurabacteria bacterium | reverse complement strand
TCTACACCTCAACTGACGGAGGTGCTACCTGGACTGAGCGCACAAGTGCTGGAAATCGGGCGTGGTATTCCGTTGCTTCTTCGAGTGATGGTACAAAATTGGTATCTGTAGCAAATGGCGGTTACATCTATACTTCCACTGACGGAGGTACTACTTGGGTTGCGCGCGTAAGTGTTGGTTCAAGAGCATGGCGCTCTATAGCTTCTTCCTCCGACGGAACCAAACTTTTAGCTGTAGTGTTTAGTGGATATATCTACACCTCAACCGACGGAGGTGTCACATGGAATTCTGAACTCGTTCCCGATACTCGTGAGTGGACTAGTATCTCTTTGTCTGCAGATGGTAATCGAGTAATCGCAACCGCAACAAATTCCCGCATCTGGACATATATCGGAGGGGTTCCACCTGTCACCACAGACTCTGCTGCAGTAGATGCTACGACTGGAACAGCTGCGACTCTATACGGCTCAGTTCTTGATTTAGTGGGGACTGCAAGTGCTAACGTTGGATTTCAATATGCAACGGATGCTGTGTATTTAAGTACTGGTACATACACAACCACTACGCCAACCTCTTCTCCTTCAATACTGGGTTCTTTTAATCAATCTATCTCTGGTCTCGCTTGTAACACTCTGTATCACTACCGTGCCTACAGTACGAATTCTTTAGGTACTGTGCATGGTGTCGACAAACTTTTTGCAACTTTCACCACTGCTCCATGTGGTGTTCCTACTATTACCACGAACTCAGCGACTGATATTTCTCAGACAGGAGCTACGTTGAAGGGAACACTCTCGAGTACAGGAGGAACTTCTAGTGTGACGACATATTTTAGATACTCAACAACAAGTGGATTTTCTTCTGGATCTACTGCGACTGCTTCAGTTGTCCTCTCTGCTCCAAGCGCACTTTCGACTCCGATTACCGGACTGACTTGTAACACTCCATACTTCTATCGCGCATATGCAGAGACAGGAGGTGTAATATCTGCTCTTGGCTCCGAGGTTTCTTTCACTACGAGTGCTTGTCCACCAAGCGTAACAACACTCGGTGCGACATCGGTCGGATTTACATCGGGGGCTACTTTAAATGGAAATCTTACGAGTACAGGAGGCTCATCTGCTACCGTAAGTTTTGAATATGGAACGACGACTGCCTACGGACTTGTTGCAACTCCTTCTACTCCTGCTATGACGGCACCAGGAATGTTTAGTGCAGGTGTTACGTCTGGGCTCTCGTGTAATACGACGTATAACTATCGGGCGCGTGCAGTGAGCCCTTCAGGAACTGTCTTTGGCTCAAACCAAACATTCGTCATCCCATGTCCAACTCCTGGTGTAACCACTGGAGCGTCTGGTAGTATCACAACAACCAGTGCGTCTGTGTACGGAATGCTTACTTCGCTCGGAGGTGCTCCAAGTGCAACGACATACTTTGTCTATGGAACAACCAGTGGACTTGCTTCCGGTGGGGTTTCTACAGCTACTGCAGTTATGCCTACTGCTGGACCATTTACTCGCTCACTCACCGGACTCTCTTGTAGTACTACGTACTACTACCGTGCATACGCCACAATCAGTGGAGGACTTGGAGCTGTGGGTAGTGAGTCGTCATTTACCACAGAGCCATGTGCTACTCCAACTGTCACAACAGGTAGTGCGACCGGTGTGACAACAACTGATGCTGTGTTGTGGGGGAACCTCACCAGTCTCGGACTTGCTCCGTCTGTCGTTGTTGGTGTGGAGTATGGAACTACTCCTACATATGGAACTGTATCCTCAGGAGTTACAACGTCTGCTTTGGGACCGTACGGCGTATCAGTATCTGGACTCTCGTGTGGAACGGTCTATTACTATATTGCATATGTAACCGGCCCAGCTGGTACGGTATCTGGTAGTGGAGGTGTGTTTAACACCTTACCGTGTCCTCCTGTAGCACTTCCTGCGATTACTACTGTATCGTCTGGATCGGTAACTGCTACATCTGCAGTCCTCAACGGAAACCTCACCAGCATGGGGGGCCTTCCTGCAGTGAATGTGAACTTCCAGTATGCAACAGCTAGTGGTTTTCCATCTGGATCAACAGGAACTGCAAGTCTTGCACGTACTGCTACCGGTGCCTTTGCGCAGACTGTCACCGGACTCTCTTGTGGTACGACATATTTCTACCGCGCATATGCTACAAGTTCTGCTCCAATCGGAGGGGTTGGTTCTGAGCTCTCCTTTACTACACCTACCTGTTCACTCGGATTCTCTGCGACAACACTTCCTGCGTCTTCAATTACTCCAACATCTGCAGTGCTCAACGGAAGCCTTGCCTCATCTCTTACATCGAGTACATCTGTTGGATTTGAATATGGACTGACTCCCTCATTTGGAACAACAATTGTGGCAACAACTCCAGCTCCGTCGTTGGTCTCAGGTTCGTTCTCTTCAATATTCGCAACAGGACTTACCTGTAACACCACCTACTACTATCGCGCCCGCGCTTCAAACACAGGAAGTGTCGTATATGGCTCCGGTATGACATTTACCACTGCTCCGTGTACTCCTGTTGGAGTGGTTACAGTCAACACCGTCGCGGCTACCAGCGTTACAAGCTCAACAGCCATTCTCCGTGGAACTATTGTGAGTATGGGAACTGCGACAACTGCTACTGTTGGATTTGAATATGGAGCTACCTCTACGTACGGCTCTACTGCCACCGCTGGTACGGTGACAACAAGTGGTCCCTTTACACAATCAATCTCAGGGCTTCTCTGTGGTACTCCATATAGCTTCCGCGCATATGCCACAAGTACTGGAGGAACTGCAACTGGGGCGAATGTAGTCTTTACCACTGACCCCTGTGGATCTCCTGCAGTCTACACAGGAACTGCATCTCTCTCCGGACGAACTGCGACCCTCAATGGTTTGCTTACATTCATCGCCTCATGGCCAAGTGCAACTGTTGGGTTTGAATATGGAACTGCCTTAACATATGGGTCAACTGCAACAGTGTCTCCAGCAATGGTGGCAACTGGTTCGTTCTCGCTTCCAATCTCAGGACTTGAATGTGACACTACATATTACTACCGCGCCATCGCGAGTGGAGCGGGTGGGACCGCTCAAGGCACCCGCAGCTCCTTCATCATTCCACGCGCTACCTGTCTCACTGGCGGAGGAGTAGGTACTGACACCGGTGCAGGTGCTGGATCGGGTGGAGGAGTGCGTTCTGTGCCAATCGGTGGAATCGTGACTTACGGATCAGACACTCCAATTGCACAGGAAATCGCCGACTACTTTGCTGAGATTTCTTTTGACACACTTCCGCTCGTACAGCCAGCGCGTGAGACTACTCCACCAGAAGTGGGAAGAACTGCTCCGCGAATATCTCTCAACGTCATTAGCAGTCGCAAGATTGACGAAGACACTGTTGTTGCAACTGTCTCGTGGACTGCATTGAATATTGCACCAAAGACATGTGTAGGAACAAGTACACCTGCCGTGCAAGGATGGAGCGGAGAGAGTAAGGAGCCAAGTGAAGACATGCGTCCGGGAATCTCAAGAACATATCAGGAAATCATTGTTGGAATCAAACAAGAAGCAAAGATCTCTCTTGAAGGATGTGTGGGTACAGATGGAACGAAGATAGTCCCTGCATCAGTGACTGTTGCTTCAGAACTCGCCGAGACGGCTGAAATGCCGGCTGGGTCTGAAGAGACTCCACGTGGGGGAGGGGGAAGGAATGTGATTATTGAGCAGATTTAGGAACTAAAACAACGCACAAAAAGAAATTATATGTGCGTTGTTTTTGCCTTAAATATATGGTATAATATGCTTCTATGACACAGAAACACAAAAATATCCGCATTATTGGTGCTGTAATTCTCGGAGTACTTCTTGTATGGGGTATCATCGCCTTGGTTCGTAAACAGGAGCCAGAAGCGCTTCCTGTAGTCCCTGAAATTACACTAGAAGAGAAGCCTGTTACTCCAACTACGAAACGTCCAGCTGTAGTTCCAGCTCAGCCTGCAACTGTCGTACTTTCATATGATGAAGCACTTGCTCAGTACGCAGACAAGCGTATTCAGTTTGACCGCGTATGTCAGGCAACTCCAAACACTCCTACGTACAAAACAGGTACTCGTATCATGCTCGACAATCGCTCAGCTGAGTCACGAACTATTCGTATCGGAACACTTCGCACTGTAACTATTCCTGCGTGGGGATTTACAACACTTGAGCTCTCTTCAAAAAATCTTCCAGAGATGCTCGACGTTGACTGTGGTACAGGTGAAAACGTCGCAACAATTATCGTTCAGCAATAAATGAGTAAAGAGAACGACCAGCAGAATTGGATACGTGTCATCGGTGCTCGCACTCACAATCTCAAAAATGTGAGCGTCGAGATGCCTCGTGGCAAAATGATTGCTATAACCGGAATGTCTGGTTCTGGTAAGTCTTCTCTTGCCTTTGACACAATCTTTGCCGAAGGGCAGCGACGATATGTTGAGTCGCTTTCTTCCTATGCTCGTCAGTTTCTCCAGCAGATGCCAAAGCCTGATGTCGACGAGATTACTGGACTCTCTCCGGCAATTTCAATCGACCAAAAATCTCGCTCAAACAATCCTCGTTCAACAGTTGCAACCATTACCGAAATCTACGACTATCTCCGCGTTTTATATGCGCGTATTGGTCGTCCGTTTTCTCCCATCAGTGGTCTTGAAGTAAAGAAACTTTCCAATCAGGAAATTTCTGATTTCGTTCTCAAGAAAGTAAAAGATTTTTTAAAGAATACGAAAGGAAAAGAGAAGTCCGTCATGGGCGTATCGTGGAACGACGCTCTGATTGAAATCTATGCGCCAATGGTGCGTGGACGAAAAGGGGAATACTACCAGCTTTTGTATGACATGCTCAGTAAGGGATATGAGACTGCTCGTATCGATGGAGTCACTCACAATCTCCGCGAGCGTGTAGAACTTTCAAAAACAAAGAAACACGACATCGATATTATGATCGATTCTTTTGCTGTGCATGAGTTTACTGACCGACCTGCGGATTTGGAAATGCGTCTTGCAGAAGCAATTGAGCGCGCTATTTTAGAGTCCGACGGTCTCATTCGTATCATCACTCCAGAAGAAGACACGCTTCTTTCTGCAAAACTCGTCTGTCCAGAAGATGGCTATGTGTTTCCAGAAATCGAGCCTCGTTTGTTTTCATTTAACTCTCCGTATGGAGCATGTCCTGCGTGTAACGGCCTTGGAACAAAACACTTCATCGGAGGAGAGGTGTGTGACGCCTGTGGAGGCGCCCGTCTTCGCGAAGAAGCACTTAATGTGTTTCTTGGAGGAAAAGACGGCGGAAAAAATATTGTAGATTTCGCAAAAATGACCGTGCGTGAAGCACATGAGTTTCTTACGAAAGTAAAACTCACTGCCAAGGAGCGCGAAATCGCAACTGCCATTTTGAAAGAAATTGGCGACCGTGTGAAGTTCATGCTCAATGTCGGTCTCGACTATCTTGGGCTTGATCGCCGTGCCAACACACTCTCTGGAGGAGAGTCTCAGCGTATCCGTCTTGCCTCGCAGCTCGGTTCACGCCTTGTGGGCGCAATGTACGTACTCGACGAGCCAACTATCGGACTTCACCAAAGAGACAACGACAAACTCATTGCAACACTGCTTGAGCTTCGCGATCTTGGAAACACAATTCTGGTTGTTGAACACGACGAAGACACTATTTATGCTTCAGACTATATCGTAGATATCGGTCCTGCTGCTGGAGTGCACGGCGGAAATATTATCGTTGCCGACTGGCTCGACAAACTCCTTACTGCGAAAACAAATCCTTCAAAGAGTCGCACGCTTGCATATCTTCGCGAAGAAGAAAAAATTCCCGTTCCGGAAAAGCGTCGTGATAGCAACAAGGGTCAGCTCGAGATTATTGGAGCGACGATTCACAATATCAAGAATATCAATGTTGAGATTCCGCTCGGCCGTCTTGTCTGTATCACCGGAGTCTCTGGAGCAGGGAAGTCTTCCTTTATGGACGACGTTCTCGCCGCAAACCTCTCTGCACAGTTCGACAAAAAATACCGTTCAAACAATATTTACAACTGTGCAAAGTTCCTCGGCCGTGAATATCTCACTCGCGCAATCTTGATTGACCAGAGCCCTATTGGCCGTACTCCGCGCTCGAACGTCGCAACATATACCGGTGCATGGGAACACATCCGTGACATGTTTGCCGAGACAGAGGAAGCTCGATTGCGTGGCTGGAAATCAAACCGTTTTTCTTTCAATGTAAAAGGCGGTCGCTGTGAGGCCTGCGAAGGTCGCGGAGTTATTGCCGTTGAAATGCACTTCCTTCCAACTGTGTATGTTACCTGTGATGTCTGTGATGGAAAGCGTTTTGAAAAGGAAACTCTCAAAGTAAAATACAAGAAAAAGAGTGTCTTTGACGTACTTGAAATGACGGTCGAAGAAGCCAATACATTCTTCCGTGATATTCCTGCAATCTCAGACCGCTTACAGACATTGCTCGACGTTGGACTCGGCTATATCCGCATCGGACAAAATGCCACAACGCTCTCTGGAGGAGAAGCTCAGCGTGTGAAAATCGCGAGCGAGCTCTATCGTCCGTTTATTCACAAAGCCATGTACTTGCTCGACGAGCCAACAGTGGGACTCCACTACGACGACGTCGCAAACCTTGTAAATGTTTTGCAAAAGCTTGTTGACCGTGGAAACAGTGTTGTTGTGATTGAACACAACCTCGACCTAATTAAATGTGCTGACTATCTTATCGACTTCGGACCTGAAGGGGGAGACAAGGGAGGAAAAGTTGTTGCTAAAGGAACTCCAGAAGATGTGGCCAACAATCCAAAATCTCACACTGGCTACTACCTCAAGAAAATTTTGAAGAGGAAATAAAAAAAGCCGGACAAGTCCGGCTTCGATGACGAAGATTTTTTAAAAATTAATTTCTTTTCTCTAAACCTTACCAGTTTATTGTCCTTTTTCTCAAAGGGAATATTAACTGACTGGTTCTTGTTATTATCCAAGCCATTGGATGACTTACCAAGACTATAGTCAGAAGAAGTACAAATACGAATACCATTGCTTCTTTTTCATTCAGATTGAGAAAAATACGATTTATCGGAGCTATTCCAAATTTACAGAGTAGCCATCCTGAAACGAGGACTAATCCTTTTGCTAAAATCAATTGCTTTATTTCTTGTCTCATATTGAGTTTGAATTTGTTTGATTTTTATACTATAATACTCCTGTGAAAAGTCAAGAACTGGCAAAACTAAAACTTCCTGATACTCCCGGCGTATACTTTTTCAAAAATGGTGCCGAGACTTTGTATATCGGAAAAGCTACTAGCCTTCGCGACCGCACGCGAAGCTATTTCGCTAAGGACTTAATTGAAACCCGTGGTTCGCATATTGTGGATATGGTGTTCAAAGCTACCGGTGTTTCTTTTGAAGAAACGGACTCAGTACTCGAAGCGCTTATCCTTGAAGCGAACCTGATCAAGAAATATAAGCCGTACTACAATACGAAGGAGAAAGACGACAAGAGCTGGAATTACGTTTGTATTACCGACGAAGCACTACCACAAGTGCTTCTTGAGCGCGGAAAAAATATTAATTTTGAGACCATGCGTACTGAGAAGGGAATTAAAATACAGGATTGGTATGGGCCGTTTACAAATGGAAACCAGTTGAAAGAGGCGCTCAAAATCATCCGTAAAATTTTTCCGTTTGTTGACTCTAGTTCTGCAAAAAAAGACAACTACGAGTTCTATCGCCAGCTTGGGCTTACTCCCGATGTCTCTGACGAAAGCAAAGTGACTGCGTATAAAAAAAGTATTCGCAATCTAAAACTATTTTTCCAAGGCAAGAAACAGGCTTTAGTAAAAGAACTCGAAAAAGACATGAAGGCCTCTGCGAAAGCCGAGGAGTTCGAGGATGCGTCACGTATTCGCAATCAGATTTTTTCTCTGCAACATATTAAAGATGTCTCGCTCATTAAAGAAGACATTGCTGTGCGAAAAGTAAAAGCAGGACATCGTATAGAAGCCTACGACGTTGCACACCTTGGAGGAAAAAATATGGTGGGCGTCATGACCGTCATTGAGGATGGAGAAGTCAGTAAACGAGAATACCGCTCGTTTAACATTCGAGGATTTTCTGAGGCAAACGATACCGGGGCGCTCGAAGAGGTTCTCGCGCGCAGATTGCGCCATACGGAATGGGGAATGCCCGACGTTGTTGTCTGTGATGGAGGTGAAGCTCAGCTTGCAGTAGGGAAACGAGTACTCGACCGCTACATGTTGAAGATTCCCGTTGTTTCAGTTGTGAAAGACGAGCATCATAAGCCAAAAGATATCATCGGAGATGCTGAAACTGCCAAAACTTTGAAAAAAGAAATCCTTCTTGCGAACTCAGAGGCGCATCGCTTTTCAATTACGCTTCACAAAAAACAGCGCAATAAAAACTTTCTTGGGAAATAGTAGTCTCGTGTCGTATACTATACGTATATGATTCGTGTTGGAGTACTGCGCGGTGGTGCAGGAGATACATATGAACAATCACTCGCTCATGGAGCGCTTGTTTTGCGTTCTCTTCCAAAAGACCACTATCGCGGAGTCGATATTTTTGTCGATAGACTTGGTGTGTGGCATGCAGGTGGGCTTCCAGTGACTCACGATACAGTAAAAAATTCTGTTGACGTTGTGTACGATACAACAGGGCAATACTCACGCGTTCTTGAAGTACTCGGAATTCCGCATGTACATTTGTCCTCGTTTCTCTCTCCGCTCGGCGAGAATCGTTTCCATGTTCGCAATCAGTTGAAAAAATATGGAGTGCGTTCTCCTCAGTCGCTCGGCATTGTCTGGGAGTTTGGAGATGAACAAGAAGTTGTCGAAGCAGTCACAAAAGTCTTTCGAAGTTTTGCTCCGCCGTATAGAGTGCAGGCACATTCGCGTACTGTCGCTCGTGGATCCGTTCGTTGCGCCACTCGTGAAGAGCTTCACGACGTGCTTTTGCGTATGGCTTCACTCGGAGTCTCAGTTGTTGTACGAGAAGAAGTAATGGGTACTCCGGCGCAGGTGCTTGTCGCTCCTGGGTTCCGTAATGTCCCTGCCTATACTTTCATGCCCGTACATGAAAGTAATGCACGTTTACAATTCACTCCAACTGAAAGCCAGAAAATTCAAGATATTGCAAAGGAGGCTCACACGGCGCTTGGCTTGAAATCATACTGCACTGTACAGGCTGTAATTACAAAGCAGGGCAGAGTATATATCACAGATATTGAGG
>CALQZW010000023.1 GCA_943350045.1 Candidatus Nomurabacteria bacterium | reverse complement strand
ACCATCGTTTCTTCTGTGGCGGTAATTATCGGCGCGAGTATTCTTTTAATTTCTATTAACTGGAAGCTTGCGCTCATTGTCTTGCTTACAATACCAATAATCGGAGCAAGTTTCGGATATATTTTTGGAAAGGTGAAAGAGTTATTTTTGCGTATTCGTGAAATCAGTGAGAAGCTTGCGACGGTTATCAATGAAAGTGTTCTTGGGTCTGCGATTATTCGCGTATTGAATGCACAGCAGATTGAACAGCAAAAGTTTTTGAAGGCGAATATGAAGGCGCAAGATATTGGCCTCTCTATCTTGGGGTTATTTGCTGCGCTTATTCCGATAATTATCTTCGTGTCGGGTCTTGCGACACTCACGATTGTTGCAGTGGGTGGGCACTATGTAATACAGGGAACAATGACGCTCGGAGAGTTTACTGCCTTTTATTCATATCTTGGAATGCTTATTTTCCCAATCATCATGATTGGATTTATGAGTACAATTATTGGACAGGCTACTGCGTCATATCTACGTATACAGGAAATACTTACTGCTCCGAAAGTGGCTACTGTTGGCACGAGCATGGCGCAGATTTCTGGAGAGATTAGTGTCCAGGAAGTAACGGTGCGTTATGGAGACAAGAACGCGCTCAAGAAAGTTTCCTTTGCTGTACGCTCCGGTACTAAAACAGCCATCATTGGGCCGACCGCTGCTGGAAAAAGTCAGCTCCTGTATGCGCTCACTGGTCTAATTACTCCACAGAGCGGAGCAGTGCTGTACGATAGTCATCCAATTTCGTTCTACGACCCAGAATCATTTCATACTCAGGTTGCCATGGTGTTTCAAGATAGCAATATGTTTAACATGACTATCCGTGAGAATATTGCGTTTACAACTTCAGTGAGTTCTGAGGCACTCAAGAGAGCAATTCAAACAGCTGAACTCTCAGACTTTATTGCATCGCTCCCAGATGGTTTAGATACTGTTATCTCTGAGCGGGGAACAAGTCTCTCAGGAGGACAGAAGCAACGCATCTTGCTCGCACGCGCTCTCGCAGTATCTCCGCGCGTACTCTTTCTCGACGACTTCACTGCGCGTGTCGACGCAAATACTGAACGTGCAATTTTAAAAAATATTGAGAAAAACTATCCAGACCTTACTCTTATTTCCGTCACTCAGAAAATTTCCGCGGTGGAAGAGTATGATTCAATCATTGTGCTGATGGAAGGAGAACTCTTGGCGCAGGGAACGCACTCAGAACTTCTGGATTCTTGTCCTGAGTATGTGCAAATAGTCGAGTCTCAGCAGTCAACAAATACATATGAACTACAAGCTTAATCCAGAAAAAACAGAGCCACGAGCCAAGGGAATCCTCTCTGCGATTTCCGTCTTAACGCCGTTGCTTCTGACTGAGCGCAAGCGATTACTGTTTGCGCTTACTGCAATCATTGCTAACGCCGGACTCACACTCGTAGCACCGCTCCTTATCGGGTTTACTATTGATAGGCATGTGACAGCAGGGAACTATGCCGGAGTACTACTATTCTCTGGAATATTGCTTTTTGTCTACGTGGGAGCTCTTATTACAAGCTACTTACAGACTAGCTTGATGGGCAAGGTGGGACAGCATGTCCTCTTTAGTGTTCGCAATTCTATCTTTGAAAAATTGCAATCTCTTCCAATTGCCTTTTTTAACCAAAATAAGTCAGGCGATTTGATTTCTCGTATCAATAACGATACAGAAAAGTTAAATCAGTTTCTTTCTCAGTCGCTTGTTCAGTTCGCCTCTGGATTTTTTGTGATACTCGGATCTGGAATATTCCTTATCTCAATTGATCCGCGTCTCGGAGCGGTTGCAATCGCTCCCGCAGTTCTCGTTCTTTTGTTTTCAAGAATTATTTCACCATGGATGCGCGCGCGAAATACAAAAAGTTTGGGTAGTCTCGGAGCGCTCAGTAGTGAAATACAAGAAGGTATCGAAAACTTTAAAGTAATCGTCGCGTTTAATCGTCGTGATTATTTCCGTCAGCGTTTCGCAGAAGTAAACGAGAAAAACTACAAAGATGCAGTAAAAGCCGGGGTGGCAAATATGGTTTTTCAGCCAGTGTATGGCTTGGCTTCAAACCTTGCACAGCTTGGAACGTTAACGGTTGGCGTTTATTTTATTTCCCGAGGAAGTTTTACTATTGGTCTACTCATTAGTTTTGTTGCGTATTCTACGACTCTCTACAATCAGCTCCGTCAGATCGCCGCAGTCTGGACGAATTTTCAAGTCGCAATGTCTGGCTGGGATCGTATTTCAGATATTCTTTCGTTGCAAAATAATCTTGCGACAATTGAAGTCCCTGCTCAGAGTCGCAGCGGAGGAGTACTGTCTTTTGATGCAGTAGGATTTCAGTATTCAGATGGTACTCGCGTACTTCGCTCTGTCAGTTTTTCACTTGAAGCAGGTAAAACATACGCTCTCGTTGGTCCCACAGGAGGAGGGAAGACGACAACTGCGTCGCTTATGGCACGCTTATTTGACCCAAGCGAAGGAACGGTATTTCTCCATGGTAAAGATATACGTGGATATTCTCCAGAAGAGCGTACTTCGAAAATTGGATTTATTCTCCAAGAACCTTTTCTCTTTGCGGGTACAGTAAAAGAAAATATTGTGTATGGAATGGACGAATATGTACAGCTCGATACGGACGCAGTGCATGAACTACTACGTGAGGCTGGGCTCGATTCACTTCTCGTGCGTTTTGAAAAAGGGCTTGATACTCCGATATCACTAGCTGGGGACGCAATTAGTCTTGGACAGAAACAGCTCATTGCATTTATGCGAGCAGTGCTTCGTAAGCCTGATCTCCTCATTCTCGACGAAGCAACAGCAAACGTTGATACGGTAACAGAAGAGCTTTTGCAAAAAATTCTTGATGCCCTACCAAAACAGACTACTCGTGTGGTGATTGCACACCGTCTGCATACTATTGCCAACGCAGATCAAATATTCTTCGTGAATGGGGGAGAGATTAAGAACGCAGGTTCAATGGAGCATGCGCTTTCAATGCTGATGCACGGCAAAAAATCTAGCTAAATCTACTAGCTCTTAGTAGTACGAAAGTGTTCCGCTGGTGGATATGGAGGCGACTGCAGTTGGGCGGTTTGATACTCCTTCTGAGCCCTTGTACGCGCTTCTGTCGATTGAAAGAATTGGGAGAGACGCATCTCCTTTCGCTTCTCCATTTTCGTCAGTGTGGCCATGTAGCACTGCGTTGATACCGTGTGTGCGAAGTCGAGTCGTTATTTCTTTTTTCTGAGTATCAGAGAGAGTGGGATCTTCGGTGTAGTTGATTCGTGAAGTACTATCCGTAGAAATGAATTCGTTACGGATTGTATTGAAGTATGTAATTTGAGCATCTGTGAGTGCGTGTGGATTTCTCGGCTCAGGCGATCCGTACCAACGAAGCATGCTTTGATAGAATGTGTTCAGCTTTCCTATTCCATCTTTAAAACTCCCACCTGCGGGTGTTATCGCTTCAATCACACGAATCATATTGTGAGTAAGATTTGTGTGACAATAAAGCACGTCATCTTCTACGGTCGCGAGCCTCTGGGAGTAGATTCCTTCGAGTAGAGCAGGATTTTCCTTGCGTACTGTCTCTAAAATACTCGTTCTGTTTCTTAAGATTTCATTTCCAAGAGTAACGAGAGAGTTTTTTGGAAGTCCGTCGCCGAGTCGAGTAAGGGCGATCACTTTCTCTTGCAGTGATAGTGCTGAATTCGTAAATACGTTTTGAAACTCTTGGACTGCATTCTCTTGTTCGGCGATCGAAGCCTTGTAGCTCTCAAGCTGAGCCGTGTCTGTGTTTGGATTTTTCTGTATAGTTTCGAGTACTTTCTTTCTGCGCTCAATTGTCTTTTGAATTTCTGATGATCCAGAAAGTATTCCTTCGACGGTTGCGCGAATGTTCTCTTGGTTGAAATAGTTTTGAAGAATGTTTTCTGGGAGATATCGAGCAGGTTCAAGATTTCCAATATAGCTCGTAAGACGATTGCCCATATCTTTTTCTACGGACGTACCTTTTTCGGTAGAGAATCCGAAAAGCACTGCGTTGAACATATTGTCGTGGTTTCCGGCAAGCCAAGAAATATCACCGCCTTCATTTTGTGCAAGCGTGCGGAGGTGTACAAGCTGGGAATATATTTTCTCTCCTTCAGGAGTGCGATCGCCAAGAATATCTCCAAGAAACGTTGTTCGTGTGTTTCCTCCAGTCCACACAAGATTTCCATCGTCTTGCATTTGGGCGAGGCCTCGACTTTGTAAGTGCTCGACAAATCCAGTATATGAACCGTTTGAGTCGCCAAAGACTTCTTGCCCAGATACTCGCTGAATGTTTTTATCGAGTGAGAGGCTTTTTGTGAGAGTTACTTCAAGAGAGGGTTCAATTGGTCGCGGTGTCTCAAGAGTGGAGAGGGGTGATTGGGTCTCTGCTTTACGAATTTGTTCAACGATGCGCGCCTTGCGCTCTTTAAACTCTTTTCCTCCTGTAACATCGTCTACTCGAATCGGCTCTTGCCAGAAGTCTTCGATGAGTTCTGCAGGGAGTTTTCGATATCTACTTGGTATGAGTGCGTAGAGTTGTTCAAGGGTCTGCTCGTTGGTGGACTCAGGGACTGGAACAGTGTCTTTCATAAACTCACGTCGGCGTTGGATTTCCTCGCGTACTGCTTTTTCAAATGATGGAGGAAGTTGGTGAGATTCTACTGATTCGCCATTGGTAAAGAAACGATCGGCGTACTCTTGTACTTTTGCCGTCGCTATCGATGACTCGTTCACAGGGGAAGTGTTCGTAGGAAATTTTTCCATAGAGATATCGCTTTTTTGCGGAGGCGGTGAGATTCGAACTCACGGACCTAGTTAAAGGTCGACAGTTTAGTAAACTGTTGATTTAAACCACTCATCCACGCCTCCAGTGCTTCATTTGTACCATTATTTTGACTAAAAGAAAAGGAAGCCCTCGTTTTCTTTGTAGTACCATTGGGTAATAAAAAAACCGCACATTTCTGTGCGGTAATTTTATTTAAGCAGCTTCTTCCTCAGTAGCTTCTTCTGTAGGTGTCTCTTCAGTAGGTGTTGCTGTTTCTTCAACAGTTGCCTCTACTGTCTCTTCTTCTGTTGTGATGATTGGGTCCATATTGTTTACTTTTCCGTTAGTCTTGTAAGGCCTCCACTGTACCATACTGAGCCAGAAGCACAACCATTTTTCTTGTTATGACACAGATACGAAGATATTGATTATTTCTCGGCGGAGCCGGCGAGATTCGAACTCGCGAGGGCTTTTACACCCTGCCTCTTTAGCAAAGAGGTACGTTAGACCACTCTGACACGGCTCCAAGACCTCCACTGTAGCATAGTCGGCTTTACTTTTCTAGCTTTAATTTCATACTATTTCTCAAGGTGGCATCGAGGAGAAATGCAGTGTATACTCTCGAAACATTATGAGTATCGTAGTAATTGCAATACCCGGAGATGCAAAGCGAGTTTTTGCAAACGAGCTTTTTCTTGCAAGTGGTGGTGCCGTGTCTCTTGTAATTATTCAGAGAGTTTCAGGTATTGCGACTCCGCGACCGCTTCGTGAGTTTTTGAAAATCGGAACATTGAAGCGCTATTTTCAAGAATTATTTTCTGCGATAGCTTTGCGTATGTTTCCACGTTTGCGAAACACACTTACATACTTCCGTGAATGGAGTACTGAGATTTCAGACGACGGAACATATCTTGCGCCAGTGATGTTTGTTGATTCAGTAAATAGTGACGAAACGTATGAGGCAATCAAAGCTATCAATCCTGAACTGATTGCAGTATGGGGAAGTAACATCTTATCTCCACGTATTGTTTCTGCTGGCAGACATGTAATTAATTTACATTTAGGATACTGCCCTCACTACAGAGGTACATGGGCAAATCAATACGCCGTGTACAATAATGACTATTTAAAAATTGGGGTGACTATACATAAAGTTTCTCCGCGAGTAGATGCCGGTGAGGTGTATAGTATTGTTGAGCCAGTATTTTCTCTGCCACCTCAGGAATTGTTTCGTGATTTAAATAATCGCGCGCGTGCTCTTTTTATAGACATCGCAGTTCGTCTCCACGCAGGGAAGGCTGTTCCTTCAAAGAAGCAGGATTTGCGGAAAGGGGTGAATTTGTTATTGAGGAATTGGACGCCGCGCGTCCGCTACGCGGTCGCGCGGCGTATCCGCACCTGGGAAAAGAAAGGCTTGCGCTTTGTACGCAAGGCCTAGCGTGATGTATACTATATATACATATGAATCCATTTTCTAAATTCCTCGCCTCTCTCAAGAAATCTGTTCTCTCCGGCCCTGTCGACCAGGTTGTTGGAGTAGACATTGGTGCAAGTTCAATTAAGCTTGTCGAGCTCAAGAAAAAAAATGGTCGAGCCGTACTTGAGACATACAGTACTCTAGCACTCGGTCCATACGCCCAACTCGGAGTTGGTGCAACGACAAACCTTTCTACTGAGATTCTCGTGAAAGCACTTACCGATGCGCTCCGCGAAGGTTCCATAAACGCACGCTCCGCGGCAATGGCCATTCCTTCGTCAGCCTCGCTCGTGTTTACTGTCGAGCTCCCGCCAAATCTTTCAGAAAAAGATCTCGCCACAATCGTTCCAACAGAAGCACGAAAATATATTCCAGTACCAATCTCAGAAGTCTCTCTCGACTACTGGGTTATTCCGCATCGTACCGTCGAAGGCGATGGTACTGCTGGAGAAGTAAAGACAGAAGTTCTTGTTGCTGCGATTCACAACGAGACACTGACAAAGTATCGTGAGATAGCCAGCGGAGCAGGGCTCGACGCAGACATTTTTGAGATAGAGCTCTTCTCAGAGATTCGTTCTGCATTTACTCACGAACTCTCGGCAGTCCTCATCATGGACTTTGGTGCATCAAAAACAAAACTCGCAATAGTTGAGTACGGAATCGTGCGAGTATTTCATATTGTAAATCGTGCTTCATTTGATATCACCACAAACACTGCAACAGCTCTCGGAGTTCCGTTTGATCAAGCAGAAGACATTAAACGCAATCAAGGCCTCCTTGGCGGAGGGGAGATGGCAAAGGCTTCAGAGATTGCGCGTATTGCATGCGACTATATTCTTTCAGAGACTGCGACTGTAATTCAAAACTTTGAACGTAAGTACAACAAGCCTGTTTCCAAAGTAATTCTCTCAGGTGCGGGGTCTCTACTTCCTGGGTTCCGTGAGCTCGCTTCTGAAAAACTTCGTATAGAAGTTGTTTCCGGTGATCCGTTTGGTAAAGTCGTTGTTCCTGAATTCGTTGCTCGCGTACTAAAGGACACTGGTCCAGAGTTTTCTATTGCACTTGGTGCAGCACTCCGAAAACTCGGTTAGTATTAATTTATACATATTTATGATGGAAAACATTAACTCAGGTGCTCCGTATGAATACTTAACAGGGGAGAGCGCTGAAATCGCAGCCAAAGAAGCTCAGGTTCAATCTGCAGAAAACTCTAATCAGAAAGAATTAGCAGTAAATCAAGAAAAGATTGAAAAATTTAATAACATAGGATTAGACGATTTTGCCACGATTCGAGGAATGAAGGAATCATACAAAGTGGTTGGGAAGAATCCAGATACACTAAAGGTTACCGTTGAGGCTGTCGACAGCACTCCAGGGTATTCTTTCGGAACAGAAGTTTCTGTTACTGATATTCTCGACTTCCACAAATAGTCATCCACAGTAATACACTATGCATATACATGCATAGTGTATTACAATAGATACAGGACTGCGCAGTATCGGAATGGATACAAATTTTCAAACATCATTTATCCCAAAGAAGCCACTCGCCGAAGAGCGAGTGCCTGTAACGGCGACTCACTCGTCGATTTTTGCGTTCCTTGCTACGCTAATTTTTATCTCTGCAATCGCTGCATCTGCTGGTTTATATTTCTATAAAGGAAATCTAGAGAAGACTATCGTGTCTCAGCAAGTTCAGTTGAATGCTGCGCGGAATGCTTTCGAGCCATCACTCATCACTGAGCTCAAGCGTCTCGACCGACGTATTACAAGTGCGAACACGATTCTCAATTCCCACATCGCAGTATCTCCAATTTTTGAAGTACTCGAACTCAATACTCTCAAGAGTGTTCAGTTTACAAAGTTTACGTATACGACTCCGGCAAACCCAAAGCTTCCTATCAAGGTAGAGCTTGCAGGGCGTGCTCGTGACTATGCGTCTATTGCACTTGCA
The DNA here is from genome assembly GCA_943350045.1 of Candidatus Nomurabacteria bacterium. Lineage (GTDB taxonomy): Bacteria > Patescibacteriota > Minisyncoccia > Phycocordibacterales > UBA9973 > CAITQP01. Next base: position 1,544 of record CALQZW010000023.1, on the reverse strand, counting down.
TCTGACCAGCTTGCAACAAACAAATATATCCGCAATTCTATTTTCTCAGACCTTACCCTCAACGAGCAGACAAGTTTCGTGCAGTTTTTGCTTACGTTTGATGTAGACCCAGACCTTGTTCGCTTTACCAACAACCTTGAAAAGTTTACATCCGCAGTCGAGGAGGATGGTGTGCCTGTTGAGGAAGCGCAATAACCTATATGCGATTTATTTTTCCTACATTACTTATACTTATCTCAGTCGGGGCATTCCTCGTGTTTATTAACCCTACCTATTCTGAAGTGAAGGTGATGCGCGCCGAGTCTGCTCAGTACGACGAAGCCCTCACGAACTCTCGTAAGCTCCAAGAAGAACGTGACGCTCTTTCAGAGAAATACCGAACACTCTCTCCAGAAGACCTCGAGCGTCTTACTCGTATGCTTCCTGACAATGCCGACAATATTCGCTTGATTCTCAATCTTCAGCAGATGGCACAGACATATGGTATGGCTATTTCTTCAATCAAGTTTGATGCAGCGTCTGCTGCTGTAGCAAAAAATGGAGGAACTGCAACTGCGACTTCTGCAACTGCTGCGGTGAGTGCTACTGACGCAGCGAAGGCTCAGCGTGATTACGGAGACTTTGAGATAGAGTTTACTACAACTGGTAGCTATGCAAACTTCCAGAAGTTTCTTAAGGACATGGAACGTTCACTTCGTATTACTGATATTCAATCAATCACATTCGGCTCTGAGGTTGACCCGACAAAGCAGGGGTACACATATACAATCAAGTTACTCGCATATTGGCTTAAGTCATAACGTATGAAAAGTATACTCAAAACAATTATCATACTCGCAGTAATCACTGGTATTGCAATGGCAGGGTATATGTTCTTTTTCAAAAAAGAACCTGCCGTTGGTGTTGAGGGAGGCCTTGCGACCGTAGCTGGTACTGCAGTAAATACTGGAGTGGATTCTGCGACAATGAACCAGAATGCACAAAACGCAAGTCGAGATTTTCTCGCCCTGCTTTTAAATATTCGTTCAATCAAGCTCGATGACTCGCTGTTTACCAGTGCTGCGTTTAGTGCACTTCAAGATCTCTCTCGTCCTATTGCTCCTGATACCGACCCAGGAAGAGAGAATCCATTTGCGCCAATCGGAGCAGACTCTGCTGTGATTTCAACTCAGGTAACTACAAGTAATCCGTCTGCAATCACGGCAACTGCAAGTACGCTCAATGGAGTACTTTCTATTGGGGGAGCAAGTATTACTCGCTGGTTTGAATACGGTACTACGAACGCGCTCGGAACAATGACAACTCCAAAGCCACAGTCAAACCCAGGTGCGTACACTGAAACAATTACAGGGCTTCTTCCGAACACAACATACTATGTAAAGGCCTCAGCTTCTGTCGGTGGTCAGGTTATCGCCGGTGCCGTCGTGCAATGGAAAACAGCGAGTGCTGTAAATCGCTAACAATGACTTTCACTGATGAACTTACACAACGAGGCTTGATTAACGAAGGTCAAATGGCCGAGGTTTTTCGGCTCGCCGAGGAAA
>CALQZW010000022.1 GCA_943350045.1 Candidatus Nomurabacteria bacterium | reverse complement strand
ATTGTAATTCCTGAAATACGCATATATCTTACTGTTTCTGCTTGTGCTTAGGATTATCGCAAATAACGCGCAAGTGACGCTTGCGTCGTACTGTCTGGCACTTTTCACACATTTTGCGGACTCTCGCTCTGACTTTCATATAAAATATTGTTTGGCTTGTATCTTTGGGTAAATGGGAAGGTGCGGACAATCCGCAATGGACCGCCGGAACACTTCTTGTATTTAGATTTTAGAGGCGGCGAGAAACTCGACCGCGTTCTCCATCAGGAGAGAGGATGAGTTCGACTCTATCCCCCACCAGAACTTTAATTCGATGCAAACGCATCTTTCCACTCAAATAAGCAAGTACGATATGGTTAGTATCGGCAAGCTCAACTCTAAAGAGTAGGTTTGGAAGAGTCTCTGTGACTGTTCCCACGACTGGTTTTTCGTCTCCTTTTGTACCCATGTGATAGGCAAAGCTAGATTAACAAATATCCGAGCAAAGGTCAAGGGGTATATCCCCTGACCCCTACTTGACTGTCTCGACGGATACTGTTATCCGTTTCGACTCCTTTGGAAATGACTGTTTCCAGAAGGGCTTAATAACTGTGATTGCACTGTCTATTCCAACAATATCTCCGAGGAGCGTGTCGAAATCAGACTTCTTGTTCCCTGCCAACACTTCGGCAACGGCCGGAGTATCGATATCCCAGACGATTGGCGTTTCGCCATTGAAACTAAATGGAAGTATACCATTTATTTCAGGTTTTGCACCTTCTGACATAACAAGTGAGAGTTCACGAAGATTTGGTATCAATACTTTCTCGCCTGCATACTGGCTAATAAACTTCTTTGCCATGGCAGAAACAAGCGTGTCTTCTTTGATAAGGTAGGCAGTGAGCGTGCCAGCAAGAGCAATCGGCACTTCTTGTTCTTTTGAATACGGAGCATCGACTGCAGCGCCTGGAGTAAAGACCGTAGCTCCTTCATAGAAAATGTATCCATCCGGAACTTGTACTTTTGCTTTTGAAACGAGAGAGGCTTTGAGTTTTTCCTCGAGTGTACTAAATGCTGCATCAGCCGCTTCGGCAGGTACAACGTACATAGTACCTGTCACTCCTCCGGCAAATGCAGACTTTGAACGTGCGTAGATCTTTGAATACTGAGCAGTGCCTTTGAGTCCTGGAAGAGTGAAGTCAGATCGCTCTGTATTTCCCGCCTCTCCTGGCTCACTCGCAACGGCTTTTACTTCTACCGACCCCGGTATTACCGTTGTTCCTGACTTCTTGTACCCAGGAATACTAACTGCGTTTGGAATGCGATATATTTTACCTTCGGGAGTTTCCAGACGAGTATTTACTGCAAGCTTGTACGGAGTAGTTGTGTAAGTGTTATACAGCACAACGGTACCACTCGCTGATTCTGAAAGTACTTTTGTCTCAGTCGCTGGAATAGTAATACTCTGATCCGCACTGAGCGTCATTTGCGTGTACGCAATAGTATCGCTTGCAGTGCTGTCTTTATACCCAACAAACGTATCACCCGAATCAAATACTACGGGCGTAGACTTTGGCGTGATAGTGACCGTCGCGCTCTCAAAAAGAAACGAGAGTGAGAATGCAAAGGCGATGACTGCAATAATAGCAAGATACCAGAGCGCCTTTTTACTGGTTTGTTTTGGTTCGTGTGGATGAAAAGGAACATGGGTAGGTACTGGAGGTGCCTTTGGAGCTGAACGAGCAGTCTCAGTAACTGTACGCACAGGAATACTTGTTCCGTGCCCTGGGCGCGATAGCGGTTTTATATCTTCGAGTAGTTTCTTTGGCATAGTGTTCTTCTTCTATTGAACCATAGAAGTATTTCGACGCAAATACCCAGCTCCAATAATTTCCATAAGTAACGACGGGTCACGCGGAACCTCGGTATTAAAAGTAATCGATCCGTGCAAAAGCCCAGCCGACAATACATGGAGCGTGTGCGGAGCAAAGTCCTTAGAAATAGTTTCAGTAAACCACGCAGTTGCATCTTTTTCGACACTGACAATAACAGTTTTAGGCGCAGGAGCACTTCCGAGCATGGTCGCAAGCACTGCATGAAAATGACGAATCCACTCTTGGCGTGCCTTCATGAGCGTCTGATCGCACGTCTTTGCAACAGCTCCGTCAGTTTTGCATTCTACTGAAAGCCTCCAGAGACTTGCACTCTCGGCAAGCGAGCGGTTGAGTGCTTTTGAAAGAGAACGCATGACTGAATTGCTTCCCATATGAAATGTAAGAGATTGAGAAAGTACTCCATCACGAATAACTGAGACATCGGTAACCTCGCCACCTATATCCACAAGAAGTGCATTTTCTTCGTGTGGGAAACAGATACGAGAGACATAGTACGCAACAGCCAAGAACGAAGAGAACGAGATCGCTCGTGCAGGATATGCATGAAAGACGACGTTTTCGATAGCTTCAAGTACTGATTCTTGAGCCACTCCTGCATAGAGAGTGAGGGATATTTCTTGAGCAGAAACACCAATCGGATTGTGTGCAGAATACCCATTTACATCTACTGCCAAAGTACGCGCCTCTATCTGTCTCAACTGAAAATCAGTTCCGTGAGTATTTAAAACAACCTCAGACTCAAAGGCCTGAATTTCTCTAGCAATCATATCGTCGAGCATACTCTGAGTCACGACGAAATTCGTCGGACGGCTCATGTGAGCTTTTCGCACTTGAGACATATACCATGGAGCGCCGAGGCACACGGAAATACGATCAGGAGATGCAAGATGTAATTTTTGAGTACGAGAAAGTGCTGTCTTGAGTGCAGAGAGCATGTGTTTTTGCACGTCTACGAGAGATGAATGTTCTGTTACCGTGACGTACTCTTCAATATGACCGAGAACATGCGGGCGTGAATCACCAAAAGCAACGAGTGCAGTAGAAACTGCTCCGCTTCCGATGTCTATAAATAGCACTCGCTCATGATTTTTCTTTTTAGAAAAGCGCGAGAAAAATGACATACTAAAAGTATACCATGCTCATGTGGAATATCTACTCGAGCACTGCCTTGATTCTGCGGATTCCTGCAGATGAAGCTTCTTCTTTTTGGATTTTGAATGTTCCGAGTTCGTTTGTGTTGTTTACATGAGGACCTCCACAAAACTCTTTTGAAAATGCAGTTTGGTCAGGATTTCCGATGAAGTAAACAGAAACAACGTCGCCATATTTTGCGCCGAATTCCATTTGAGCGCCAAGACTCTGCGCCTCCTCTTTTGGCATTTCCTTTTTACAAACAGGAAGAGACTCGGTAATTTTTTGGTTTACGATATCTTCAACCTTTTTCTTTTCTTCGTCTGTCATTTTGCGGTCAAAGGCAAAGTCGATACGCAGGCGCTCTTCAGTGATATTACTTCCTTTTTGGACAACGCTCGGACCCAAAACTTCCTGTAGTGCTGCAAGGAGTAAGTGATGAGCAGTGTGTAAGCGAAGAGTCTTTTCGTTGTGATTTGCAAGACCTCCCTTGAACATTCCGGCTGAAGCAGTACGAGAAGAGTCCTGATGCAACTTCATTTTTGCAGTAAAGTCAGCAACGTCGATTTCTCGCCCGATTTCTTTTGCGAGTTCAAGAGTAAGTTCAAATGGGAATCCGTAGGTAGTGAAAAGAACGAACGGATCTTCTCCTCGTTCAAACTCTTTCATTCCACGCTCAAGTGTCTGGCGGAACTTCGTCTCCTCCCCTTCAATTTCTTTTACAATAGTCTGTTTCTGTGTTGCGAGGTCAGGATGTGCAGTTGTGTACTGTTCAATAACTACCTGCGCTAGTACTGAAAGTGACCCAGCTGGCATTCCAAGCATGTCAGAGTAACGAACGGCACGGCGTAATAGTCGGCGAAGAATATATCCACGTGCAGAGTTTGCAGGAAGTACTCCGTCGGAGATCATAAAGACACTCGAGCGGATGTGGTCTGCCACGATACGTTTTGCAGAGACAGTGTCCTCTTTTGCGAGTTCGGCAATTTTTGCAAAGAGCGGAGCAAAAAGGTCTGTGTCGTACGCAGTTTTCTTTCCTTGCATTACAGCAGTAATACGTTCGAGCCCTGCTCCCGTGTCAACATTCTTTTTCGCAAGCTTGCCGACAACTTTTCCGTCCTTCTTTTCATACTCCATGAATACGTCGTTCCAGATTTCTACCAAGTCTTCGCGTGACACAGCAGAAAGAAACTCTTCTTTTGAGAGCTCTCCCATTCCAGCATCGGTAAGATCGTAGAACATTTCAGAGTCCGGTCCACATGGGCCGTTTTCTCCTGGACTCCACCAGTTGTCATCTACTCCGAGTTTGTAAATTCTACTCTCTGGAACTCCAAGGCTTTTCCAAATTTCTTGTGCCTCTGTATCTTCTCCCGCATCTTCGTTTCCTTCAAACACAGTCACATACAAGCGTTGTGGATCAAGACCAAGACCTTCTTCTTTTGATGTAAGGAATTCATAACTCCACGAAATCGCTTCTTTTTTGAAATAGTCGCCGAGAGACCAGTTTCCCATCATTTCAAAAAATGAAAGGTGGCGGTTGTCTCCGATGTCGTCGAGGTCTCCAGTGCGCACACACTTCTGCACATTACAGAGACGCACTCCAGCTGGATGAGTTTGGCCAAGGAGATATGGAACGAGTGGCTGCATTCCGGCAGTCGTAAAGAGCACAGAAGGGTCGTTCTGTGGGACTAGCGGAGCAGATGGAAGGACGGCATGTCCGCGAGCTTTAAAAAAAGCCAAGAATCGTGAGCGAATTTCGTTTGAGTGCATATACAGGATACTAGCAAATATGGGGGTAAAAAAGAAGTACAATTTTTTGAGATGATATTTATTTACAAAACACCCCAAAATGAGTATAGTATTTACATCTGGGATCCCGCATTTGCGGGACTCAGAGAGTGTCTAATCTTATAGTAATGATTAGCGATTCTCTTAGTCCTACCACGCAATCCTAGAATATATTTTCTCACTACCCGAAAACTCAACTCTTGATAATGAACCTTGTTGAGAGTTTTGTGTATTCCGGTAAACAAGACTGATTTCTTTAAGTCAGAAGCGACGTGAACGTTTTTCTTACACCGTAGATAGTATACGTTTGCAGTGTATCCGATTATGTCACAAAGCTCTAAGCATGCAGATTCTACTTCCTTGTTCGCAAATGCAACAGAGACAACCTGTTTCTTTACAGCCCGAGAAAATGCAATCATATGGATATCGGTAAACAAGTTAACATCAGAAACCAAGTTATGATTTCTGATCGTTAAATTATCGTTTCCCCGACTTTCAAAAACTATTTTAAGCTTCTCACTTTTCCCTATTTTTCTTAACGCCCAGTGATATAAAGCGTTAATACCAACGTCCATGGGAAGTTGATTATCTACTTTTGCGTAATAGTCTTTCTTGTTTGTTTTAAACCAACTCTCTCCCATGTCTGCATATTTCCCAAAAAGATTTTTTTGTACGTGTTCTTTTGGTACACAGACGGCTTTGTACTGAACTCTGTAATCTTTAATTATAGACCACACGTCTTTCTGGAAGCTTTTTCGGTGGTCAATTTTTTTTCTTTTTTGTGTGATTCCTAAAAATTCCTTACTGCGTTGCTTCTCAAATAAATCAACAGTATGAAGATTCTTGGACAAAGAAAGATTATATTTCTCTTTAATACGATTCATTAAAAAGACATAGTTATTTTCATTTTCTTCGTCAATAAGTACTCCTGTTAAAATGCAGTACTTATCATTTAGTGATGATAACTCAGGAACTCCAGATTCATCGATGTATAAGACCATCATAGTACTCAAAATACTATCATAGTCATTTAATAGAATTCTAAAAAAATTCTAAACTACAATCCCACCACCCAGACAGACTTCCCCTTCGTAAAGCACAACGGACTGTCCAGACGCAACGAGCAGTGGGTCTTCAAATCGGACAACTGCGTCACGGTTATCATTCGTAACAATACTGCATGGTAAATATTCTCCGTGATAGCGAATTTGCGCCGAATATGTTTTTCCAATTGTTGGCACTTCACGCACCCAACTAACATTCGAGAGTATGCACTCTTTTTTCGAAAGAATACTATTCTCTCCTTCAGTGTTTTTCTGAGAAACAGTGATAGTATTTTTATCAACATCTTTGGCGATAATATAATACGGAGCGTCGTTTGGAGTTTTTGCTGTAATGGTAAATCCATGTCGCTCGCCGAGCGTAAGAAAGACTGCGCCATCGTGATAGCCAATAACACCTCCGTCTTCTCCGAATACATCTCCTCGCTTCGGTTCGATGTAGTGAGCGAGAAACTGCTTAATATCTAAATCTCCTAACATGCATACCCCCTGACTATCTTTCTTTGTTGCAGTCGGGAGTTTAAACTTTTTTGCCAAATCTCGAACTTCGGACTTTTTGTATCCTCCGAGCGGAAAAAGCACGCGCCCTAGATCGGTATTGGTGAGTCGGTACAAAAAGTATGACTGATCTTTTCCTACATCTACGCCAGTTGCTAAGGAAAAACCATCTGGAGTCTCTAGTACACGCGCGTAGTGTCCGGTTGCGATATAGTCAGCGCCACGATTCATAGCAAACGACAAAAACACTCCGAACTTAATTTCGCGATTACACATGACATCTGGGTTTGGAGTTCGCCCAGCACGATACTCTGCAATCATATAGTCGGCGACAGATTTTTTGTACTCTTCTTCTGCGTCACATTCCAAAAATGGAATCCCGAGTGTTGCAGCAATACGCATTGCGTCGAGGCGATCCTCTTTTGCAGTACACTCTATGAAATCTGGTTGCCAAGTACGAATATACACGCCCACTACATCATATCCCTGCTCCAAAAGAAGCGCTGCTGTTACAGAAGAATCAACGCCACCTGAGAGTCCTACAAATACTGTCTTTTTTTTCTGCATACAAATTTACGAAACAAGTTTTTTAAACAACGCAAAATCTGCGTATACGTCAGGCATGGCAGAATGTGCATTCATATAATCGATTCCGAAATACTTACAGAGCTCTACCAGTGAATAGCGTTCTACCTTTGGAGTGTTTCGAAGTACTGCGTACGCCATTGAAACGGTATCGATGCGGTGATAGTGCATTGTGTTTACAATACCGAGCTCGCCAAACTTTGCATTTAAAAACTCAGAGTCAAAGGCAACGTTATGCGCCACCATAATCGCTCCATTTGCGAGACGCATAAGTTCAGTAAGTGACTCAGACAATGATACTGCGTCCTTCCAATCACTCGCAATGTATCCATTTACCCGAAGTGCTACTGGGTCGGCATACTCTAAATGAAGTGGTTTAATTTTTGCAGAATATGAACCGATTTCTGTAAAGACAGGAGCTTCTGGATTACTCCAATCCTGCCGTACGCGCAGTGCTGCAACTTCAATAATTTCATTCTTGTGCGGATCAAGTCCAGTCGTTTCGATATCAATAAAAACCAAGTCCGTGGTTTTCATGGACCCTCCGCGCGAAATACTTTCCTTTGGTAGAACGTCTACCGAAGATTTAGGCTTTCGTATTGCTTTGAATATATTGAATAAGTTCATCAGAAAATGCTTTCACTGAAGCATCATCGAACAGCGTAACGGTAAATACTTTCTTACCAAGCTTCTCAAACTCCTTTACTTTTTTTGAAATAACTTCATCGCGAACATCGTCAGGAAGAACATCTGATTTTGAGAGAAGAATGATTTCTTCTTTTTCATCAAGTCCGTTTCCATACTTTTGTACTTCATTACGAATTTCAGTATACGCACTCATCATGCCACCAGCGCGAGCAAGTTCGTTTTCGAATGACACGAGGTGAACAAGCGCCTTTGTGCGAGAAATGTGGCGAAGGAACTTAATTCCGAGACCTTTTCCTTCAGATGCGCCTTCGATGATTCCCGGGATGTCGGCAATGATATAGCCGAAATATTCTCCAAGGTTTGGGTCAAGAGTGGTAAAGGCATAGTCACCTACTTTTGCGCGAGCGCGAGTAAGAGCGTTCAGGAGTGAAGACTTCCCCGCGTTTGGCAGACCAAGTAATCCGATGTCGGCGATGAGCTGAAGCTCGACATGAAAGTCGGCCTCTTCTCCAAGGCGTCCAGGAGTCCAATCTACCGGAGAAACATTTGTAGAACTTTTAAAGTGCTCGTTTCCTTTTCCGCCAAAACCACCAGAGAGAACTTTAATCTTCTCTCCTTCGTTGAGGAGGTTGTAAATATCGCCAGTTGCTTTGTTTGTAACAACAGAACCGATAGGAAGTTTGATCACTTTGTCCTCTCCATTTGCTCCGTGGAGTGACCCTGAACCTCCTGGCTCGGCGTCTTGTGCAGTAAACTCTGTTACATGTCGATACTGAGAGAGAAGCTGGTTATCGCGTGCTGCTTCGATGTACACATCGCCTCCACGACCGCCATCTCCACCAGCGGGACCGCCGAGTGGAATAAATTTTTCGCGGCGCCAGCGTACTACGCCGTCACCTCCTTTTCCCGCGCGAGCGTGGAATGATAGTTCGTCTACAAATGCCATATATTGACATTATAGCAAATTATATTAGAAATTCAAAGCTATTTGAGAAAGCTTGAGTATGTCTTCGCGAGTTTTTGCGACACAGAGCCATCGGCCATTGTGACAAAATACGGCACTTTGGGCACCTGTTTCTTTTTGTAGTTCGGTGTCTCGCAAGCCAGCCCAACTCGCTGGAAGGTCTTTCCTATTTGCAAACGAGCCCGCTTCCCTGCGGACACATTCGAGTTTCCAAGAACCGTCGCTTGGTTTCTGAAGAACTACAAACAGTGGTTCCGGAAAATCCATAAGGGTTTCCTGATACGGATATGCGTGATCGAGTTCGATTATTCGCTTATCTGGCGCGCGTTCGTATGCACTGCGAACAGCATCGCGCGCCTCAAGGTAGTGAACAGTAAGTTCGATTTCGCGCAAAAGAATTTTCTTTGCTTCCTCAACCAGCATCAAAAATGACGTCGTGTATTTTTCGACGCTCTCTTTCCATGATGGACGCTGAAGATACAGGTATCCCTGCAAGGTATACTGTGAAATACCCAATAGCGGAGATACTACATTTAAACCATTATCCTCTGCGTCTATCGGACTCACTAAACGAGTATCAATACGCTCTGCAATTTCTTTATTGCCACATATCTTTTCTCCAAACTCCTTCCAGACAAGCCCAAATGCTGCATACGGTATACCATTCTCTCGAGCACCTGCACCACCCTTCTGGTGATGATCAAACCTTCCCACCTTTGGGTCATGAACGCCTCCAACATCTAATACATAATCTGCAGAAGCAATCTTTTCTTCGTCTCGAGTGCGTACAATTCTTATTTTCTTTCCAAGTGCCAAATTTAAGCTTGCAGTAGCAAAAATATCATCAGCATGGAATTGCCCATCATGCACCACCACAGTTTGTTTTTTAGAAAAGAAAGACATTCAGAATGTATACCTAGAAGATTTTATTAAGCACCCAGTTTACGATTGAAACCACAAGCGCGGCAATGATAGCAGAAGTGATTGAGGCAATAGTGAATCCAGGAATGACGAGAGTGAGACCCCAGAAGATTAAACCGTTTAATACAATAGAGAACAATCCAAGGGTAAGGAGGTTGATCGGCAATGTTAGGAGATTGATGATGGGCTTGATTGTTGCGTTAAAGAACTCAAGCACCGCTGCAACAACAAGAATTACGTACATCGGAGTGAACGAAATCTGTGCCGGCATAAAGTAGCCAGTGAAAAAGAGAGCGAGTGAAAGTACGAGCCAACGCCAAATGATAGACATAGAAAAATAAATTATGCGAATAATGAATCAACAACTTCTTTTACCACTGTTCCGTCGGCCTTGCCTTTCAAGTCCTTCATAAGAGCAGACATAAGCATTCCCTTTTT
>CALQZW010000021.1 GCA_943350045.1 Candidatus Nomurabacteria bacterium | reverse complement strand
GTAAAAAACCTGTTCTGCTCAGAGCGTGCAACTTCAAATAGGTTTAGTGGTCCACGTGTGAGGGCACGAGAGATCTCTGATTGGTCGAGTACGTACACTTCATGTGCAAATGCAGATACTGGTAGTCCAAGTCCTGCAACAACTGCGAGAAGATGAGAGAAAAATCGAGCGATAGATTTCATACAAATAGTATATCAGGCGTGTTCACCTGCAACAAACCCAGTTGTCCAACACAGCTGAAGAGAGAACCCTCCAGAAGGTCTATTGATATGCAGAAGGTCTCCTGTAACGGAAAGATTCTCCACTTTCTTTGATTTCATAGTACGAGTATCTATTTCCGAGAGAGTAACTCCTCCGTCGGCAACGACGGCTCTGTCGTAACCCATAAGATGAGTGATAGTCACTGGCATGGCTTTGAGCATGTGAACAATTTTCTTTCTATCTTCCTTACTTATACTATGCACCTTTGTTTCCATATGTATATCCGGAAACAACTGAATGATTCCAGGAGCTGTACCTTCTGGAACAATTTCTTTAAAAATATTCTTCAGCATTTTGTTTTTGTTTGCATCAAACACACTCAAAATCTTTTTCTCAAGTGCTCCAAGGTCAGTATCGGGATATGCATCAATACGTGCAGTCACTTCGTTTGATTGAAGCAAGTCCCCTACTTTTCCAGCTAGATTAAGAATAAGTGGACCAGAGAGCCCAAAGTGAGTGAACAAGATTTTTCCAGTTTGTGAAAATTGCTTCTTTCCTTCAGCAAAAAACGTTATCTTCATGAAAGAAAGAGAGATACCTGAGAGCGCATGCACCCATGCATCACTGACTGCCAAAGGAACAATGGTCGGCGTTGGAGTTCGGACCGTATGCCCGAGCTTGCGTAGCCAGTCGAACCCATCACCGGTTGAACCAGTCTCCGGATGAGACACTCCTCCGGTAGCCAAAATATATTGTGTAGCAGTATACACACTGCCTTTCACTTCAACTCCCGTAATCTTTTTTCCTTCTGTTACAATACGCGTAACGGCACTCCCGAGCAAAAGTGTCACGCCGTGCTTGTTCATATATTTCTTCATGGCCTCACAGACATCACTCGCCTTTTCCGTATGAGGAAATGCTCGATTGCGAGCCTGTACAACAAGCGGCAATCCAAGCGACTCAAAGAATGTAAACGTATCTTTTACTCCATACTGAGAGAAAGGAGAATACAGAAAATCAGCTGAGGCACCGTAATGTGAAAGCAAAGCTCTCACGTCATACTGTGCATTTGTAATATTACATCGTCCACCTCCAGATATTGCGAGCTTTTTTCCGAGCACTTTATTTTTCTCAATAAGCAAAACACGCTTGCCAAGCTCGGCAGCGCGTCCTGCGGCCATCATTCCAGAAGCACCGCCTCCGATAACAATGACGTCATATATTTGTGATGCTTTTTTACTAGGCGTTGGCATTCTTGTGTCGAGCAGATGCGTGCGAGTAAGCAGTATATACAGCAAAGAAGAAACTTACGACGAGTGGTCCGGCAAATAGTCCTACTGCTCCAAAAAGCTGAATTCCTCCGAGTACTCCGAGAAGAACAAATACTGGATGCACATCAGCTCCACGACTCATGAGTTTTGGTCCAAGAATATTGTCGATAAGTCCAACAGCCAAAAGTCCCCATACAGAGAGTCCTACAGCTCCACCCATATCTCCCGTAAGTACGAGGTAGGCAATGATTGGAACCATTGCAATCGCAGTACCAAAGTTTGGAACGAGCGCACAAATAGCAGTAAGCGTTGCCCACAGTACTGCGTTCGGTACCCCAAAAATAGCATACCCGACTCCGGCAATAATTCCCTGTATTCCAGAGATCATCAGCTTTCCTTTAATGACTGAGTGAATAGAAGCGCTGAGTGCCTGGAAAATGTTCTTTGTATCTACATCTTCAAGCGGACTGGCAACCATGATTGCACGCTTAAGTTTTTCGCCATCCATAAACCAATATGCAACAGAAAAGAGCGAGAGAAAGAGCATGAGCCCCACAGAGGCAATACCGCCAAAAATACTTGCGGTCTGACTTGTCAGCCAACCAAGAGTAGATTCTACATAGGAAGCAAGGTCTATCTGTGCCCATGGGAATACACCAGCAATGTATTTCTCAACATTAACAAAGACTGTTTCCATGTCAGTAGCATCTGACTGCATTGCAGTCACGATACTTGATGCTTCTTGTGCTATCTGCGTTACAATGAACGCCACTGGACCGAGAATGACTATTGCAATAATTGCAGTAGTAATGAGCGCGGCAGAGATAGAACCAATACGCTTTTTTAAGAGTGCGTATACTGGAGCAAACATAACGCCAAACACGAGCGTAAGCACAAATACAGCAAAGTACGGTGCAAACAAAATACATACTGCAATAAATGCAATAACTAAAAGAAAGACCAAAAAGCGAGTAGAGGCTGAAAAGTTTTTCATATATATCTATGGTATCACACTCGAGTGCGAAAACGATCAGTATTCACACTGTAACAGTTCGTGCAACAGAGAACTTTCTTTGAAGGACGAGTACTGTCGTCGGAATAATACTCTTCTGTTGGTACGTCACACATAATACAGCGTCCGATTATTTCACGGTTTTCAGTATCAATAACCGGAGTGGTCATGCGATTATCAAACACAAAGAGCGTTCCCTTGAAACGATCTCCTGGAAACTTCTCCATATAAGTGTGTATACCATCCTTGAGCTGGTATACATCGGTGAATCCTTCACGGGTAAGCAAGCATGTCGCCTTTTCACAGCGAATACCTCCCGTACAAACAGTCACAACTTTCTTGTCTTTCAAATGTTTTAACTCTTCGAGCTTCTGAGGAAGGTCACGAAAATTCGCCAACCCTGGGTCGATTGTTTTTTCAAACTGTCCACTTGCGATTTCATAGTCGTTTCGTAAATCGAGCACAACAAAATCTTCATTGGTTTCGTACCACTTCTGTAGGTCTTCGGCAGGAAGTTCTTTTGCTGTTTCGTTGGCAACATCAAAGGTTCCTGCTCCAAGTGTGACAATTTCTTTACGGACCTTGATTGTAAGTTTTGGAAAAGCAGAACCAGTTCCGGCGCTTTCTTTAATTTTAATCGTTGCAAAGAGCGGGTCAGTACGGAGAAAGGCAATATATGCGTCGACACTTTCTCGTGTTCCTTCAAAGGTAGCATTTACTCCCTCTTCGGCCACAAGCATGCGTCCAGTTAGGCCAAGCTCGGTGCCCTTTTGACGATGAAGTTCGACGAGCGTCTTTGGGTCTGCGATATGAGCAAAGACATAAAACAATATGACGATGTATTCTGGTGAGTTCATAGATTTCTTTTGGGATTCTAGCATATTTCTAGTGGAAAAGGCTAGTACCTTGCATAACATAGTACTATATGTAATACTCTAGCTATGCCCAAAAACATTTTAGATACAGAAGACGCCAAAGCTCGCATGCGAAAAGGAATGCTCGAGTTTTGTACGCTCTTGAGTATTTCAAAAGACAAAGCGTACGCATCAGATATCCTTACTCAACTAAAGCGCGCCGATTTGCTTGTTGTCGAAGGAACACTCTACCCCCTACTGACTCGGCTCCGCACAGAAGGACTTCTCACGTACGACTGGCAAGAATCGCCATCAGGCCCTCCACGAAAATATTACTCGCTGACGGACGACGGTAAAGATAAACTTGAACACTTAAAAGAAACATGGAAGTCACTCGTCGAATCAATTACTACTCTTCTCTAATTTTATATGAAAAAAGCACTCACAATCAGTATTCGTTCTACCCTCTTCACTATCGAAGAAGATGCATACAATCGACTTGATGCATATTTAAAAGACATCACTGCTCACTTTTCAAAAACCGAAGGGTCTGAAGATGTAGTTAGTGATATTGAAACACGTATTGCAGAAAAACTACTCGAGACAAAAGAACAAGTTATTTCCCTTCCATCTGTTGAGACAATTATTTCTGTAATGGGAAATGTCGATCAATTTGAAGAAACAAAAACTGAAAATACTTCCGCTAAAACATCCCGAACAAAGAAACTCTACCGCAATCCAAGCGATGCATTAATCGGAGGTGTTGCATCTGGTATCGCAGCGTACATCGGACAAGACGTACTATTTGTTCGCCTTGGATTTGTTATTCTTACTTTCCTCTCAGGCTTTGGAGTACTCCTCTATGTTACTCTTTGGATTCTCACTCCGGAGGCTAAAACTCAGGCCCAGAAACTCGAGATGGCGGGAGAACCAGTCACTCTTGAGACGATTAGTACTGCGGTCAAAGAGCAAATTCGTAAGGCAGAACATATCGACACAAAGAAAGCAGAGTCAGCAGTCCGTTCATTTATTCAGTCTGCTTCCAAATCTATCGGACCTGTAGCTCGCATTACGATTGCCATTGTTCTTATTCTTATCGGAGTCTCACTTATCGGAGGAGCATTCGCAGCACTCACACTTATCGCCTCTATTTCTGCAGGATTCCCACTCCTAGGTTCATACATTCTTGGTATGGGTACGATACTGCTGAGTATTATTATTCCAGGAGTATGTATCTTTCTTGCAGGTATTGGAATCATTCGCAAAAAGCCAGCATTTTCAGCAAGTTTTGGTATTGCAATGCTGACTATGTGGGCAATCGCAATCTGCGTCACGCTCGTAATGGCTGCACGTTTTGCGGGTGGATACATCTTTAATCCAGACGTACATCAGTTCCAGAACAATCAAATACCTCAGATGCGAGTCATTCAAATTCGTCACTGGTAAATTGTTTATCACAAATAAAAATCCCCGGACATGCCGGGGATTTTTATTATCGTTGTTTGATTACTTCTTTTAGTTCGTAGACCAGTGTTGTCCTATCTCCACGAAGCGTGAGAGACTTTCCATCGATAGTCAGTTCCGCTCCACGAGAAAGTAGTGCGCCGAACGCAGACTCCATATCCATGAGACCTTCTGGCTGTTCGCAGAACATCTGAGTAGAGATGAGTTGCGGTGCAGTAATGATTGAATTCTTGAGCTCATACGAACCACCCATGATATTACAGAAACGAGCCCCGATGGTTGATTCTCCGAGAGTAAATGTATACTGGTCGGAATCAACTGCCTTACCATTATACGAAACAAGCGTATAGGTTGGATCAGGAAGAGGCTGAGGCTGTGGAGTTGGCTGGGGCTCTGGCGCAGGTTGTGGTGTAGGTGTTGGCTGTGGAGCTGGAAGCGGTGGCTGCCCTCCATCAGGAATTGTCCCCGATGGAATATCTCCAACAACAACGTCCTTGCTTTCAGTAATACGAACAAATGTCATTGTTCCGTATCCTTGAATATCACCCTCAAGTGAAAGGATAAGCATGTCCTTGTCGACTGTGTACGCAGTCGTACGATTGATGTCACTCATGAACGTAGTCTCAAGAGACTTCTGACACATCATGCGAGTACTTCCATTTACGGCAAACGAAGCATCGTCGACTCCGTAGAGAGTAAATGTTCCCATGAGGGCGTTACAATCTCCAGCAACCGAAACCTTCATATCTGAAGTGAGTGTCATAACAAACGAAGTACCCAATTCTGGAACATGGATGACATTTCCTGGAAGTCGAGTGTCTACCCATTTCCACTGTGACGGAAATGGTATTGGAGAAATACCAAGCTCGATACCATCATTTCCATATCCAGACTCCACAGGATTGTCGAGAATAATTTTTGTATCCTCAACAGTAAACTTAAGCTGCTCTTTTGGGAGCGTAACTACAAGAGTCTTCTCGCCTTCTCTCTGCCATGTTCCTGACTTTGTAATCGGAGCCTTTCCGTTTTGATAATCTTCTGTAAATACAGCAGTTTTCTGAGTATCGTTATTTAGCTGCAAAATAATTGTTCGTCCTCCACTTGAGGCAGACGGAAGATATGCAATATATGTTCCCGCAGGAGCATCAATGAGAATCTTTTGGATTCTTTCACGTTTCATTGGGCCCCACGCAAGCATGGATACCAATGCAACAACGAGTAAGAGCAGGAGAACTGCCCATATCGTTCGTTTTTTCTCTGAGCGCATAAATATAAATGATTAAAGTAATAGCAGCGACGGCACGCTCCTAGTATACCAAATCACTAATACTTACGTATAACACCCTTCACAACGGCACGAATGAAAAAACTATGCTCTGGGTAAATAGGTGCAAAGTCCTTGTTTGCAGGATCGAGCCAAATTTTGCCATTTTTATTTCGGTAGTACTTCATTGTGTACTCTCCATCAACTTCTGCAATGACAATCTGTCCGTCGCGTGCTGTATCAGTGCGTTCAGCTACCACAAGGTCGCCATCGGCGATGTGTGCGTCTATCATTGAATCTCCGTCTACTTTCAAAAGGTAGGTTGAAGATTTTTTCTGGATTAAAAAAGAATCGATATTGAGTGTGTCAAAAGACATCTCTTCCGCCATTGACGGAAAGCCGGCCTTTACCGATCCGAGGAGTGGAGTGTTTGTAATAAGGTCAGTCGGAATAAGTCGCCCAAGAGAGTCCTTGGCAACGATTCCAGCATCTATGAATTTCTCAACTAAACGAGCAACTGCGTTTTTTGATTTATAACCAAAGAGACGCATCATTTCCGAGTATGTCGGCATGCGTCTTTGGTCTTCATAGAATCTGATTAAAATGTTTGAATGATCTGTTTCCATGAAAAATATTAGAAGTGCGATAGGACTGGAAACAAGCGAGAGAAGAATCCAGAACTGCGATTTTGACGAACCTTGCGAAGAAGGAGTTTGTGGTCGCGAGCTTCGCGAGAGTACTCTTCTCCGTGAATGATTTTGTGGTCGATAATTTTATTGATGCGCTGAAGTTCTGTTTCAATTATCTTTAGATATTCTTGTTGCTTCATACTTTTTTTATATTATTTTTACCCCTAGTAACCTGCATCTATTGTAGGTGAACGCTCGTTCACATGCAAGTGTGGATAAGTATAATACAAACTACTGCGCACGAGATTCTGAAAGCAAGGCCTGCAAGATTCCATTCTTCCCTTTTCCTGTTTTCGCAGAATGCGGTAATACAATTGCTTCTGGAACTTCGTGTTCAATGTCTTTTACTGCGCGAGAAAGTTCCGATTGATTGAGCTTGTCTACCTTGTTTGCGATAACAACAAACGGAACATTCTGATCGCGTAACATATCAATCATATCACGGTCCAAATCAGTAATACCCACTTTTGTATCAAGCACGAGTCCAACAGTGAGCGAGCCCTTTCTGTTTGCACCAAGGTACCAAATAATCATGTCCCGAGTACGCTCGCGATGATCGAGTCCACCTTGAGCAAATCCATATCCAGGCAAGTCAACCAAATACATTTTCCCATACTTGAAAAAGTTTACTTCCACAGTCTTTCCTTGTTTCTTTCCGGCACGTGCAACTTCGGCGCCTGCGATAGAGTTTAGTAGCGTAGACTTCCCTGCGTTCGATCTTCCGACAAAGGCAACCTGTTTAACACCATCGCGCATGATGATGTCGTCTCCTGTTATTCCTTTAATAAATGTAGCTGATTGCATCTGTTTGTATTATAAATTAAATCCAAGAGAAATAAGTGCGTCCGTGCTTTTTTCAAACACCTTTCCTTCTTCTTTTAATTTCATATACATACATGAGTCATCGAGCATTGGAGAAATCACAGGATTAACACCGGTGATAAAAATTTGAGTTCCATGAGCCTGGGCTGTTTGAATAATCTCGTCGAGGGTTTCAACGCCATCCATGTCGATATAGCACACATTACGAAAACGAAGAATAATATTTTTTGCTTCGCCAAGAGAGCCTGCAATACGCACACTATGCGCTTCGCTGTTTAAGTAACACAAGAGACCATCAAAAGAATATACGACTGTATCTGAGCCCTCTACGGCCTTCTCGAGCATGTCTCCGCGAACATGGTCAACCATGCGCTTGTTTTTGTCGTTGATCGTCATATCAAACTGACCACGAGAAATTTTTTCTACGAGAACAAGCAGTGCCACCCCTACTCCTAGCAATATACCGATGATTGGATCCCAATAGACGGTAACTCCAGCAGTTGCAAGCGAGAGATAAAAATTCTTTTTGTCATGAAAGAACATACGCTTAAAGTGTTCTGTTTCCACCATTGAAATAGCAACGTATACAAGAATAGCGGCGATAACGGCAAGCGGAATATACTTAAAATAGGTAAGGAAAAATAGTGAGATGACGGCGATTGCAATACTACTGACTGTTGCAGACATTTTGTCATCGGCACCTGTTTTTACGTTTAGTGAAGTACGAGCAAGTGCGGCAGTTGCAGGCATTCCTCCCATAACTCCGGCGAGAATATTTGCAACTGCAAGTCCACGTACTTCTTTGTGTTTATTGTGTTTGGTTTTTGTCATTCCATCGGCAATTTTCGCAGAGAGAATTGTTTCGAGAATTGCAACAAATGCCACAGCAAGAGCTGGAGCTACCATACTCTGACTAAAGGTAAATGTTGTTGGAAGAAACAGCGCCGGACTAAGGTCTGGATACAAAGAACCAAGCGTCGCCAAAGAAAATGGAAGAGAATAGAAAGAGCCAACTATTCCGAGCAAGATACCGAGCACTGCTACAACAATCGGTCCTGGAAACTTTGGAACGCGTCGTTTCCAAATCATAAGAAACGCTAGAAATCCTACAAAGAAAAGGATTGTCGCAATAGAGGCAGATCCAACGTGAGCCAATGATTCCATCACATTCTCAACAAACTTTTCATGCTTTGGTAGTCCAGAGAGACCAAGTGCAAAGTTGAGCTGATTGAGTCCGATAATCAAGGCAACTCCGAGAGTAAATCCATGAATCGCACTTCCCGGAACGAACACAAGGTATCGTTCGAGTTTAAAGAAATAGGCAACGAGAACGAACACTCCAGTGAGAATTGCAATCATCGGAAGCGTCTCTGCTCCATGAATAACTGCATATGCCACAAGGATTCCAGAGAGTGCTCCGGTTGGGCCTACGATATTAAAATTACTTCCTCCAAAAATTGAGGCTGCGATTCCAGCCCAGATCGCAGTGAGAATACCAACGACAGGAGATGTGCCAGAAGCAACTGCCAGAGAGACTGAAAGTGGAATCGAGACGAGCGCTACAGTGAGTCCACTTTTCCAGTTACGAGCAATTTTTGAGACGATGTTTTTCATAAGGTTTAACTCTAACAAATCACTCCTTACTTCACAACACTCAACACTGAGTCAATAATTGAGAGTCGGAGAGTGACTCCAAGCGATGGTTGTTCTGAGAGAGGATCACTGTCTTTACGAATTGCATAATTTATTGAAGCAACTCCATTACTTATCTCTGTAGATTGTGGAGCAATGCGGTCTCCGAGAAGCACTGCGTTTGTTCCCTTGTATGTGTCTCCTGTACGTACTGCAGCGACGGCGTAGTAGAACGTTCCACTTCCCCCATCAACACGAGTAAGTAAAAACACTACATCAGAAACTCCATCACCTGAAATATCTCCAATGGCTTCGTTTCCAAAATACTGCACAACTGTCTTACTTGCAGAATCAGGCGCAATTTCTTTTTCAAAATATCCGTCGGAAAGTGAGATGGTCTCTCCATCAATAAAATATTCTCCTGTGAGGTACCCACTCGCATAGCTATCTTTTGAAGACTGAGCAGAATCATTTTTCATGAAGATATAAAAACCTCCGACAACACAAACGGCAATAAGACTCAAGATGATGAGATGTTTTTTCATATACAAAAAAGATTAGGAATCGAGTAAGGCTTCGTCGAGCACTGGTTTCTCAAAAACATATCCAGCATCACGAATTTTTGCACTGTCAGTATTTTGACTACTGACAAGAGCATGAGCAAACGAACCGAAAATAACTGAGGCTACGAAGTATGGAATGCGCCAGAGAAACCGACTACGAATTGAGCGCGCAAACGCAGAGAATAATTCTTTTTGCGAAGGAGTAATTCC
>CALQZW010000020.1 GCA_943350045.1 Candidatus Nomurabacteria bacterium | reverse complement strand
GCATAACCCCGAGATTCTCTCCTTCTTCTCCAAGAACACGAAGTTCTGTGGCACGAATATATGAATTGATTCTTTCTCTGTATTTCAAGTGTTTTAGGCCGGGTGTTTACGACCAGCCGTACGCCATGCATAATAGCGTACTTTTACCTTATAGTCAAATACTGTATACTCTTTTTGTGGAACCATATCTAGACAACCGCAAAGCTCATTTTGACTTTGAAATTATTGAGCGATTTGAAGCAGGAATCGAGCTTTTAGGCTTTGAGGTTAAATCCGTGCGCGCCGGCCGGGGATCATTGGCCGGCGCGCACGTAATCATCCGCGGCGGAGAGTGCTGGATTGTCGGCCTCCGTATCGACCCCTACCAAGTAGGGAATACTCCTCCTGATTACATTCCAGACGAAACTCGCCGTCTTTTAGTTACAAAAAAGGAAATAGCGATACTCGAAGAACAAGAAGCAAAGAAAGGTTTGACTCTTATCCCGCTATCGTTGTATAATAAAAAAGGCAAGATAAAGGTATCTTTTGCCGTAGCTCGTGGAAAGAAGCAATTCGACAAGCGAGATACTATCAAAAAGCGTGACACCGACCGAGAAATCGGACGACTGCTCAAGCGCTAACCTTTGATAACCGAATATGGGGATGAAATGAATAGACAGATTGTTTCATTGTATGTGCGCATGCCGAGTATGGAAACGACCTCGTAAATCTCTTTCCAAAACCCAAATGCAAACGCATCTGGAACAAAGTCACCGTATTTTACGGCTAAAGACTTTGGCTTCGCGTTCGCCTAAATACTAGGCCTTCTCGGATGTCTCTGATGGTGATTCCTAATATCTACCAGGGGCATAATATTTTTAGGATAGGGGACTACAGTGCTTCATGTAGAAACCGAAACAAACGAAGCTCGGAACTTGACGTATTTTGCTGATTTTTTCAGCGTCAGGTCTTAAACACATAAAATCATCTACGCATGTAGACCCGCATATAATCACTTTCTGCACGGGGGTTCGCTACCGCCCATCTCCACAATACAAAAGAAACCCATCCGGGTTTCTTTTGTATTGTGGAGGGGAGCGAGACACCTGCGTGTCTCGCGTGCGGGAGCGAAAGGCGGAGCCATATTTTGCTACCAGGCAAAATGGCGAGCCGGGGTCGCAGAAATTCCGAGCGACGGCGAGGAATTATCTGTGACCGCCTCGCCAAATGTGTGTACACATTACCACAGTCTATTGACTTTTTAAAAATAAAGTGTTAATATTTGTTCAAACAAAAACTGAAAAAATGAAAATAACGCTAGAGGCATTGCAAGATGCCATAAATAAATCACCATTAGGCTATATCAAAGGTGATTGTCGGTTAGTTGGTCTCACACCTGGTGAATGGGGTGACTGGGAGGACTCTGGTTTCTTTACACGCTCTACTCCTGAGCATAGAACTATCCGCTTCGCCTATAAGGATACTCTACTCGGAGATCTTGTTGTCGAAGAGGACTATATTGAATCATGTTCGGCCGATGAGGACAGCGGATTGCTTGATTTACATCTCGACATTCGGAAAGATGGCACAAGGTGGGTAATTTATATTCACTGCGCTCCAGGTTTTCCAGGCCTACATGTGTTTGCTGAATTTGTTGCGACGGTCGGCATTGATCCCGATATAAAAAGTAAAGATAAGTAATTATATTAGCAACTAAAGCTACCATAAGGAGGACGACTCAAATCGTACCTCCTTTTTATTTTATATACACCCACACAATAATTTGTTACCCTGTACATATTATTCACCCAAACTGGCCCGTCACATTTTTATGAAAAACTCAAAACTAAACACACTATTACTCATCGTTCTCATCATCATACTCGGTGTGAACATTTGGCTAATGAACAAAAAAGCTCCAGCTGATATTTCTGTTCCTGTTGCAGATGGTACGCCTTCTGTTATTTCAACACTCCATGCTTCATACAAGAACGGAGTAATTTCTCAGTGTTCGTACAATGGCGTAGTTGTATATTCTGCTGGTATGAATGTGTATGATGGCGGATCGGTTGTTGTTGATGCAGAAGGGAAGACTATCGATACTGTCCTCGGAATGACTGGACGCTCTGAAAACGGAATTGCCGAGAATCTTACAAACTGTACTCGTGTGTATGTTGTAAGTCCGAATATTTGGGGATTCCCGCCGGTCAATACGTTTAATCTTCAGTAGGTAGTTTCAAAAAAACACCCGAACAGCAGGGTGTTTTTTTTGTTTACTTTTTCCGCATAAAAGAATAGTATGAAGAAAAACATATTTTTTCACATCTAAATATATATAGTTATGAATCTTTATCATGCGACCGTTCGTCTTCGTAATCGAAAAAAAACCATCGATTTCACTGAAGCCGAGAGAATATTTTGTTCTTTATTTCTTGATGTATTTGATAAACATCCAGACGTGACCGCTACTGTGTATCCTGCTAAACAATTTCGTTGTTCAAAATCAGGTTTACTCCAATGTTCAGTATTCGTTGTAATATTCCAAAACGCAGGACTTGCACAAGTCGATTCGCTCTTAAGTAATTTTATTATTGCACTGAGAGTTCCTAAAGAAAATTTAGTATTGTACCCAGAAAAAACAGCACTCATAGAAGTGTAAGTATTTGATTTTGCCACTGAGATTTCTCGGTGGCTTTTTTCTTATTCTCCTCGTACACTATATCCATGTCACTTTCTCTGTCGCTCTCACTCTTTGCAACCTTCCTTTCTGTCGTGGCTTTCCTTCCATATCTTCGTGACATGTTTCTGCGAAAAACAACTCCACATCTCTACACATGGCTGATTTGGGGAATCACACAAGGCACGGCCGTCTTTGGCATGATTGCCGGCGGGGGAGCTGTTGCGAGTATCTCATTTGCCGTTGCAACGGTACTCGTACTCTTTGTATGCATATGTTCTCTTTGGTATGGAACGAAACACATTACACGATCTGATACAGTGCTCTTGTTTGTAGTGTTCGGAGCAATAGCCCTGTGGTGGTTTTTGAATAATCCTCTACTCTCTGTCATTCTTGTCACCGTCGTTGACCTTATCGGCTATATACCAAGCATCAAGAAAGCCTACAAGGAGCCACAGAGTGAGACGCTGTCGACATGGGTGTTATTTAGTGTCAGTAATGTGTTTGCAGTACTGGCACTTTCTGAGTTTAATTTCCTTACTTTGACGTATATTACTGCGGTGACCATAGGGAACATGGCTATTGTAGGGGTATTGACATATAGACGGTACTTGTGATATAATATATGTAAGGTTAGGGTATTCTTAATCTTTAACAATTTAATAACCGTTGTTTATGAACAACCAAACAGTGTACGAGCGTCTACGGACCTCAAGAATCATTAAGCTCGAATCCTTAAAAGAGAAATTCGAGGCTTGTATATCAGGCAAGATCGATGAGCCACTTTTTTTCACAGTTCGTATATCGAACGAGGGAGAACGGATTGTCGGTGTTAAACTCCAAGCTAAAGTATTGCTTTCAGGCAAGCTTTTAGCAAACCCTTACAACGGTGAAGTTGTAAAAGGGGAAAGGTGGTATCATGGCAATCTGCAGATACTTGAAGATCAAAAAAAAGGTATCATCGGTGAAGTCCGTGCCTTTACCCTCGAGATTAACTCTCGTCGAGGTTATACCAGTGAAGCTGAGGTTCAGTTTCGTCTTACGAAGCCAGCAGGAGACAGTCAATTTACTCAATTAGAATGGCTGTAGTTCTAAAATCAAAAATTATAAAATCCATACGATATTCGTGTGGATTTTTTCTATTACCCCGACAATTTGCTATACTTGCCCCATGAACGATCAACAGCCCCCTATAACCCCAAAACTAAATAATACAAAGACACCTGCGCCAAAACCACCTCGAATGTCACGCGCCATCCTCATCGCTCTCTTCGTATTCATGTCTATCTCAGCCATATATATTATTGTTGCTGGAGACAGTGTAGAAATTCAAACCGTATCACTCTCTGAGGTTGCGACAAAGATTTCTGCAGGTGAAGTGAAAGATATTGAAGTTGCTGGAGACAAGCTGACACTTACACTCGCAGATGAATCAACTGTTATTTCAAAAAAGGAAGTTGAAGCTTCGCTCTCTGAGACACTCACAAACTATGGAGTATCTGCAGAGCAACTTTCAAAAGTGAATGTTGCAGTGAAATCAAATGAAGGGTTTGGGTTTTGGATCATGAACTTGCTTCCGATCTTCCTTCCACTGATTGTGATTGGATTTTTCTTCTGGTTCCTTACTCGCCAAGCCAAAGGCTCTGGAATGCAGGCCTTTACGTTTGGACAGTCTCGCGCTCGCATGACCGATCCGAATGATGGCAATCGTGTAACATTCAAAGATATTGCTGGAGCAAAAGAAGCAAAAGAGGAGTTGAAAGAAATTGTCGACTTCCTCAAGAATCCAAAAAAGTTTTTAGATATTGGCGCACAGATTCCAAAGGGGGTACTTTTGGCTGGAGCTCCGGGGACAGGAAAGACATTGCTTGCTCGTGCAGTAGCAGGGGAAGCGAATGTTCCATTTTTCCATCTCTCTGGTTCTGAGTTCGTAGAAATGTTTGTGGGAGTTGGAGCGTCTCGTGTACGTGACCTTTTCTTGAAGGCAAAACGCGCAGCACCAGCCATAGTATTCATCGACGAAATTGATGCAGTTGGTCGTGTTCGTGGAACAGGTGTTGGCGGAGGAAATGACGAGCGTGAACAGACACTCAATCAGATTCTTGTTGAGATGGATGGATTTGAGCCAAATGACAAAGTGATTGTAATGGCTGCAACAAACCGCTCAGATGTGCTCGATCCTGCACTGCTTCGCCCAGGACGTTTTGACCGCCGTGTCATGCTCGACTTGCCCGACCGTGCAGACCGCGAAGCCATTTTGAAAATTCACGCTCGTAAAAAGCCACTCGCAGAAGATGTAAATCTGACTGTTATCGCCGAGCGTACCAGTGGTTTCTCTGGGGCCGACTTGTATTCACTCATGAACGAAGGAGCGATTTTGGCGGCACGTGAGAATAGAAAAAAAGTTTCTCAATTTGATCTCGTGCGTTCTATTGAAAAAGTCATGATGGGTCCTGAGCGTAAGAGTCATCTCTTTAGTAAGCTTGAGAAAAAAGTAACTGCATATCATGAGGGAGGACATGCACTCGTTGCTTCTGTGTTACCGAATGCAGATCCAGTGCATAAAGTTTCCATTGTTGCGCGTGGACGTGCCGGAGGGTATACGCTTAAGATTCCGCTTGAGGAGCGCAAGCTACAGACAAAGGCCGAGTTTTTGGATGATATTGCGATGTCGCTCGGCGGCTACGCCGCCGAGCGTATGGTATTTGGAGACATAACTACCGGCCCATCAAACGACCTCCAGGTTGCAACAGGCTTGGCTCGCGCTATGGTGACTCGCTGGGGCATGAGTGACACTATTGGTCCCGTTGCTCTCGAGAGCGACGGAGGACGTACAATCTTTGGCGGAGCGTCAGCAACAGGAGAGATGTCAGAAGCAACTCACGCCGTCGTGAACTCTGAGGTAAAGAAGATTATGACCGAAGGACTCGCTCGCGCAGAGAAGGTTCTCACCGATTACCGCAAGGTTTTGGACGCAATTGCAGACAAACTTGTCGAAGTAGAGACGCTTGAGCAAGGTGAATATGAAGAGATTATTAAAGCTCACGGT
Source organism: Candidatus Nomurabacteria bacterium (assembly GCA_943350045.1). GTDB lineage: Bacteria > Patescibacteriota > Minisyncoccia > Phycocordibacterales > UBA9973 > CAITQP01. The sequence goes on along the minus strand of CALQZW010000020.1, from coordinate 4,588 downwards.
ATTAAGTTGAAAAAGAAGGAGGAATAAGGAAAGAGCAAAAAAGTTCCCAGAGGGGAACTTTTTTGCTAGGATAGGGCAGGGAGTGCCTCCGCCCGTAGCTCAGTTGGTTAGAGCATCGAGCTTATACCTCGAGGGTCTCTGGTTCGAATCCAGACGGGCGGACAATTATGTGTACAGTTCGCTATGTGAACCTATTGCAATAAAGCATTAGAGGTTTTTAAGATGAGAAATTAGTTCCTGAGATGTTTTTGCATCATTTTTTACCATGACTGACATCTCAGATTCTGCTTCGTTGATTGCGTCAATGAGAAGTTTGGATGGGCGAGGGGACATGTCTAAGTTGATTTCTTTTGTGCGGACAAATTGACGCAGGAGGGCGTTCATAATAGTCCCGAGAGGAATACCAAATTCTTCAGCAGTTTTTTGTGCTTCGATTTTTAAAACCTTGTCGGTTTTTATATTTAAAATCGTTTTTGTATTCATATACCAAAGTATATACTCTGGTATATGAATAGTCAACAATAAACCACTATGGGTTTGCTGTATGATATAATCCAAGTATTATCAGTTCTCACATATTCTATGGAAAATCACACACCAGAAGCAGTCGTTGTTTCAGAAGAAGGAGCTCTCATGAAGCTTACTTCTCCAAAACAGCTCCTTATTGAATCATTCGCTACTTTTAAAAAGACATGGAAGCTCCTTGTTCGTATCGGAGTTCTCGTCGCAGGTCCTGCGTTCTTGCTCGCCGCAATGGTGATGGGAATTGCCCTTGCTGGATACTCAGTAGTTGCAATGATTCTCGGCTTCGTTCTTATCCTCACAGCAGTCTACTTCTTTTCATGGGCATATGCAGCAGTTCTCTATGCCTTGTCACTTCCAGAGGGGCAGGCTGTAAGAGCTCGTGACGCGTATAAACAGACAGCGCAGCGTGTGTGGCCAATGGTTGGAGTAAGTATTCTTACTTCACTTATCGTCATGGGAGGAATCTTGCTCCTCATCATTCCGGGAATCATCTTTTCAGTATGGTACGGAATGTCACGATACATTGTTGTAACAGAAGGACTCTCTCCAGTTGAATCTCTCAAGCGCAGTCGTGCCTATGTTGATGGATATTTCTGGCCAGTCATTATCCGTTTTCTTGTGATTATTGCTCTTGGAATTGCAGTCGGATTTGTTTCAGAAATCATCAGTGTTACTGTTGCCTTCGGATCTACAATCATCGCCGACATCATCAGTATGGCAATCAGTATTGTTTGGTCAATCTACTCAATGGTATACGGATACAAGGTGTATGTTGCACTAAAAGAAGCATACGCGAAGAAAGCGTAAAAAAAACACTATATGGAGCGCTTAGAGGCTAAGATTTTTCTTAGCCTCTTTTGCTGTGAGTGACATCATTTCTACTGCAAGCAGAGGGTATTCTCCCATGGCAGTTTCTTCTGAGAGCATGAGTGCGTCAGAGCCGTCGAGGACTGCATTGTATATGTCGGAGACTTCGGCTCGAGTTGGGACAGGGGAGCGAGTCATACTCTCGAGCATTTGAGTTGCAGTGATTACCATCACTCCCGCATCATTACACTTTTTAATTATCATCTTCTGAGCAGATGGTACGTACTGTGCTCCAATTTCAATCGCAAGGTCTCCGCGAGCAACCATCACGGCATCGCTCTCGGCGATTATTTCGTCGATATTCTCGAGCGCCTGCGGGGTTTCCACTTTTGCAATTATTCTTGCATCTGAGCCGAGTTTTTTTAGGATAGAGCGCATCTGGCGAATATCTTTTGCACTTCGTACGAAAGAAACAGCAAAGTATTGTATACCCACAGAAACTCCCCACGCAATATCCTTCTTGTCTTTTGTGGTAATTGCCTGCACTGAAAGATTTGCCGTTGGAGCATTTACTCCACGACGTCCTGCGATTGTGCCACCGGTAACAATAGTCGTAAGTACGTCTGTACTATTTACCACCTTCTTTACTTGGAGAGATTTTTTTCCATCATCGAGATATATCATATCTCCTTCTTTTACATCGTTCGGAAGGGTAGAGAGGTTAATGAAGACCTCATTCTCATTTCCGACTATTGCACGAGTGGTAAGAAGAAAAGACTTGCCCTTTACGAGAGTAATTGTTTTTTCGGTAAAATCACCGATACGAATTTTGGGTCCACACACATCGCAGATTAGCTCGATGGACTTCTTTGTTTTCTTTGCAACGGCGCGTGAAAGAGAAACTGTTTGTCCATGAGTGCTGTGATCTCCATGACTCATGTTGAGGCGAAAGTGAGTCGCTCCTTTGCGAACAAGACCAGTCATCATTTTTTCTGATGAAGTAGCGGGTCCGATAGTTGTGACGATTTGTATTTTAGATGCAAGCATACTTGTTACCATACACTAAAGACACACTTTATTCAAAGTGTGTCTCGAGATTTTTTGCTTCAACAATTGAGCGGAGTGTTGGGTGCTGTGCGAGTTCTGGGTCGTTTTGTATCATGATAGAGGCTTCGTTTCGTGCCGCTTCTACCATTTTAATATTTCGGATGGCCTCCATTCCAAGGTCTGTGATGCCCCATTGTTTGCTTCCGGCAAGTTCTCCTGCCCCGCGGAGGGCCAGATCGAGTTCGGAGAGTTCGAATCCATTCTTTGCTGTTACAAGCGCCTTGAGTCGCTCGGCAGTCTTTTCAGATTTACTTTCTGCAAAGAGGTAACAGTACGCCTGATGGTTAGAGCGAATGACGCGTCCACGAAGCTGGTGAAGCTGGGCAAGACCAAAACGTTCTGCCCCCTCAATGATGATTATCGTTGCATTCGGAACGTTCACTCCCACTTCAACTACACTTGTTGCGCAGAGAATGTCGAGACGATGTTCGGAAAAGTCTTCCATGACCTCATCCTTTTTCTGCTTTGTCATTTTCGAGTGCAGTACTCCAATGCGATATTTTTTAAACACCGTGTCTTTCAGTCGCTTTGCTTCTGCCGTGACAGACTTTGCTTGAATAGCCATTGCCTTCTCTGGATCTGGTTCGTCGATACGGGGACAGATTACATACAGTTGACGCCCGGCCTCGAGCTCTTTGTGAATCGCGGTGTATGTCTCATCGCGTTTTTCTATAACGATTTCTGTGATGACAGGTTTGCGTCCTGCCGGCATTTGGTCGAGCAAGGTAAGGTCGAGGTCTCCGTATATCGTGAGAGCCAGAGTGCGGGGAATAGGGGTGGCAGTCATCGAGAGTAAGTGAGGAGCAAAGCCTTCTTTTGTGACGAGTTTTTTGCGCTGAGCAGTTCCAAAGCGATGTTGCTCGTCAATAATACAGAGCGCTAAGTGCTTGAATTTCACTGACTTAGAAATCAGAGCATGGGTTCCGATGACTATAGGAACTTCGCCGTTAGCTACCCATTTGAGAAGCTGAGGCTTTGATATGGGAGTCCAGTTTCCGACATTCGAAGCCACCTTCGATGGAAACTTCCTGCATCCGCTTCCAGTGATAAGTCCAACAGAAATACCGGTATGTTCAAAATACCGAATGAAGTTTTCGAAATGTTGTGCGGCTAGAATTTCAGTTGGTGCCATATAGGCAACTTGCAAGTTTCCATATGTTTTTCCATCAGGGCGATTCATAATAGTTGCATATGAGAGAGTCGCTGCAACTGCAGTCTTTCCAGATCCAACGTCTCCTTCGAGAAGGCGAGCCATGGGTTTCTGTTTGGCCATGTCTTCAAGTGAGGTATTTATAGCATCAGTCTGTGCTTTCGTATGTGAAAAGGGAAAACGACCAATAAAGTCATCGACATCAGTTCGCTTGGCCTGTACAGGGTATGACTTGTTTCGCTCATAACTCTCGCGCTCAAGTTTGCGTACGAGCTGAATAGAAAAGACTTCTTCAAACGCAAAACGCTTTCGTGCCGCTTCGGCGTGGTTGTCGTTCATCGGTGAGTGTATCCACACTAGTGCTGTAGAGAGTTTTGGGAGCGAATATTTTTTGAGAATGTCTTCAGGGATATAGTCTTCTATGGTCTGTACAATACCACTTTGAATAATTCGCTTTACTGTGTGATACATAAACTTACTACTGGTACCGCGAGTCTCGCGATAGATAGGGAAGCCGAAAGTGTTTACAGCCTCTGCTCCATCACCAAAGAGAGACCCATGCGAGTCAATCGGAAGCACGTTCTTTTCCTTTAATTCTGGGTTCGACAAAAATACTCCCTGTTTGCCCTCGCTCACTTTTCCCGTGAGTTCAACCATATCTCCATCGCGTACCATCTTTGCCATGTAGGGCTGGTTAAACCACATGATGCGCATCTTTCCAGAAGTATCCTCGACTTCGGCCTCGCTCATTGCCATTTTTGTACGAAAGGCCTTCTTTGTTTTGAGTTTACTGATACGTCCGTAGACTGTAACGCTCTCTCCGGCGACTGCGTCACGAATGAGCTTAATTTCACTTATGTTTGTATATCGAACGGGGAAGTAGTAGAGAATATCGCGAATAGTTAAAAGACCTAATTTCGCCAAGGCTTTTCGTTCACCCTCGAGAACTCGAAAGTGGGAAGTGATTAGGTCGGTGAGCTTCATATAGAGAGTATTGTA
>CALQZW010000019.1 GCA_943350045.1 Candidatus Nomurabacteria bacterium | reverse complement strand
CACTAGGACAAGGAATTGGAATTGGTGTGATTATTGCTCTTGGTATTGTTTGTGTTTATTTACTTATTGAACAAGAAAAAACTAACCCCTTCTAGTTCAAATGAATAAATATGCAGTAAGAACATTGATTGAGGTTGGTATTTGGGTATTTCTCATTATTAAGTTCTGGAGTACTTTAGTTTCAACCGCCCTGCTGGGTATCTTGGTGAGTATTGGAGCGGCTGTTTGTCACTATATTATTAAATGGATTCTTGATTCAGTTTTTGGGAAAGAATAAATAGCTAAAATTCCCTTATTTTAAAGCATTTCCACAGCATTCCTATATACAAGCGATATCAGATAGAGTAAAGTGTAAATACAAAACACCCCCGATATCTCGAGAGTGTTTCGTATAATTTACATTGTGTTTGAAGACTCACCAGCTCCAGCTGGTGCGTTTTCGTTTACCTCGACATACACGTATGTATATCCAGGAAACTTAAACGCCTTACCCTTCGGCATGCAAATGTAGGAGTTACCCTTACGAATACAGCGACGAATAATGTCTTCTCCAGTAAATACCTTAATGCGTTGAAGCATAGGTTTACTTCCCCGTCTCTCTAAAAGAACCTGCATATAATGCCTTTACATCCCCAATCGGACGGGTAACGGGGAATGTCTTGCGGGCGGTTCCCACCCACTGGTCAAAGTTCAGCTACACACGACAGCAGTCTAAGCCAAGGTATTTGCAAGAAAAAAAGCTTCAATCACCGGAGCTTGTAGGTCTACGCAGAAATTTCTTTCCGTTAAACCTCGCATGTACTGCGAGATCTTTCGACCCCGCAAGCACCCGTGACTAAAGCTTTTAAAACTGTGGCCCTTGCTAATAATCAAACTCCGGTGACAGCTTTTCAACTGCATTACTATTATACACCGTAACAAGAAAACACAATCGGAGTTATCCACATATTTCCACACCCAAATAAAAAAGCATAAATCTCTAAATAATCCTTCCGACAACTGGGTGTAGGAAGTAAGGAGGCCGCGGAGGATAGTTTTCGCACTTCCGCGAACGAGCGCGGACGCCAAAACGTCCTTTACGAGATCCTATACGGCCCGAGGGCCTGATCACTTAGAGATTTATGCCTTCTTGTAAACTCACCGAAACTTAATACTAGTGTAGCATATTGCGATTTAAATGTCAAGCCCCTTCCAAACACGTCTTTTTGGAACATGGTAGTATAGGGATATGGAACCGGAAATAGAGAAAAAGGAGAACGAGGCGCATTTAGACCACACACTCCGTCCAAGTCGTTTCGATGACTATATCGGACAGGAAACTATCAAAGAAAATTTGAAGATTCTTTTGCGTGCAGCCGAAGAACGCAACCATCCTGCCGAGCATATTCTTTTTTATGGACCTCCTGGACTTGGGAAAACCACGCTCGCCCACCTTATTGCAAAAGAAACTGGTCGTTCACTCAAAGCCACCAGTGGACCAGCTATTGAAAAAGTCGGAGACCTTGCTTCGATTCTCACAAACCTTCAGCCAGGAGATATTCTTTTTGTGGACGAGATTCATCGACTCAATAAAACGATTGAGGAAGTTCTCTACCCTGCTATGGAAAGTGGAGTGCTCGATATTATTATCGGTAAAGGCCCGTCTGCTCGCACTATTCAGCTCGACCTTCCTCCGTTTACCCTTGTCGCTGCGACAACTCGTATCGCCCTTCTCTCTGCTCCCCTACGCTCTCGTTTCTCTGGTGGAACATTTCGCCTTGAGTTTTATACCGAAGAGGAAATTGCAAAAATCATTCGTCGCTCTGCCGATATTCTTGGCGTGAATGCTGACGATTCTGCTATTGTCGAAATTGCAAAGCGTTGCCGTTTTACTCCACGCACTGCAAACTACTTTCTTAAGCGCTGCCGTGACTATGCGCAGGTTCATAAAAAAGATCTCGATCAGAAAACTGTTTTTCTTGCACTTGCCCTCCTTGGTATAGACGAACTTGGACTCTCTGAAAGTGACCGCCAAGTGCTTATCGTTCTTATTGAAAAGTTTAATGGCGGGCCAGTTGGACTCGGCACTCTTGCAGCTGCAACAAGTGAAGAAGATGCAACCATCGAAGAGGTTATAGAACCATACCTCATTCGCCGAGGACTTCTCGAGCGCACTCCACGCGGACGTATTGCAACAAAAAAAGCATACGAACACCTTGGTTTTGATTACCCAGAAAAAGAAGAGTAACAACTATGGCAGGACATAATAAATGGACGCAGATTAAGCGCCAAAAAGGTGCGAGTGACGCAAAGCGTGCACAGCTTTTTGGAAAGCTCTCACGCATGATTTCAACGCAAGTAAAGGCTTCGGGAGACAAGACGAGTCCGCTTGTTCGAGCGGCAATAGAGAAAGCTCGTGCAGCTGATATGCCGATGGATACTATCGAGCGTGCTATCTCAAAGGCGACTGAAGCAAAAAATCTCGAGACAATTATGTACGAAGCATATGGCCCAGGTGGAGTTGGATTACTTATTGAAGCACTCACCGACAGTCGAAACCGAGCGGCTCAGGAGATTCGTCATATCCTTTCAAAAAATGGTTTCGCGCTTGGCGCTATTGGTTCTGTAATTTGGGGTTTCAAAAAGAAAGAAGGAACACTTGTTCCAACCATGACAGTTACACTAAGCGATGAAGACGCAGAACTTTTAGAAAAACTCGTCGACGACCTTGAGGCTTCAGAAGAAGTTCAAGAGGTAATTACAAACGCGGAGTAATGTATGAGAATACTTGGAATCGACCCGGGAATCGAGCGCGTTGGAATTGCAATAGTAGATAAAGTTGGAGGAAAAGAAATATGGGTGTACTCAGAGTGTTTTAAAACGAGTGCAAAACTCTCGCACCCAGAACGCCTCAACCTTATCGGAGCACAACTAGAAAAAATTATTTCTGAGTTTTCTCCAAAAGCTGTTGCGATCGAAAAACTCTTCTTTGAAACAAATGTAAAAACAGCACTCTCTGTAGCAGAAGCACGCGGAGTCATGCTCTACTGTGGAGCACATGCGGGGCTTCCTGTATTTGAATACACTCCCCTTCAAATTAAAGTTGCAGTCACTGGATATGGTAAAAGTGACAAGACTGCAATCATGACAATGGTGCCACGTCTGGTAAAACTTCCCGATAGAAAAATGATTGATGACGAAGTAGACGCAATTGCAATCGCACTCACAGCCTTCGCTCATGAACGTTTCCCCAACTAACACAGTTGCAAAGAAAAACTTGTTTTGCTACAACTGTACCCATACAAGGTCAGTCATTATTTAATACACTAAGCAATATATGATATTCGAAGAAGACGAAGACAAGAACGCAGGTACTGAGGATGCCGAAAAAGAGTTTACTGGCGCAGACGTACTCGATGATGAATTGTTTGACGACGAACCACTCATAGAAGAGCTCGACGCCGACCTCCTCGCAGAGGACAAGGATGACGAAGCCGAAATTGATTCAGACGTAATCTAATAAAAAATCCCCTAGTAATAGGGGATTTTTTATTTACACATACACGACTTTAAAGAATCTATGTTTTCCGGCGCGATATGTTCCGCGTGGAAGTGAGATGTTTGGATGAGTGATTTTTGTATCAGTATCAAGATTCGTTAGTCCTCCTGCTTCAATCAGCCTGCGTCCTTCTGCGCGGGATGTAACACATTCAGCGGTAATCAATGCGTCTATGGCAGTAGCCTCTGGTGCAAGAACAACTTCTAATACCTTGTCTGGAATATTTCCTTTTGAGAAAGTAGAGACGAACGCTTCTTGTGCCTTGTCTGCTAATGCAGTGCCGTGATATATCGCAGTGATTTCTTTTGCGAGACGCATTTTTGTATCACGTGGATGAAGTGTTCCTTTTTGTAGTCCCTCAGTAATATCCTGTACTTCTGAGAGTGGTGTATACGCTGAAAGTGTAAAATATCGTGGAATGAGATTGTCAGGGATGGACATAATTTTCCCGAACATGTCGTTTGGTTCATCTGTGATTCCCACGTAGTTATCAAGCGACTTACTCATTTTCTCTTTTCCATCGAGACCTTCGAGAATATTGAGACTCATAACCGCCTGCTCAGGTTGCTTGTTCATCTTCATTACATCTCGACCGATAAGCATATTGAAATGTTGATCGGTTCCACCAATCTCTAAATCACAAGAGCCGTAAATTGTTGCAATGATTGATGAATCTATACCCTGCAATATTGGGTAGAGCATTTCATGCATGTACAGTTCACTGTTTGAGTTGAGGCGATCCTGGAACATATCGCGCTCAATGAGGCGTGCGTGAGTTATGTGACGAAGCGTAGAGAGAACACGAGAGAGTGACACTGTTTGAATATTTGCACGCTTGAGTGCAGCTTTTTGCATACGTGTCTCTTCGAAGATAATCGCCTTTCCTACAAAAGAACTTGGGTTGATTATCACTGAGTTAAACGTCATGCGTGCTTTTGCAGATGGTTCAATATCAGTAACATTTAAAAACCAATCTGAGTTACGGATCCATGAAAAAACGTCTGGTGTAGTTTTTAGCACTTTTCCAACCTGCGCGAGGTAAGTGTGCATATTCGCTTCGATTTCAGCCTGAGAAATTTCTGGGCGTACTTTACTTTTTCCTGTCGGGTCTCCAATCTGAGTCGTGTAGTCACCAATAAGAAATACAACCTTACAGCCAATATCCTGAAACTGGCGAAGCTTACGGAGAATAACTGCATGTCCGATATGGATGTCTGGACGAGTAGGATCAACTCCAAGCTTGATGATTATTTCACCTGTGTATGTTCCGGTAATTTTGGCTTCAATTTTTTTACGGAATGCACCATTTGGGTCAATATAGCTAGAAACTCCGCGAGAAAATAGTTCTTCGATAGTAGTCATATGATATGTGACACTCTACCATAAAAATGCTGTATGATACAGGGTATGGTACATGTATCACACAAAACAAAACACATCCTCCGAAATACTGTTTTTGCAGTAGTTGGGCTAGGAGCAATTATTACTGGTATCGTGCTGATTTGGGTAAGCACTGTTTCCCTTCCTGACTTCAATTCTTTCACTGATCGCAAGCAAATAAACTCAACAAAAGTCTACGACCGAACTGGTGAAATTGTTTTGTATGATATTGGAAGCGATGTTCGTCGAACAAGTATTCCTTATTCAGATATGGGAGTAAATATTAAGAATGCAGTTGTTGCCATCGAGGATTCAAATTTTTACGACCACGGAGGAATTAGTATCAAAGGAATGGCTCGCGCGTTTCTTGCCAACCTTACTCCGGGAGGAGTGGTTCAAGGTGGATCAACAATAACTCAGCAAGTAATTAAAAAGAGTCTTCTTGTAGATGACAGAACAATCATCCGTAAATTTAAAGAAATAATTCTTGCACTGAAACTCGAACAGCAATACGGAAAAGATGAAATTCTCGGAATCTACTTGAACGAAATCCCGTACGGTGGAAATATTTATGGAATACAAGAAGCCTCTCAAAACTTTCTTGCCAAAAATCCTGCCGATCTCACAATCGCCGAGTCCGCATACCTTGCAGCTATACCAAATGCTCCAAGTCGTTTCTCACCATACGGAACTCGTAAAGACGCACTAGAAAACAGAAAAAATATCGTTCTTGCACGACAACTTGAATTAGGACTTATTACTCAGGAACAATTTGATACTGCAAAAAACGAAGTTGTTGTTTGGGAACCTCAGAAGCCTCAAGGAATCAAAGCCCCTCACTTTGTTTTCTATGTTAAAGAACAACTAGAAGAAATATATGGTGCCGATATGGTTGAATCTGGAGGATTAAAAGTAATTACTACTCTTGATTACGACCTTCAGCAAATTGGTGAGCGAGCAGTAGTTGAGTACACAACGGGAGCACGAAAAGTAATAGAAAAACAAAACGGTGGTCTTGTTTCAATCGACCCGAAAACTGGTCAGATCATCGCAATGGTTGGTTCTCGTAATTATTTTGACAGAGAAATAGATGGAAACTTCAATGTCACTATGGCGCGCCGTCAGCCAGGGTCTGCGTTCAAACCATTCGTATATGCGACTGCATTAAAAATGGGTTATACGCCTGAGACAGTACTCCTTGATGTTCCAACAGAGTTTTCTTCTGTGTGTGACCCGTATGGAAATCCATATCCAGGAAGATCAGCTACGCAGTGTTACTTCCCACAAAACTACAACGGACGTTTTCATGGCCCGCTCTCAATGAGATATGCACTCGCACAGTCAATGAACATTCCGGCAGTAAAGATGCTGTATATAGTTGGAATCACTAATGCAATCAAGACTGCGGAAGATATGGGTATCACAACGCTTGTTGGAGCAGATAGATATGGACTCTCTCTTGTGCTCGGAGGTGGAGAAGTTCGTCTTGTTGAAATGACAAATGCATACGCAACATTTGCAGCAAATGGTACTCGTCACCAACACAGTGCAATACTAAAAGTAGAAGACAAGAATGGAAATGTTCTACAGGAATGGTCAGATAATCCTTCGAACGTACTCGATAAAAATATCGCTCTTTTGATAAACGACATACTCTCTGATAACGTGGCTCGTACTCCAATATTTGGAGCGAACTCTCCGCTATATATACCTGGACGACAAGTCGCATCAAAATCTGGAACCACAAACTCATTCAAAGATTCATGGGCGATTGGGTATACTCCATCACTTGCAACTGGAGTCTGGATTGGAAAAAATGATAACACTCCGATGAATGCTTCCGTCCTTGCTTCACCATTATGGAAAGCATTCATGACCGAGGCGCTCAAAAAATATCCAGAGGAAACGTTTGAAAAGCCTGACCCGATTGCTAACTACGATCAACTTCCTCCAGTTGTAAGGGGCTTATGGCAAGGAGGTGAGAGTTTTGTGGTAGACACAATATCTGGAGGACTCGCAACAGAATACACTCCAAAAGAAACTCGCAAGGAATATGTCATAACGGACGTTCACACAATCCTTCATTGGGTAAACAAAACAAATCCAGCAGGAGAGCGTCCGAGTAACCCACAAGAAGATTCTCTGTATAACAATTGGGAAACTGCAGTTCGTAATTGGTGGGCTGGAAATAGTTCTCGATATCCAGTAGTTACCGCTAGTCAAAAACCTACATTCTACGACACAGTACACACTCCAGAGAATGCACCGATTGTTCAATTCGTAAGTCCTCTTGTTGACTCATCATATTCACAAGATAATCAAGTAACGGTGAGTATTACTTCAACAGGTCGTTACCCACTAAAAAAGATTGATGTATATCTTAACTCAATGTTTGTTGGAACAAGCACGAGTGGTTCATTGATTTTTACTCCGAGTGATAGTCCGGGAATTTTACCAGGAGAAAACACACTGATGGTTATTGCAACCGATACGGTAGGAAATACAACAACAGTAAATCAAGAAATTATTATTACTCAATAAGCAAAATAAAAAAACCTCGAGAGATCTCGAGGTTTTTTTATTTACCCAACGCGGGTTATATGTCTCGTAACTGGGTCGCGTTTCAATGACTCAATAATCCTCCCGTGCTTTAAAAAAAGTTCGTTTCGTACTATCGGAGAAAGTTTTACAGAAACCGTCGGACCAGAAATGTGAATATCTTTCCTATCAACTCGGATTCCGTGCTCAAGGAGAACTGTATGAACAATACCCCGAGCAGAGTCTCCTACGACAACCATATGGGCAAGCCGAGCAAACATTCCAGAAATTGGTTGCGGGCCTCTTCCTGATGGTTTATCTATATACTTTGGTGGTCTTTTTCTTCCATACATGTGGAATACTTCATATACGCCTCTTAGCGGTTCATTGGCATCAGGAGATAGGTGAACGATGCATCTGATACTCCACGCACGACTATGGCCCGATTTGAGCCATTGAGGCCCATTGTAATACTGTCCTGAGGGATCAATGCGAGCGCTTCAATAAAGTATCGTTGATTTATAGATACAGAAACCTCATCTCCTGTGAGAGTAGCCGTAAGTTCACTCGAATATTCTCCGACATCACTATTTTGAGCCAAACACTCCATCTTCTTATTTTCTGGAGAAATAACAAAAGTAATTTGATTAAATTTATCTGAAAAGATGTTTGCTGCTTTTAGTGTGGATAACAAGTCCTGCTTGAGGATAACTACTTCCGTACCAAAAGCCTTTGGAATAATCTGTTTATAATCAGGAAACGCTCCTGATACTACTCGAGAAGTAAGATACACACTCTCGGCCTGGAACGAAACCTGATTTTCTCCGATAGTAAAAGTAACAACTCCATCAACAGATTCAATAACTCGAGCAATTTCAACCATATTTTTATATGGAATGATTACTGCAGGGAATTCAGCTGGAGCACGAAGTGTTTCTTTCTTCTCTGCGAGTCGAAACGAGTCAGTAGCAACAAAAAACAGTGTGTTTTTATCTGCGTATAAGTAAACACTCGAGATCTCCGGCTTAATATCTGATTGAGCGGCTGCAAAGGCGGTTGATTTCACCCCGCGGATAAACTCATTCTTTGGAAGTGTTACTTCAGTCCCAACAACCGATGGAAGAGTAGGGAAGTCTTCGTATGGATGGGTTTTTATAATTGTTCGACTACTTCCTGATGAAAGAGTGAGAGTTGTTTCGTTGTGTTTTGCAGTTATTTTCGCATTCCTTGGGAGAGCACTAAGGAAATCGGCAATGATTTTACCGTCCACTGCAATAACTCCGTCTTGTTCTGCTTTTACTGGAACTTCAAACTCAACACCAAGAGAGAGGTTTGTTGCTCGGATCTTTAGTACTTTTCCGGAAACAAGCATGAGAATCGTATTTAGTGCTGTAAGAGTGCTATTGCGAGCAGTCACTCTGTTTGCGTTCTCAATTCCCGAAATGAGTTTATCAACTGTGGTCTCGAATATCATATATACATATACTATTACTAATACTAATGCTGTGGAAATGTGGATACCGTGGTAATTCCCTTTTAAAATCTAAACCGTTTCGGAAACCCTGACTTGATAAGTACTGTGGATTACTTGGGATTATCCCCACGGCTTATTTTATAAGGTTTTTTACCCACGACTTATCCACCACAATACACACAAATCCCCACACTTATCCACACCTATTTAAACATGGCACGGAGTTGTTCTATTTCTTGAGCGAGGGCCATGTCGTTCTTTATGTCGTTCTTTACCTTTAGGCAAGAATGGATAACCGTAGTGTGATCCTTCCCTCCCATTTTCTGCCCAATGAGTGGATATGAGACATTAAAGTCCTCACGAAGCACGTACATAATTATCTGGCGCACCTTCACAATCTCCTTACGGCGAGTTTTCTCGTAGATTGCGTTCTCTTCAACTCCATAATAATCGGAGATAGTTTTTACGACTTCTTTCACTGAGGCGTTCTTTTTCTGTTTAATGCTATTTTTTAAGAGGTTTTTTGTCTCAAGAAGACTTGGAAAACGTCCCTTAAGCTGAGTTTGGAGGATTATTGAGTTAATATTCCCTTCTAATTCACGGATATTTCCTTGAATCGAGCTCGCGATATACTCTGCGAGCTCATCTGGCATATTCATTCCAGCGTCACGAACCTTAGCACGCAAGATTGCAAGACGAGATTCGTATTCAGGTTCTTGGATATCAACAATCATTCCCTGTGCAAAGCGTGAACGAAGGCGATCTTCGAGTCCAGGAATGAAGTTTGGGTGTTTATCGGATGAAAACACGATTTGCTTACTGTTTTCATAGAAACTGTTAAACAAATGGAAGAGTTCCTCCTGTGTTTTTTCAGCCTTTCCTACTAACTGCACGTCGTCGATGATGATTGCATCATATTTACGATACTTTTCTTTGAATGCATTTCCTCCCGCTCCCCTGTTTGCCTGCACTGAGTTGATATATTCAACGGTAAATTTCTCCTGAGTCATGTAATACACCTTTTTTCCTGGGTATTTTTCCTTAATAGCGTTTCCTACTGCTTGAATGAGGTGAGTTTTACCAAGTCCACTGGCTCCATAGATGAAAAGCGGATTGTATTGTTTTCCAGGGCGAGCTACTGCTGCCTGAGTAGCTGCGTAGGCGAGCTCGTTAAATGGCCCAACGATAAAAGACTCAAACGTATATCGTGGATTGAGATTATCCTCTTTGTTTATATACAAATCTTTCAGCGGAAGCTCTGGATTTGCTGTAAAACTCGGTTGAAGAAGTGTAGAAGACTCTATCTTAGTAACTTTTGGTGGGTTTTTTAGCACCGTGTATTCAACTGCACGTGTCGGTTCCCATGCACTACGGAGAACGCGAAGAATAGTTTTATGGAACTTATTCTGTAACCAATCTTTTACGAACTCATTTGGAACGCCGACGTACAACGTACCGCTATCCTCTTTTACAAGGGAGGTATTTTTAAACCAAGTACTAAAGTTGGCCTTTGAAACTTCGGCCTCGATCTCGATTAAACAATGATTCCAGAGTTCTTTTGTGTCCATACTGATTTGGATTATATATGCCGCGCTAATTGGGGAATACTGGATAGTGGTGTGTATAACCTGTGGACAAACATAATACCATGGGAAGTATACAGGAATGAATATTTTTTTGTAAAACAACAGAGTACTCGGAAGTTGTCACGGTTCTTGCGTTTTATACTTTTTATGCTATAGTGGCTCACATGTCATTCACGTATCAACCAAAAAAGCGCAAGCGCGCAAAGACACATGGATTCCTCGTTCGTTCAAAGACGACAGCAGGACGAAAGGTGCTTGCTCGCCGTCGCCAGAAAGGCCGTGCAAAGCTTGC
>CALQZW010000018.1 GCA_943350045.1 Candidatus Nomurabacteria bacterium | reverse complement strand
CAGACAGTGTGCGGTTTACGCATTGCCTGACAGTGAGTACAAATCGAAAAGCCGGCGCTCTTAAGAGCGTGATGACTTCGGCGATTGCCCGTGTGGGCGCGTGTGTGACGCATTCGAATAACCATACAAAGGACATGATAGCAAAAAATAGTAAAAATGCAAGCCCTGCTACTTTCTCAGAAAAGTACGCCTGTGCAGATCACACATACCATGAGTCGAAAGAGCCTCGTAATGCTGTTTTGTGCCATATCCTACATGCTTTTCAAAGCCATAGGCAGGATACTTTTTTCCAGCTCGGTACATGTACCTATCACGAGTTACCTTTGCAACAATAGAAGCCAAAGCAATAGACCACTCTTTCTCATCACCTTTAATAATCGTCTTTTGCCTTGTGTACTTCTCGGGAGCTCGAAGACCTCCGTCGAGTAATATCTGCGTGCGAGTATCTGGCGCAACTTTTTTTAACGAACGGCGCAAGGCAGTGCGTATGGCCGGCGCGATTCCAACCTTGTCTATCTCTTGTGCCGAAATCATGACAACGGAAAAATTACACGCGCCGGCCTTCTGCCATTCTCGCACCTTTTTGTACCACTCCTCCCTAGCCTGCTTGGAGAGTTTTTTTGAATCACGCAAACGTGCTCCTTGTGAAATATATTTTTGCAAAACATTCGGGCGGAGCATGCAAAAACTCGCCACGGCCACCGGACCGGCAATAGGGCCTCGCCCAACTTCGTCTATTCCCACAGTCTGCATAATCCTACGTGCCATATATAGTGGAATCATAGCAAAAAACACATATATATTAGAACTACTGTCAAGAAGTACCGTTCAGCCGACCATGGTATACTTTCCTCACCTATGGCATCGAAATTCGTCCACCTGCATACCCATTCGCACTATTCCCTCCTCGACGGAATGACAAAACTCCAGCAAATGGTGGATATTGCCAAAAAAGCAGACATGCCGGCCATCGCCCTGACCGACCACGGAAACATGTACGGAGCGATTGAGTTCTACAAACTTGCAAAGAAAGCGGGCATAAAGCCAATCATCGGAGTAGAGGCATACGTCACATCAGGATCTCGCCATGACAAAGTTGGAGTCAGTAGTGGAAAACGCTACTACCACCTCATTCTCCTTGCTAAAAATCTCCAAGGGTATAAAAATCTCATCCGCCTTGTCTCCATCGCCAACCTCGAAGGCTACTACTACAAACCACGCATGGACAAAGAAATTCTTCGCACATACAGCGAAGGGATTGTCTGTCTTTCTGCATGTCTTGGAGGAGAGCTCTCGCAAGCAGTTCTTGCAAACGACCTCGACAAAGCCGACGAAATAATAAAAGAACATCAAGATATTTTTGGGAAAGAAAATTACTTCATCGAAATCCAAGCACACCCACACATCGAGCACGACGCTCGCGTTCGCAAAGAACTTCTTACTCTCGCACAGAAACACAACATCACCGCAGTAGCCACACAGGACTCGCACTATCCATGTAAAGACGACCATGAGGCTCATCACACACTGCTCGCCATCAACACACAAGGAGATGGAAATACTGGAAAGTTTGAATTCCCCGACGACGACTTTTCTCTTGTTGATGAAAAAACTGCTCTGCAATATTTTAGTGATGCTCCAGAAGCAGTTACAAACACTTCTATTGTCGCCGACATGTGTGAAGACTACGAAATCGAACTCGGAGTTGCATACTTCCCTGACTTCCCACTCGAAGGAGGAGTTACGTCAGACGAAAAACTGCGCGAAATCTCATACGAAGGATTTGCCTTTCGCGACATTGTGCCGACTCAGGTATACACCGACCGTCTCGACTACGAGCTCTCTGTCATTAAACAAAAAGGATACGCTGGATACTTTCTCGTCGTGGGAGACCTTCTTCGTTATGCCCGTGAAAATGGAATCCTCACAAACATTCGAGGGTCTGTTGCAGGATCGCTCACTACTTATCTCATCGGAATTACAAACGTAGACCCGCTTGTATATAAACTTCCGTTTGAACGTTTCCTGAACCCAGAGCGTCCTTCGCTTCCCGATATCGATATGGACTATGCCGATAACCGTCGAGACGAAATGATCAAGTACGCGAAAGCCAAGTACGGAGAAGACCGCGTGGCGCAGATTGGAACGTTTGGAACAATGATGGCCAAAGGTTCTGTAAAAGACGTGGCTCGCGCGCTTGGATATCCGTATGCAATCGGTGACCGTCTTTCAAACATGATTCCAATGGGCTCTCAGGGATTTCCGATGACGATTGAACGCGCGCTGGAAATGGTACCAGAGTTTAAACAAGCATACGTGAGCGAGACAGATACAAAACGCATCATCGACCTTGCGAGAAAACTCGAAGGCTGTGTTCGCCATGTGTCAGTACACGCAGCTGGAGTTGTGATTGCCCCAAAACCCCTATATGAATTTGCTCCAGTTCAGCTCGACCCAAAAGGTGGAAGTATCATCACACAATACGACATGCATTACATCGAGGACGTTGGACTGCCAAAGTTCGACTTTCTTGGAATTCGCAACCTAGCGATTTTGGCCGATGCAGTACGTCTCGTAAAACAACTTCGCAATATCAATATTGACCTAGACAAGATTCCACTCGATGACAAAAAAACTTTTTTCATGCTCGCTCATGGACAGACGATGGGGCTATTTCAGCTCAACGGTTCTGGAATGACGGCATATCTAAAACAACTCAAGCCGAGTACTATTTTCGACATCAATGCCATGGTTGCCCTCTACCGCCCAGGACCGATGGAAATGATTCCTGAGTACATTAAACGCAAGCACGACCCAACACAGGTGCGATATCTCGACCCGCGCATGCGCGACATTCTTGACCAGTCATATGGAGTTATTACCTATCAGGACGACGTTATGATGATTGCAATTAAGCTTGCAGGATATTCATGGCTCGAGGCCGACAAACTTCGTAAGGCTATGGGAAAGAAAATCCCAGCGGAAATGGAAGCTCAGAAAGAAAAACTCTTGGCTGGATTTTTAGAGCACGGACTTTCAAAAGAAAAGACGGCCGAACTCTGGAGTCTCATCGAACCATTTGCCGCGTACGGATTTAACAAGGCTCACGCAGCGTCCTACGGCCGTGTGGCGTACCAAACAGCCTACATGAAGGCTAACTACCCTGTTGAGTACATGTGTGCCATCCTGACCGCTGAATCAGGCGACACAGAAAAAGTTGCCGAAATTATCTCCGAGTCACAGAAAATCGGAATCGTCGTGCTTCCACCGGATATCAATGCAAGTTTCAAAGACTTTACCGTTGTAAACAATTCAGAAGAACGCGGAAAAGGAATTATTCGTTTCGGACTACATACTATTAAAGGACTCGGAGCGGACATCGCCGAGGCGATAATCGCAGAGCGTAAACTTCACGGTGAGTTTACTTCTCTGACACACTTCCTTGACCGAGTAACGCACAAAAATTTAAACAAGAAATCACTTGAAGCACTGATTAAAAGTGGAGCCATGGACGTGTTCGCAGAACGTGGACAACTTTTGGCAAACATTGAAGTCATGCTCGAGTACAACCGACAGCGACAGGATATTGGAAATCAGATTTCTCTCTTTGGTTCTGAGACAATGGAAATGTCACTAAAGCTCGGATATGCCGACCCGATTAAAACAGAAGATAAACTTCGTTGGGAAAAAGAATTGCTCGGATTGTACGTCTCCGGACACCCCCTCGACCGAGTGCGTGACAAAATTGAAAAAAGCGGAATCTCTATTCGTAGAATCCGTCAGGAAATGCGCGTCGATGCAAGCGTTACGTTTGCCTGCATCATCGAAGAAGTAAAGCCAATCATTACAAAAAAGAATGACCGCATGGCCTTTGTAAAAATTGCCGACTTTAGCGGGTCTATAGAATGTGTCATCTTTCCAAAAGGCTTTACCGAACTTCACAACGTTCTCGTTCCAGAGGCCTGTGTCGCCATTGTGGCAAAAATCTCAGAACGTAACGGCGAAAAGAGTTTGATTATAGAAAAAGCGAAGGCAATCTAACTCCCCCGTTTTGGCCTTTTATGAAAGCTCAAGGCATGCTAGGATTCCCAGTATGAATACACAGTCGCTCGAACATGCTCGCCATACCCTTGCCCACCTTCTTGCACAGGCTATTTTACAACACTACCCAAACGCCAAGCTTACCCTCGGCCCTGCAGTAGACAATGGTTTTTATTACGACGTCGACTTTGGATCTGAAAAAGTCAACGAAGAAAACCTCTCTACTCTTGAGAAGACAATGAAAAAACTCCTTCCGTCATGGACTGAGTTTTCTCACAAAGTTGTTACAAAAGAAGAAGCAGAAGCAGTCTTTGTAGGCAACGAGTACAAACTCGAACTCATTTCTGAGATTGCCGAGCGTGGCGAAACAATCACACTCTATAGTTGTGGTGGCTTTACCGACCTCTGCCGTGGCGGACACTCTGAGCACCCAGCACAAGAGATCGCTTCTGACTCATTCGTACTCGACCGAGTCGCAGGAGCCTACTGGCGTGGAGACGAAAAGAACAAAATGCTTACTCGTATATACGGCCTCGCCTTTACAACAAAGGCAGAGCTCGATGCATATATTGAACAGCGCGAAGAAGCAAAGAAACGTGATCACAAGAAAATCGGAGTAGAGCTCGACCTCTTTACCTTCTCAGAACTCGTTGGACCAGGACTTCCCCTTTGGACTCCTCGTGGAACACTCGTACGAAACCTCCTCGACGCATATGTTTGGGAACTTCGCAGTGCACGTGGATATGAAAAAGTAGAAATCCCTCACATTACAAAAAAGAACCTGTACGAAACATCTGGACACTGGGATAAATATAAAGATGATTTGTTCCGTATCACAACCCGCGAAGGACATGAGTTTGCAATGAAGCCAATGAACTGTCCTCACCACACTCAGATTTATGCCCGCAAGCCATGGAGCTATCGCGAGCTTCCTCAGCGCTACGCTAATACAACTACATGTTACCGTGACGAGCAGTCTGGAGAACTTTCAGGACTCTCTCGAGTTCGTGCATTTGCACAAGATGACGCCCATGTATTCTGCCGAATGAGTGACGTTAAGTCTGAATTCCTTAAAGTCTGGGATATCGTAACCGAATTCTACGGAAGCTTCGGATTCAATCTTCGTGTACGTGTTTCCAAACACGACCCGGCAAATCCCGAGAAGTATCTTGGAGACAAAGAACGCTGGGCGGTTGCTGAATCAATGCTTGAAGAGATCGCTAAAGAAAAAAATGTTGAAACATTTGAAGGGATCGGTGAAGCAGCTTTCTACGGACCAAAGCTCGACTTCATGGCAAACGACGCAATCGGACGCCAGTGGCAGGTAGCAACAATCCAGCTCGACATGAACATGCCAGAGCGCTTTGACCTCACCTGTACAAATGAAAAAGGAGAACGCGAGCGTATTGTTATGATCCATGCAGCAATCATGGGATCTATTGAGCGCTTCCTCTCTATCGTCATCGAGCACACAGCCGGAAACTTTCCAGTATGGCTCTCTCCATCACAGGTTAGTATCGTTCCTGTAAATGAAAATCAGGCAGAGTTTGCTGGAGAAGTTCTTAACACTCTCAAGAACGCAGGTGTCCGTGCCACACTAGAAGACGGAAAAGATTCTCTTGGAAAACGCATTCGTGCAGCAAAGACAATGAAAGTTCCATATGTCATCGTTATTGGTGACAAGGAAAAAGATTCTGGAATGCTTACGGTTGAGACTCGTGGAGAGAAGATTGAAGGAATCTCTGTATCTGACTTTGTTGCGAAAGTTACAAAAGAAAATACAGAGCGAACACTAAACTAAAGCTTCACAACACAGTACACAAAAAGCCATTTCAAAAGACTCGCGTAAATCCCTGCTGGGATTTCGCTACCCTCGGCCCGTCGGCCTGCGGAAGTCTTTTGAAATGGCTTTTTGTCTCCCTGTACTACAACCCCTACCATAGTTCGTATAAGTATCTGAATTAACTATCGCGACACACACCATATAAAAAGACCCCTACTGCGTTTGCATTGGGGTCTTTTTATATGGTGCGTGAAGCGTTATGTATTTTTAGATATCTATTTCCGCCATCTTCGCATGCGTCTGAATAAAGTTCTTGCGTGGAGCAACATCACTTCCCATCAGCATATCAAATATTCGGTCTGCTTCAGAAGCATCTTCGATATTTACCTGCAGGAGTACTCGGCGAGCTGGATCCATAGTGGTCTCCCAAAGCTCTTCGGCGTTCATTTCTCCAAGTCCCTTATATCGCTGAACATGCATCTTTGGAGTCTTGGCCTTTGCGCTCTTTTCTTCTACTTCTTCTTCACCTTCCTCAGATTCTCCTGCGCCATCTTCTTCGGCACGGCGAACCATTTCATCGAGGTCTTCATTTACTCCACCAGTAATCTTGAGCTTCTCCTCTTCGGTGTAGCAATAGAAAATTTCTTTTCCTTTCTTAATCTTGTAGAGCGGTGGCTGAGCGATGTAGATAAATCCTCCGTCGATGAGTGGGCGGAAATATCGGTACAAGAGTGTGAGAATGAGCGTACGAATGTGCGCTCCGTCCACGTCGGCGTCGGTTGCGATGATTACTTTGTGATAGCGGAGTTTTGTAATATCAAAGGTATCACCAATAGCAGTACCCATTGCAACAACAAGATTCTTGATCTGTTCTGAAGCAAGCATCTTGTCCAAGCGAGCACGCTCGATGTTCAAAATCTTTCCACGAAGTGGCAGAATTGCCTGAGTACGACGGTCGCGTCCAGTCTTTGCAGTACCTCCCGCAGAGTCTCCCTCTACGATGAACACCTCGGCTTCTTCAGCACTCTTTGTCTGACAGTCTGCAAGCTTTCCAGGAAGCGTCATTCCTTCGAGCGCTCCTTTGCGAAGCACTGAATCCTTTGCAGCCTTTGCTGCTTTGCGTGCACGCACTGCAAGGATTACCTTGTTAATCATTGCCTTAGCCTCATCTGGATGCTCTTCGAGGAATGTAGAGAATGCATCTCCGAAGACTACAGCAACAGCACTCTGAGCCTCAGGAGAGCCAAGTTTTCCTTTCGTCTGTCCTTCAAACTGAATCTCGCGAAGCTTCACAGAAACGACAACAGTCAAACCTTCAAGTACGTCATCTCCAGTAAATGCGCCATCGGCTTCTTTAATCAAGCCCTCTTTCTTTCCATACGTGTTGAGTGTACGAGTCAGCGCAGTCTTGAATCCAGTGATGTGAGTTCCCCCTTCAGGGTTGTAGATATTGTTCGCATACGCAACAATCTTTGAAGACATGTCGTCGGTATACTGCAGTGCAATTTCCACTCCAACGTCGTCCTGATCTTTTTCTGTATAAAAAACAGTATCGTGAATTGCCTTCTGTGAGAGGTTGTAATATTTCACCAAAGAAACAAGTCCTCCTTCGAAATAGAATGAGTACGATGGGAGGTCGATACCGAGCTCTCGAAACCAGTGCACGTCATCCACTGCGAGTTTGCCAGTATACGCGCGAGCGTCGATAACACGAATACGGAGACCCTTTACCAAATACGCCTGACCACGGAAATGGTTTACGATTGTATTCCAATCAAACACCAAGTCTTTAAAAATTTCTGTGTCTGGCTGAAATGTAACAATAGTTCCGCGTGACTTTGTAGAGCGAACTTTCTTTACTGCAGCCTTTTTCTTTCCACGAGAATATTCCTGCACGTGCACGCCACCTTCACGATGGACCATGACGTACGTATATGAAGAGAGCGCGTTTACCACAGACGCTCCCACTCCGTGCAATCCTCCAGACACTTTGTATCCCTCTCCGCCGAATTTTCCTCCGGCGTGGAGCGTAGTCATGACAGTTTCGAGTGCAGAAACTTTTGTCTTTGGATGAATGTCTACAGGAATACCACGACCATTGTCGGAAACGCGAATCTTGTTGTCTGGAAGAAGAACAACTTCGATTTCATTACAAAAGCCACCCATCGCCTCGTCGCGAGAGTTGTCGAAAATTTCCCACACAAGGTGGTGAAAACCTTCAATACCCGTGCCTCCAATATACATTCCGGGACGTTTACGTACCGGCTCGAGCCCTTCGAGGACTGAAATATCCTCCGCACCATATGATCCTTTCTGTTTGTCGGCCATGGGTAAAAAATGATTACAATATCCTTATATTTTCAGGATATATTGATTATTACTACAGAGAAAGTATAGCACAAACCCTCGTAAAATACGAGGGTTATTCAGCAGGTGCAGGAGTTAGTTCTGGAGCCGGTGCTGGCTCTGGTTCCGGAGCTGGAGTAGGTTCTGGCTCTGGAGCTGGTTCCGGTGTCGGTTCAGGCTCTGGAGCAGGTGTCTCATCACCAGAAGATTCGTCAGTCGGAGTTTCCTCCACTGGAGTCTCGTCTATTGGAGTCTCGTCCTCTATTGGAGCCCCTCCTTCGTCAGGAGTCTCCTCTACTGGAGGAGTACTGCTTCCACCACTTCCTCCGCTACTACTAGGTGTACCAGAATTGTTGAGGAGTTGTTGAAGCTGTGCCTTTGTCACACACACGTCTTCAATACAGAGTTCGTTTGTGCGAACGCGGTCGACGAAAATGAGGCGAAGATTGTTTGAAGCACTCTCGAGATATCGACGAATAAGCGAACCGAGCGTATTGTCGTTTGTTGTGTCGAGCGAAGCGAGCGGTTCGATTTTGAGGTTGAGTTCCTTTATCGCCCCAGCAAGGTATGGAACAAGACCTCCAGTGTTTAGGAATTTTCTTGTGGTTCCATCTACCCAAATACCATCTTTAACAAGATCAGGAAATTGTTCTCCCACTTCCTGAGCGATGAATCCATAGTTCACAGGAGCGCCAGATTCATCTGTAAGCCACTGGTAAGATACCGGACGAAGAGCAGAAACTCGAGAAAGTAAACTAGCTGTATCAAGTGTAACTACATCTTTTTTAAGTGTAATATCAGAGCCACATGATGGAGACCCAGAATCTGCGTTGAAGTTACACGTACTATTTACATCTTGCAATCTAAGAAGGCTTGTTGTATCCGCAACACCAGTACCTCCTACATGAAGAGCTACACCTGGGGTTGACTGTTGGATACCAACGTTTCCACCAGCAGTTTGTAGCAAAACGAAACCTATATTACCTCCGGTGCCTCCAGTACCAACAGCTCCTCCGTTTAAAGTAATACTTCCACCGTTTTTATTTGTTCCAGACGATACAGGACCCGCAGCTCCTCCAGTAAGGCTTATAGTACCAGCTAATCCTGAAGTGGCGTTTATACTTCTTCCGCCACTACCTGCTGTAAGTTCAATCGTGCCTCCATTCGCAGTATCTGCAGTATTAGAGAAAGTTGTTGAAATACCATCAATGGTTGTTAGCGGAGCATTACCTGCTATTATTCTTATTTTCCCAGCACTTCCTACGGAACTACCAGCTTGACCAGTAGCACCTCGTCCCCCGTTTCCAGACTTAATTATGAAGTCTCCTCCTTTTCCACCTTCAACAGCACCCGGATAGACAGAAGCAGAACCTGACGCAGACCGAGCTCCTTCACCACCAGATCCAGATTCTAAATATATACCACCACCGTCTCCTGCTGCTTGAGTTCCAGTACCAGTACCTCCTCCACCCTTACCTCCTATCACAGTAAGCACGTTTACGTTATTTACGTATTGAGTGGTCGTAAACTGGTAATCAATCGGAACATCTGGCTGAGTAATATGAACAAGCGCTGGGAATCTTTGATAAAACTGAGTCTCTTTTGTTTGAGCGCCCCCAAGCTGTCTGGCAGTAGGAAGCACCTGTGCCGTAATTAAATCAGCTATTTGAGTTCCATCTTGTTTTATTGGTTTAATTGAGAACACATTCGCATTAGAAAATGTTTGATTTCCACCGATAACTACATAAGATCGATAATCACGCGTATTCTGCAAAAAAATCGGACCAGAAAGACCAGATAACGAACCGTCAACATCTTGCTCAAACCCAGTACTAAATAACCCCGTACTATTTCTACTCACAATACCTCCCTTAATGTTCACAAACCCACCTGCAGGATAAAAATCAGTTGAGGGTGATGGTGTGCCGAAGGAATTTCCGGCAGTAAGGGAAATTGAACCCGATACACCTCGCTTAGGTGAAAAAAGCCCTCCCATTCCTGTGCTTAAGTCTATATTTCCACCTCGGCTTGGCTGCGTAGCATTTCCACCACTCCCTCCATCTCCAGTAATAATAGAGATATCACCACCGTTCCCTCCAACAGCAGCTGTACTGCCACCAGAACCCCCGGTACCACTCCCTCCATCTCCTGAAGTTATACTTACAGGACCGCCAGCACCACCGGGGACAATAGCATTTAAAGTACCATGTGAAGCATCTCTTGTACCTCCAATACCTGCTTCTAATCGAATTCCTCCCCCAGTGCCCGCAGAAAGGCCTCCGGAGTTTACATTTCCTCCTTCTCCCGCAGCCAAAATAATCGCCTTCACAGCATCTGCATATGAATCAGTTGAAGGCGAAACCGACGCAGTTGGCTTAGCTCCAGCAACATGAAGTATTGCAGTTGGTACGTGGGTTCCAATTCCTACAGCTCCGCCACCAGCTGGGACTATAATTGCGTGATTAAAATTAGCTACTCCGCCAGTTGCTGCAACTTTAATTCCAACGTTATACGCTCCGTCAGAATGACTATTCAATACCTGTAATCCATATGTTAGTTCGTTTGAACCACTTGAATGAAGTCCTCCGCGTTCAAGTATAAGTAGGGTTGATCGAGGAGATATCGTAGTTGAATCGCCTCCTGAATCCCCTCCACTTGCAGCTGTTGAGGTTGAAGAGAGTTTTAGAGCAGAGCCTGTAGAAAGAGTATCCCAGTTCCATGTCTGTAGATTGTCAGCGTTTGTTAGAGTACCCGTGCCAGTAGCACCTCCTATAGAGTTAAGGGTAACTGACCCCCCCGGACATGTTGCCCATGTAGGCGCTACACCTGCAGAGGTTGTAATAAGACACTGGTTTGCTCCAGTACTCGCAAGCGTTGATACAAGAGATGTGCCATTTGAATACAACACTCCATTTGTATTGAATGATGTAGCCCCAGTACCTCCGTTACTAACACTGAGTGCAGCACCTGACCAGTTTGAGTTATTAATACTGTTGAGCGTTGCAAGTGTTCCGAGTCCGAGATTACTGCGTGCAGAAGTTTGCGCACCGCCACCTGCGGCTAAAATCTCTGCGAGATTATTTGATGTTTGAAGGAAAGATCCACTTGCAAAAGTTGCAGCCGTACCCAACCCAAGATTCGTACGAGCTGCTGTTTGCGCACCACCTCCATTCGCAAGAATCTCTGAAAGATTATTTGAAGATTGCAAAAAGTAAGTAGCGGCAAGAGTTGCAGAAGTTCCGAGTCCGAGGTTATTACGAGCAACTGCCATATCTAAAAT
>CALQZW010000017.1 GCA_943350045.1 Candidatus Nomurabacteria bacterium | reverse complement strand
CGTGGTCGTGATATTTCTACTGACATTTCAATAAGCTTTGCCGACAGTGTGTTCGGTACTGTTCGCCGTATTCTTTTAACCAAAGTATCTACATGTGATACTTGTAATGGTTCAGGTGCAAAAGCGGGAACAAAACAGGTTACGTGCGGACAGTGTAATGGAAAAGGACGTGTTCGCGAAGTACGTCGCTCAATCATGGGGCAGTTTACTACTGAGCGTGCCTGTGACGTCTGTCAGGGCTCAGGAACAATTCCACAAGACCACTGTACTACGTGTAAGGGAGCTGGAGTTCATCGCAAAGAAGAGGAGGTGGAAATTCGTATTCCTGCTGGAATCGAAGTGGGCGAAATGATTCGCATGACCGGCATGGGAGAGGCAGTAAAAAAAGGTCAGAGCGGAGATTTGTATGTAAAGATCCATATCACTCCACACCCAAAGTTCAAGCGCGAAGGACTCAATCTTACAATGGAGCTCGACGTGAAGCTCTCAGAAGCGCTACTTGGTTCTGAGCGAGTGATTCAAACACTCGATGGAGAAGTGACTATGAAGATCCCCGAGGGGCTACAAAGTGGAACCGTTCTTCGTATTAAAGAGCGTGGCGTGCCAAATCAGCGTGGACGCCGGGGAGACCTTCTTGTGCGAATTACTGTGACAATTCCTCACAAGCTTTCAAAGAAAGCCAAGCAGGCGATTGAAACCCTTCAGGCAGAAGGGCTCTAGGGCTGGACAAAATATGTAATAGGTGATATAATATAGTAGTATTTTCGTGCTCGGGTATTTACATGTACAGCACAGATGCTACTATGCATCTATTAGTAAAAGCTAATTTTTGAGGGCAACCTTACATAGACAAGAAATGAAACCTAACTCTTCCAAAAAACTTTGGAAAATTGGCTCAAAAGAGTTCAATACGCAGTATTTCGATTTCAATAAAGACGGTGACCTGATCATTAAAGAAGGTCACAATATTTATAATGTTCACTACCTAGCAAATAAGATGGGGTCTCCTCTAGAGATTCTCATGCCGTTCGTAATCGAAGAGCGTCTCGAAGACTTGCTTGATACTTCAACTGCACTTTCAAAGAAAGTTGGATACAAGGGCAAGTTTCTTTATCATTACCCAATGAAGGTAAACCAGAACAAAGAAGTTGTTATGGCTCTCGTTGGTGAAGGAGCTCATCTTGAAACATCTTCATATAACGACTTGTACCTCATCAAGAAAATGCTTGAGCAGGAGTCTTTTAATCCAAACATCCGCATTCTCTGTAACGGACCAAAGACTGAGCAGTACATGAATCTTATTGACGAGCTTCAGCACAAGGGAACAAAAGTCTTTCCGATTATCGAAGGACCGAGTGAGCTCAAGTTTCTTCAGCACTCTCGCTACACTGTCGGTATTCGCCTCGACATGCCGGTAAAGGCAAACTCTATCTGGAACAAGCCAGTAGATCGTTTTGGATTCTCTGCAAAAGATCTTCTTGATCTTGGGGCGTTCAAAAACCTCAAAATTCTTCACTACCACATCGGGTCTCAAATTGAGACACTCAACGACGTGCTTGGACCAATCAAGTACGCGCTTGATGTTTACTTTAAGCTTAAGGAAAAGAATCCATCTCTTGACACTATCGACATCGGAGGGGGAATGCCTATTCCATACGAACGTACAAAGAGCTACCCAGTCGACAAGCTTCTTGAAAAGATTTTCGAGCTTCTTAAGACTGAGTCAGACAAGCGTGGACTTCCACATCCAAACCTTGTGTGTGAATGGGGTCGCTATATCGTAGCGCCTGCACAGATTACTGTGTATCGTGTTATCGACACAAAGAAGGTAAACGGAAAGAAAGTCGACGCAAAGAAGTGGTACGTTATTGACGGAAGCTTCATGAACGACCTTCCTGACACATGGGCCATCAAACAGAAATGGGCAATCGCTCCAGTAAACACAAAGAATGACAAGACGCTCACAGACGTATGGCTTGCAGGGTCTACCTGTGACTCAGACGACATTTATACAGGAGTAGACGGCTCAGTTGTTTTGCCAGAATTTGACCAAGAAGAAGGAGAGGAAATGCACATCGTTGTCTTTGACACAGGTGCATATCAGGACTCGCTCTCTATGCAGCACTGTCTTCTTTCATCTCCAGTAAAAATTATTGCCGAGAACGGACATATCGTTGTTGCTCGCAAGCGTGAGACAGCAGAAGAGGTTGGCCGTAACTTCGGCTGGTAATACCCGTGCGTTTTTATCGGTAATAGATTACACTACTAACTATGAATACACAGTTACCAACATTTGAGTTTATTCTCAAGAATTACAAGAACTTCAACGCACGTGCGACTCGTGATGCCCTTATTTCATACTGGCAGCACTCAGAGAAGGGAGGAAAGATGTTTTGGGCAGTTGCTGGAGCAATGAGTTCAGCCCAGCTTGGAATCGTTCTTGCTCCTGCTATCCGTGCCGGCCTTATCCACGGAATGTCAGTAACAGGTGCAAACCTCGAAGAGTCTCTCTTCCGTCTCGTTGCCCATGACTCATACAAGGACTTCCCAGACTACCGTTACTTTACAAAAGAAGACGACACAAAGATTCTCGAGAATCGCATGCGTCGTGTTACTGACACAAGTATTCCAGAAGATGAAGCGTTTCGTGTAGTAGAAAAACAGATCGTACCTACATGGATAAAGGCAACAGAAGAAGGTACACGTAAGTTCTGGCATGAATACTTCTACGACCTCATTCAGAGCATTGAAAAGGAAAAGCATCAGGGAAAGGCAGAAGAGTGTTGGCTTCTCGCTGCGGCAGAACACAATATTCCAATGGTGGTTCCAGGATACGAAGACTCTACATTTGGAAACATCTTTGCTTCACATGTAAAACATGGTGAATGTAGTGCATCAATCGCTAAGAGTGGTGTTGAATATCTAGGTGAACTTTATGATCAGTACCAAGAGCTTGCAAAAGATCCAGCAGGCGTAGGATTCTTCCAAATCGGAGGAGGTATTGCCGGAGATTTTCCAATCTGCGTCGTTCCATCACTCAAATACGATATGGAAGTTGCAGACGTAAAGCCGTGGTCATATTTCTGTCAGATTTCTGACTCCACAACATCATACGGATCATACTCAGGAGCAACTCCAAATGAGAAAATCACTTGGGACAAGCTTACACAGGATACTCCAATGTTTGTGATTGAATCAGATGCAACAATCGTTGCTCCACTTATGCTCACAGCACTCCTTGAGGCAAAGGCAAACCCACAGGCTGCAAACGAGCTCATTACAAAGTACTCAGCGTAATCGTTAGGTACTCAAAAGAAAAAACCGACTCTCATCCGAGGGTCGGTTTTTTTTGATATGGTGAACACTATTTTACGAGCGTCTCCCATGTTTCTCTGTATACTGCGAGAATGATTTGCTCCCAGTATTTACCTTTGCGATAGAAATGGTTAGGAATGCGAGCTTCCTCGACATATCCGCATCTACGCGCGTACGCCAAGCTTCGGTCGTTATACCCAATAACATAGGAATATATCTTACGAAGATTCAGGTCATTAAAGGCGTGGTCAAGGACAAGCATCTTTGCTTCCGTGCCGTAGCCTTTGCCCCATGCACGCTTGTCGCCAATGACAGTACCTGTTATAGCTGTTCCTTCACGCGAGTTGATTTTGTTGATGGATATACATCCAATACAAGCCTTTGTCTTTTTCACTACGATCGCAAGCGTCACAGAGTCTTGCTCTAACTTTGAAACTTTTTCAAACCAAGCCTGCTCTTGAGGGAGTGTGACCGGTCGATGTGTTTCCATATACTGAGTTACCTCAGGGTCGTTCATCCATTCGAAGAATAGGGGAACGTCTTCTTCTATAACTGGGCGAAGAATCACTGTCTTTCCTGTGCGAAATGCTGGTATTCGCGTTGCACTCTTTTTCATACTATGTAGTTTTAAATGAACAAAAAAGCTGCCCGTTTATCGGACAGCCTTGTTGTGTATTGAAGAAATGAGATTATTCTACATTCGTTCCATACGCAAAAATACTGCCCGTGGAATAATTCCAACGGAACCCGGCAGTACACTGCGAATGAATACTTATGTAGTTCATATATATACAATACATACGCCCCGCTATTTTGTCAAATAGCGGGGCGCTGGAACACAATATTCATTTATTCTGTAATGAATCCTCCAACCTGGAGCTCCCAGAGTTTTCGGTATACGCTACTGTCTTTTTCAAGAAGCTCGTCATGAGTGCCTTGTTCGAGAATCTTGCCACCCCCGAGGACTACAATTCTATCCATCTTTTTAATAGTAGAGAGGCGGTGGGCGATGGCAATAACGGTACGGTTTTCCATAAGCTTTTCGAGCGCGTTCTGAATTGCTTTTTCTGAGTGAGAATCAAGTGCACTTGTCGCTTCGTCTAAAAGCAAAATCGGAGCATTCTTGAGTACTGCGCGAGCAATAGCTATACGCTGACGCTCTCCACCAGAGAGTTTAATTCCGCGCTCTCCGACGAGTGTTTCAAATCCGTGAGGAAGTTTTTCGATAAAATCAAGACACTCTGCAGTCTCCGCTGCTGCGCGAATTTCTTCTTCTGTTGCACCAGGGCGACCGTATGCAATATTTTCTCTAAGCGTTCTGTGGAAGAGGGAAGACTCCTGAGGTACGTAGGCTATAGATTGTCGGAGGGCTTCCTGAGAGTACTGAGTAATGGGAACAGAATCAACCAGAAGTTCTCCGCTGGTTGCGTCATGAAGACGAAGGAGAAGTTTAAAGAGTGTAGACTTTCCTGCGCCAGAGAGTCCAACGAGAGCAATTTTTTCTCCAGATACGATATTGAGTGAGAGGTCGGAAATGACTTCGTGACTGTCTCCATATGCGAATCCTGTATTCTTGAACTCGATATGACCCTGCTTGGGGCGCTCTGTAACAGCGTTTGGAGCGTCATTAATTTCTATAGGCATCTCCAGGAGATTTACAAGCTCCTGTGCGTCAGAGAAGGCCTCCGCGAGCTGTCGAAAGACCTGAGAGAAGTCTCCAAGACGACTGATGAGCCCAATGATATATACCTGAAACAGTACTATTGTTCCGGCAGTGATGAGGCCAAGTTCCCACTGAATAATTGAGTAGCGGAGAATGAAAAACTCAACGGCAAGAAAGAGTACTGCCTGCACTGCAAACATAGACGTGTACCTGAGCCATCTGCGGATGCGCTTCTTCTGCAAGTCTTGAGAAAGTTCGACGACTGTTTGCGTTTCAGATTTCTCACTTGCAAACACTTGAATCGCAAGATGGTTTGAAAGACTGTCGGCAACTCCAGCACTCAGTGAAGAATCTGCAGAGCTTGCGAGTTGGTCATATGGAGCAGTGCGACGGATGTATCCATAGTTAAATACAAAGAAGACTGCAATTCCAATGAAAATTATCAGAGCAATAATCGGACTATGCATGTACACGACATAGAGCGAAATACTTACCCAGATAAATAATGGTATCGTCTGCATGACAATGATGTCGACAATACGCTCAAGGGACTTTGGAAACTTTCCGAGTTTCTGTGTGAGTGAGCCGGTGAAATTGTTTGTAAAGAACGAATGACCGTGACGAATAAGCTTGGCAAAGCTAGTTTCGTGCAGGGTTGCCATGGCACGAGCTTCCACAACAGACAGGCTCCAAAATGAAAGCCGGTTCATGATGATGCTGATTCCTTTGAGTACTGTATATCCGAGCACTGATCCAAAGGCTACGGAAACAAGCTCGGGATTCGCTCCGCGGCTAACGGTATCGATAAATGTCTTTAAGTAGGTAGGCGCGAAGGCTCCTGCGATGTTACTAATGACAGCACCGACAAGAACATACACAATAAGCTTCGGGTGCT
Organism: Candidatus Nomurabacteria bacterium; assembly: GCA_943350045.1. Taxonomy (GTDB): domain Bacteria; phylum Patescibacteriota; class Minisyncoccia; order Phycocordibacterales; family UBA9973; genus CAITQP01. The sequence goes on along the minus strand of CALQZW010000017.1, from coordinate 7,892 downwards.
TGCGAAGTTCTCTCCAGAAATACCAAAGTATGCGAGAGAACTGAACGGTTTTTGCTTTCTTCAAATGTTACTTCTTTGATTTTTTCTTTTTCGGCAAAAGGATGTCCCTATGAAATGTATTGATCATGTTCTGAACAATCTGTGCAGCACCGTACTCAGTAAGTACATTTCCTTCAATAGGAGAAACCTCTACCACGTCTGCTCCGACTAGCTGACGTTTTTCTATAACTGACTGAATAAGATTGAGCGCGTAGTACCACTCGAGCCCTCCTTGTACTGGAGTTCCTGTCCCAGGCATGTATGCAGGGTCGATACCATCTACGTCGAGCGAGATATAGACTTTCTTTGTTTTGATGGCAGCGATAATTTTACTGATAGCTGGAACTGGAGCGAGACCCCATTCGAAAACAGAAATTGTCTTTTTGTTCTTTGAGAAATATTCGTACTCGTCTTTTGAGTACGCACGAATGCCTACTTGTACCAGGTTGTATCCCATCTCGTGAGCTCGGCGCATTACTGCAGAGTGAGCGTACTTTGTTGGGTCTTCGTCATTGTAATCACTGTCGTCGTTACGAAGGTCGCAGTGTGCGTCTATTTGAAGAATTGTTACGTCCTTTGCTTTGTGGCGCTTTGCAAGGGAAGTGAGATGTCCAAAACTCATAGAGTGCTCGCCTCCAAGGAGAATAGTGAGTTCGGCCTGGCTTTTGTCGCATTCAGCAATAACAGACTGGAAGGCTGTTTCAGGTTGCATGTCCTGGAGTCCTGGAATCTCTGAGTGAGAGATAGTAATTTTCTCAGTAGAATCAACTTTATATCGGCGATCCAGGAACTCAATTTGAGTATTGAGGCATTCAATAACCTTTTTCGGACCAAAAGCGGTTCCTTTATGAAAAGAGGCAGTAATATCGTATGGAGCACTAATAATGTGTGCGTGAGTTTTCTCTCCTGACGCAGTGTTAATAATTGATTCTGGCATATGTGTTCTATACTATCATGTATATTTTGTATGTATAGTAGTTTGCCTAGGTATTGACATATAACCATAAATATACTATTATATGCATGTGTGGGTGACAGAAACTACTGGCGTTGTATACTTATAAAAGTTTCACTATTTATGGATACAAAAACAAAGTTTCTCTTACTTATAATTATTGTCTCAATTGCGGCGGCTATTTTTCTGACTTACAAGCGCGCATTTGTGGATCAAGATTTCGAGCATTTTGACTCGAGCTCTGAAACGTATATCGAATAATATTTTATGCCAACCTGGTTTTTTTACGCAATAATTGGTCCAATCCTGTGGGGAATCGTAAACCACGCCGACAGATACCTGCTCAACCGACACTACAAAGGGCATGGCGTTGGTGCCGTTCTCATTTTTTCAGCCCTGTTTTCTGTTCTCCTTCTATTTTTCATACTTTTCGGTGTACAGGCTCCAGTACTCAGTGTTGCTTTGAGTGATCGAATACTTCTTGTATTTATAGGAATCCTTGGAGCTGTTGCTTTTGCTTTATATCTTAATGCTCTAGATATTGAGGAAACGTCTATTGTGGTGCCATTCTTGCAGATGGGGCCAGTTTTTGGCTACCTATTTGCCTTTATTTTTCTTGGGGAAATTTTAGCACTAAAAGAAATACTAGCTTCGATTGTCATTTTACTTGGAGTAGGAATGCTTTCTTTTGAAGTTGACCTTGAAAACAAGGTAACTTTCAAGATTAAAATGATTCTTCTTGCTGTGGGTGCTTCGTTAATTTTTGCTCTGCAAGATACATTATTTAAAAGCGTTGCAATTGAAGGGACTTTTTGGACGGCGGCGTTCTGGGAATATGTAGGACTCACACTCGCGGGAATAATAATTTTAGCAGCAGTGCCTCGCTACCGACGCCAGTTTCTTGGTATTTTTAAAGGAAGGCAATACACACTCGTGGGAATTAATTTCATGAGTGAACTTCTGTATCTAACCGGAAACCTTGCAAGTAATTTTGCCATGCTGTCTGCTCCCGTTGCTCTTGTAATGGTTATAGGTAGCTATCAGCCACTATTTGTTTTGCTTACTGGTATTTTGGGTACACTACTATTACCAAAGCTATTCAATGAGAAAATTCGTGGAAGAATGCTTGTACAAAAGATTGTTTCAGTATTAATTATTTTTCTTGGAAGTTGCTGGCTATACATCTAGTAGGGTATACTAGATGTATATGATGAACATGCTTTGCCCGTGGGAAGCTCCTACGTATCTTATTTTTTCCAGTAATGTACCGAATCTGCTTTTTTATTCTCACGGAGTCGCTATTCTTTTTGCGTTAATCTTCGGTGTCGCAATATATAGTAAAGGCACTCGTTCTCTACTCTCTACATTACTCTTCGGAATTATTATTTTGTTTTCAACATGGGTTTTTATTGACCTCATTCAGTGGGCAACGAATGATCCCCGCGTACTAATTTTTTATTGGTCGCTAGCGATACTCCTTGAAGGATTGATATTTACGTTCAGTGTTTACTTGGTGGATGTATACATTGAAGGGAAGGACATCTCATTTGGTAAGAAGGTCGGTCTGTTTGCTCTCATCGTTCCAGTAATTGGACTTCTTGCTACTGAGTACAATCTTGTTGGTGTTGACGTTGCTGTGTGTGATGCAACAGAAGGTCCAATCGCAACCTATTATTTGTATGCTCTTGAAATAGCATCACTGATTTGGATAGGATTTTTCTCTTGGAAAAAGTGGCGCAAGGCTTTTGAAGACACAGAGCGTCGAAAGCAAATTACTATATTTACCGTAGGGCTCATTATCTTTCTTGCTTTCTTTATTGGTGGAAATATCCAGTCTAGTTTTAGTGACGATTGGACACTCGCTCAGTACGGACTCTTTGGAATGCCGATCTTTATTGCCTTCCTTTCGTATATGGTAGTGCGCTTTAAAGCGTTCAATATTAAACTCCTTGGAGTTCAAGTACTCGTTGCGGCCCTTACAATTATTCTTGCAACACAGTTCTTGTTCATTCGAACTCCGATAAACCGAGTACTCACTGGTATCAACCTCGTCTTCGTCGTATTCTTCGGACGCCTCCTTATCAAAGGTGTCGTGCGTGAGATTAAGCAACGTGAAAAACTTGAAGACCTTACAGTTCACTTAGAGCAGGCAAACATTAAACTTCAGAGTGTCGACAAGCTCAAGACAGAGTTCCTCTCTCTCGCTTCTCACCAGCTCCGCAGTCCACTGACTGCAATCAAGGGATATACTTCTATGCTTCTCGAAGGTTCGTTCGGAGCAATTAGTGACAATCAGAAGGAGGCTATCGATCGCGTATTTCAGTCGAGTAGTCACTTGGCGAAAGTTGTTGAAGACTTGCTAAACGTTTCAAAAATCGAACAAGGAGGTCTTAAGTATGAAATGGCCCCTTTTGATTTCGAGAAGGTTGCTCACGACCTTGCTACAGATCTTTCAATCACTGCTCAGAAAAAAGGACTTGATCTTAAGTATGAGTCGGATGGAAAGACGCATATGGTAATGGGAGACATGGAAAAGATTCGTCAGGTCGTGCTCAACATTATCGACAATGCAATCAAATATACAGAAAAGGGCTCAATCACTGTTTCTGTAAAGCATAACGATGCTCGAAACGTAGACGTGCTTGCAGTGACTGATACCGGTATGGGTATTTCTGCAGAAGAGAAAGAAGTCCTTTTCCAGAAGTTTAGTCGAGGAGAAGGTGGAAAGACGAATACGAGTGGATCGGGACTTGGTCTTTATCTAGCAAAGCAGATTGCAGAAGCGCATGGAGGACATATCTCAATTAGCTCTCCTGGAGTAGGAAAAGGATCGACGTTTACTATTGAACTTAAACCGGCACCAGTTGTAGCAGAAGCGGTAATAGTGCCTACTGAATCACAGAATGGATAACGACTACATGGTTATTTCAATCGCATTCGGGATCATTGCACTTGTTGTGCTGTTCGGATATTTTGTCTACGGAGTGTAGGTTCATAAAAGAAAAAAACCTCAGGCATAATACCTGAGGTTTTTTTCTTTACATCTTGAATATCTTCGGACCGTTATCGGTATCTTTTACTGTGTAGCCTAGCTTTGAGATTTGAGTACGAAGGGTGTCGGAAAGCGCGAAATCTCTCTGAGTGCGCGCCTCTTCACGTCTGGTTACGAGCGAGAGAACCTCTTCTGGAATACTCTCTGCGTGTATGGTACTGAGTCCAAGACCGAGTACTGAATCAAATGCGCGGAGTGTTGCTTTCTTTGTTGCTCCGTCGAGTGAGTCATCTTTCATAACTTCCCAAAGAACTGCAAGAGCTTTTGGAGTGTTTAGGTCGTCTGAGAGGCACAAGGAGAACATGTCGAGGTACTTTGCATCAGGTAGAGCTCCATCGACATCTGCAAGCTCTCTGTAGTGATTGCGAAGTCGTGTGAGTGCAATGCCTGAAGCAGTGAGAGCCTCAAGAGTAAAGTTCATCTGAGTACGGTAGTGTCCAGAGAGTACCCAGAGGCGAAATGCGAGTGGGTCAAAGCCTGCTTCTACGAGCGAGTTGAGTGTATGAAAGTTTCCAGCAGACTTACTCATTTTCTTGCCGTCCACCATGAGCCATTCATTGTGAAGCCAGTATTTTACAAACGGCTTACCGGTAGCACATTCAGACTGTGCGATTTCATTTTCATGATGGGGGAATACCAGGTCGATTCCTCCAGTGTGGATATCAAAAGACTCTCCGAGATACTTCATGCTCATTGCAGAACACTCAATGTGCCATCCAGGACGGCCTTTTCCGAGAGACGTGTTCCAAAATACATCTCCGTCTTTTTCGTCCCAGGCCTTCCAGAGAGCAAAGTCTTCAACGTTATCCTTCTCGTACTCGTCAGCTGAAATACGTCCGGCCGCGTTTGTTTTTTGTGCTGATATTTGAAGTGCTGAGAGTTGTCCGTACTGTGGATCTTTGCGGACATCAAAGTAGACACTGCCGTCATCGCTCTTGTAGGCAAAACCTTTTTCAAGAAGCGTCTCAATCAAAGACACCATGTCGTCGATATGTTCAACTGCACGAGTGTAGTGCGTTGGCGGGAGAATCTGCAAAAGTCCGCAATCTTTTTTGAATGCGTTTGCATAGAACTGAGTAAACTCTTCGAGGCTCTTACCGCTCGTTTGCACGTCACGAATTATCTTATCGTCCACGTCAGTAAGATTCATGACATGATTTACTGAATATCCAAAGTGAAGAAGTGTGCGTTTGACTATATCTCCAAAGATATATGCACGGAAGTTTCCAATATGAGCGTAGTTATATACCGTCGGACCACACGTATACAAGCCGACATGTTTGCCGGCTGTATCAAGAGGAACGAAAGGTTCGACTGTTTTTGTGAGTGAGTTGTAGAAACTTAGAGCCATTTTTTAGAGCGGAAATACAGGACAAACAACAAAACACTAATAGCCATAGTAGCAAAGACTGCTCCGAGCATCAATGGGTCGTTGAGCTGTAAGTATACAGAATCCATGCTAAATATCCAGGAAAGGAATCCGAGTGGGAAAAGGGTGACGATGATTGCAGTGAGGCGCTCAAGAGCCTTTGTGTTCTTAGCTGCAAGGAGAGAATCATTCGTCTTGCGAAGGTCTTTTATCATGTGACGATTCTCGATAATCGCCTTTTCAACACGAAGGTATTCGCCTTCGATGGCCTGTACGTAGTATGCAAAGTCTTCTCCGTAGAGTTGTTTGCATGCGGCCGAGAGTGAGGCGAGTGTTTCTTTGTGATATCGAACACTGTGGCGAATATCGCTAATTGTTTGATTGCAGAGTGAAATCTGAGCAACTGCTTCGGCTTCACGACCCGAATACATCATTTTCTCTGCTTCGCGAAGGCGCTTTTCTGTCGCTTCGATAGTAGAGAGTGTGTGGATATAGAGCTCGCGTACTGCAAAGAAGAACAAGTATCCAGCGTGCGACTCGATACGGTTCTTGTCTAAATACTGACCAACTTCAAACTGCTTTGCGAAATCCTTGAGAGGCTCGATGAGTTCGTAGTGAGTTGTAATAAGTTTCTCCTTTAAAAGCACGAAGTCTATTTCAGCCTCAGTGATTGTTCCAGTTTTTGTATTGCGGATAGGGAAGTGAAGAATGAGATAGATTGCATTTGTGTACATGTCTACCTTTGCGCGCTCAGACTTCTGAAACAATTCGTTTGTAACGACAGGATGCAGATTGTTTTCGTCTGCAATAACACTAAGCTCATCACGTGTTGGCTCTTCAAGATCAATCCAAGAAACTGTGCGATGTGTGAAGCGTGAAATCATATACACTCAGTATACTGTATAGAAGAAAAAAATTAAATGATATACTTGTGTATATATGTCGAAGAAAAATCAGACGCGTGGACTAGAAACTATTTTCGAACTGCCTTCTCGTATGCTCGAAGCAGGCATTCGGACTTTTGAAAAAGGAAAGAAAGCAATTACTTCTCGAAAGCCGTACAAGATAGCAGAGGAGTACTGGCATACACTTGGGCCAGGGCTTGTTACGGGAGCTTCAGACGACGATCCATCGGGAATCGCAACATATTCACAAGCGGGAGCTCGATACGGCTTCCAGTTTGCTTGGCTTTCGTGGTTTACATTTCCATTAATGGCGACAATTCAGGAAATGTGTGCACGTCTTGGTGTTGTCACAGGGCATGGCCTCGCGGCTAATATTCGCAGAAAGTATTCTCGCTCAGCACTCTATGTAATTACGAGTCTTTTGTTCGTTGCCAATACCTTTAATATCGGAGCCAACCTTGGAGCAATGGCTGAAGGAGTCAGGCTTGTGTTTCCCGGTATCAGTGCTCCACTGCTCGTCATTGTATTTGGAATCACCTGCGTCCTCCTACAAATATTTACTACCTATGCTCAATATGCAAAGTATTTAAAATATTTTGCGTTCGCACTTCTTGCGTACGTCCTCTCTGCATTGATGATGGATATAGATTGGGCAAGCGTATGGAATAGTTTTTTTCATCCGACATTTACTCTAGAGAAGGATCAAATAATTCTCGTGTGCGCTATTTTTGGAACAACGATTTCTCCGTACCTCTTTTTCTGGCAAACTTCTCAGGAAGTAGACGAGCAGACACTGCATGGAGTAGAAGAATCTCACCGATGGAAGCGTCTCGTTACACCTGAACAGATGCGCGGAGTAAAGTCCGATGTCTGGTCAGGAATGTTCTTCTCTAATGTCGTCATGTTCTTTATAATCGCAGCCTGTGGAGCAGCGCTATACGCCAACGGAATTACAAACATCACTTCGGCTGCCGATGCAGCGCAGGCGCTCCGACCCTTTGCTGGAAACGCAGCATTCTTTCTTTTTGCAATCGGTATAATCGGTACAGGAATGCTGGCGATTCCCGTACAGGCCGGCTCTACTTCGTATGCTATCTCTGAGAGTTTTGGCTGGAAGCATGGTCTCTATCGTAAACTTAAAGAAGCACGTGCTTTCTATGGAGTGATCATTATCTCAGTTTTAGTTGGTGTTATTCTCAACTTCGTTGGTATTGATCCAATTAAGGCGCTGATATATTCAGCTGTTGCAAACGGAATCATCGCCCCAGTTATCCTGTTTTTTATCGTCCGACTCAGTGGAAACATGCAGGTAATGGGGGAGCACCGCAGTAGTCGCCTCGCGCAGATTATTGGATGGTTTACTATTCTCATTATGTCTATCGCTGCGGTAGGGGCGATTATATCCTTGTTTTACTAGGGTATTGTGCCCACAGGATATATATTGACTTGAGATTAAAAATCGTGTACTATAGCTATACCTATGAAGGAATTCGCAATTATCGCAACAGGCGGAAAACAGTACCCAGTAGCAGTGGGTGACGTCATCCGTGTAGAAAAACTCCCTGGAGAATA
>CALQZW010000016.1 GCA_943350045.1 Candidatus Nomurabacteria bacterium | reverse complement strand
AGTGGGAGAAAGTGGGATAGAAAAAATATGCTTATCGGAGAATACATTCACGCCATGGACGACAAGAATAGGGTTTCGCTCCCTGCTCGTTTTCGTAGCGAGCTCGGAAAGAAAATCGTTCTTGCTCCAGGATTGGATAACTCCATATTTATGTTTAGCGTAGACGAATGGGAAAAAATCTCAGCACGCCTCGCAGAAAACTCTATGCTTCAGGCCGACAATCGAAGCTTTAACCGCTTCATGTTCGGAGGAGCACAGGAAATAGACGTAGACAGTGCTGGGCGCATTCTCATTCCGGATTTTTTGAAAGAGCGATCAAAGCTCTCAGCGAAAATCGCCATAATTGGCGTTCAAAATCGCGCCGAGATCTGGAACGAGAGGGCGTGGGCGAAATACAAGGCAGGGGTCGAATCTCAGGCGGACACGCTTGCAGAAAAACTCGGTAGTGTTGGAGCCTTGTAATATGGAACACGTCCCTGTTCTTTTGCATGAAGCTGTCGAAGGTCTTGAACTCAAAGCCGGAGACACACTCATAGATGCAACCTTAGGCGCTGGAGGGCACTCAAGCGAGGTCTCAAAGCAGTATGCGGGAAATGTGTCGATTGTCGGTTTTGATCTCGATCAAAACGCTCTCGCACTCGCAAAGACTACTGTAGAGCTCGCAGGAGGAACGCTGACTCAGATTCTCTCAAACTTTCGACGTATGGAAAAAGAATGTCGAGAGCGGGGAATAGAGGAGGTGCAAGGAGTCCTGTTTGACCTTGGAGTATCTTCGATGGAGTTTTCAAACTCAGGCAGAGGATTTTCCTTCAAGTACGACGAACCACTTCTAATGACCTTAAACAGTCACCCAGACGAAGACACTCTCACGGCTCGCGCGATTGTGAACTCGTACACAGAAGAGGATCTGGCAAATATCATCTTCGAGTACGGAGAAGAACGTCTCTCTCGCAGAATAGCCAAGGCTATCGTCACTGCTCGCAGAATCAAGAAGATCGAGACAACGTTCGAACTTGTCGACATTATCAAAGGTTCAGTCCCAGCGGCATACAGAAACGGACGCATTCATCCAGCCACTCGCACTTTCCAAGCTCTCCGCATCGCCACAAACGACGAACTCGGAGCGCTCAAAGATGGACTACAAGGAGCATGGAATCTCCTGGCTCCCGGCGGACGAATCGCAGTCATTAGCTTCCACTCTCTTGAAGACAGAATTGTAAAAAATATGTTTAAGGAATGGGGGAAAGAACAGGCAAAAATTATCACCAAAAAACCAATCGTTCCCGGCAGAGAAGAAATTATTAGCAACCCACGGTCCAGAAGCAGTAAATTACGAATTATTCAAAAACTATGAAAAACACAATCGCAACAATGCAGACACTCGCAACACCACAGCAGTCAACAGTAAGAACTCTTGTCTTGGCTGGTTTTGCAACACTCGCAGTGCTCATGGCATTCTACGTGTATTTTGTGGGGAATATCGTATTTGATGTCATCGCTCGCCGTGAAGCTGAGTCTTCAATCAAACTCGCGCAGAGCTCATTGAGCACCATGCAGGTTGAATACTTCAACGAGTCTCGCTCTCTCACACTCGAGAGTGCGTCAGAGCTCGGTCTCCGTGAATCACAGACAACTGCATACGTAGTTCGTCCACAGGCAGAGGTAGTGGGAATGGCAGAGTCTGTGCGCTAGTTTACTCATGAGTGAAAATCGTACTCGATTGATAATAGTGCTTGCTGGCGTTGCACTGATAGCTCTGTGCATCATCGGCAAGCTTTTTTATTTACAAATTGTAAACGGAGAAGCATTTGCACGAAAAGCCGATCGTCAGTACTCTCCTTCGAGTACTGGAATATTTGACCGTGGAGTCATTTACGCAACACGCAAAGATGGCACGCTTGCCACACTTGCGTCTGTTTCTGCTGGATTTAAACTCGCAATCGTGCCAGGACAGATCGTAGACAAAGAAGTTGCATACGCGTCTATAAACGCAATTGTGCCGATCGAGTACGAAACCTTCATGGCTCGTGCGGCAAAGGTGAATGACCCATATGAAGAGATTGCAGTGCGTATTCCAAAAAACAAAGCAGATGCAATCAAGGCGCTCAAGCTCAAAGGAGTAACCTTATACCAAGACACATGGCGTTCGTACCCAGGTGGTTCTTTGGCTTCGAAAGTCATCGGCTTTGTAGGATTCAAAGGAGACACGCTCACAGGTCGCTACGGACTTGAGCGTCAGTATAACGACGTGCTTCTTCGCCTCAATACAAATATGTACACAAACTTCTTCGCCGAAGTTTTTCATAATCTCAAAGATACATTTTCAAATACAACAAAAGAGGGTGATTTGGTTACGACGATAGAGCCGATGGTGCAGGCGCATCTCGAGAAACAGCTTGCCGACGTACTTGGAAAATATTCTGCAGACCAGGCGGGGGGAATAATCATGGACTCTCGCACAGGAGCCGTCGTAGCTATGGCAGGTATTCCTGATTATGACCCAAACGAATATGGAAAGGCAGGCAATACTTCAAACTACGGTAATCCGCTCGTGGAAAACGTCTACGAGCTCGGGTCAATCGTAAAAGCATTTACCATCGCGGCTGCAATTGACGCAAAGGTAATAACTCCAGAGACAACATACAACGACAAAGGCTTCATCGAGCTCAACGGAGCAAAGTTACGCAACTACGACAACAAAGGGCGAGGTATAACAGACATGCAGGTAGTGCTTACTGAGTCGCTCAACACAGGAGCCGTGTTTGCCATGCAAAAGCTCGGACGAGAAAACTTCCGAAACTATTTCTATGCCTTTGGACTCAATTCAAAAACAGGAATTGACCTTCCTGGAGAGGTGAACAGTCAGGTCGCAAACCTCAAGAGTACTCGTGACGTCGAGTACGGTACTGCGTCGTTCGGGCAAGGAATAGCGCTGACGCCCGTTGTTGCAGTACGTGCCTTTTCAGCACTTGCAAACAACGGAGTACCGGTGAGTCCATTTGTAGTGTCCTCTATACAATACCCAGAAGGAACAACAAAGAAAATTACTTCACCTGCGCCACTTGCACCTGCAATCTCACCGGAGACATCCTTGGCAATCTCTCGCATGCTCACCACTGCCTTTGAGGACAGCCCTGCAGGGCGCAGGTCTCAAGCCAAAACTGGCCCATGGAATATTGCAGCCAAGACCGGAACGGCGCAAATTGCAAAAGAGGCTGGAGGAGGGTACTATAGTGACCGAGTTCTCCATAGTGTCATCGGATATTTCCCAGCTACGAATTCCCGTTTCGTCGTCCTCATGTACATGATTGATCCGAAAGGAGAGCCATTTTCTTCAAATACAATCGCCCACACCTACGCAGATACGGCTCGCTTCCTTCTCAACTATTATCAAATACCCCCAGATAGATAACCACTTCCCATATGAAAACAACACTCAAAAACATCGTCGTCTTTCTCGTTACGCTCGTCGCAAAGGGAATACTGGCTCGTCACAATCCACGTGTTGTTGCAATTACCGGTAACGTCGGAAAGACATCTACAAAAGATGCCGTATACACTGCCCTTAAAGGAATCGGCAGTGTCAGACGCAGTGAGAAAAGTTTCAATAGCGAACTTGGAGTTCCACTTTCAATCATTGGTGCGAATAACGCATGGAGCAATCCCTTGGCGTGGCTTGGAGTACTCGGGCAGGGGATTGCACAGATAGTGGCACGTAAAGGAACATATCCGAGCACACTCGTACTCGAAGTAGGAGCAGACCGTCCGGGAGATATTAGCGCCATTGCAAAATGGCTCAAGCCACACGTCGTCGTCATTACTCGATTGCCTGAAATCCCAGTGCATATTGAGTTTTTCCCAACCCTTGAATCACTGCTTGCAGAAAAAATTTCCCTTGCACGCGGAGCACGTCCTGATGCAACGCTTGTATTAAACGCCGACGACCCACGCATCATGGAAGCAAAAGAATCTCTTCCGTTTCGCTCTGTAACATTTGGAACAACAGGCGAGCGTACGACGCTTGTCGCAAGCAACATGCAGATCCTCAGCCCAGACGAACATGGACGCGGAGGACTTACCTTTAAACTCGACTTTGAAGGCAAGAGTTTCCCTGTGAATCTCCCGCACATATATGCCGAGAGTTTTGTGACTGTGGCGCTTGCAGCACTCGGAGTCGCGTATGCACTCGGAGTAAACATGCTCACCGCTATAGAGTCGCTCAGTGAATACGAGAGCGCTCCAGGACGTATCAGACTCATTCCTGGAGACAAGGGAACAGTCATTATCGACGACACCTATAACTCCTCTCCAACTGCCTGTGAAGCTGGACTGCGCATGCTCAAAGACCTTCCATTTGGAAAGAGAAAGATAGCCATCATCGCAGATATGCTCGAACTGGGCAAACACACTATTGATGCGCATTTAGCAATCGGTACACTTGTGAAAAAAACTGCGACTATAGTTATTGCAGTCGGAGTTCGCGCGCGCGATATCGCCAAAGGAGCGCGCGAAGCCGGAATGAAAAAAGTATTTGAAGCACACGACGCAACAGAAGCTTCAATGATGATGAAAGAAATGCGCAAAGCCGGAGACGTCATTTTTGTAAAAGGATCACAGGGAATGCGTATGGAACGCACAGTGAAAGCCCTCATGGCCGAGCCCGAGCGAGCCTCCGAGCTTTTGGTTCGACAAGATGCGGAGTGGGTCAAACGATAGGAAAAGAGAAAAGGCAAAATTTTAACCCGAATGTATATGTATACATTCGGGTTGGTTATTGATGATTTTTGATATACTTAGATCTCGTCTAAGTTCACATCTTTTTCGCTTGCTATTTCCTTCACTTCTTTTGAAGTAAAACATAGGTAACCATAGATTACCAAACCTATACATAAAAGAAATGTTGGGAATACTCCGAAAACTGATGTGTACTTTAGGATAAAGCTTGCGATAATCGTAGCAAAGCAAATTCCTTTGAGTGTTCTTCTCGGGGTATTGCTAAGTGCTTTTTCTGTTGCGATGAACGCTGAAACTGCACCTAGGATTATGTCGACAAGTATGTCACCCATAATCTGCTTAATTCGAAAAAAGATTCTTACCATAAAAAGAAGTTTTTACATGTTCAAATACAGTATATCATGAAATCTGTCAATAGTCAAGCCTGCAGGGCCTTGAAAAAACCCTAAAAAGCTGGTATATTTTGATTGTTTTCACATGGCCCTATCGTCTAACGGTTAGGACGGAAGCTTCTCAAGCTTTAAATCGGGGTTCGATTCCCCGTAGGGTCACCTTCAACAGCTAGCACGAGTAGCGTACAAAAATAGCCCTTTTAGGGCTATTTTTGTATTGTCGGATTACTTAATTTTTGAGGCTGTAATTTTGTTATCTTTTCGTGCATCAACCAAAATGTAGTTTTTATCGTTCTCTAACTTATGCTTCTTTAGAATATCTAATACTTTTTGATGCTCTTCAAAAGTGAAAAATACTATGACCCAAATACCTTTGTCTGTCTTATTAACTTCTTTATATTTTTCAAGTTGCTTAAGAATGTTTTTTTCTAGACTACTACTGCTTGCAAGCTTAAATTCAACAATAGTCTTATCCTTTCTTCCCTGAGAAGCTATAAAGTCTGGTTCACCTAGTCCGTTTGCAGGCTCTCTGTTGATATCGCTTTCTGATCCATACCAAACAAACCAAAACATTCTTTGAATCCAATCTTCGTTCGCTGGCTTGTCTCCGTCATAAAGGTTTTTATAATTATCGTGGAGTTCAACGCATTCTTTAAAATATAACGCTCGATCGTATGCTTCTTGATAAGAAGTAGGTTTCTTTTTATTAGTATCAACACTTTGTGCAAAGTTTGAAAATTGATTCTCAAAGAAGATTTCTGTCTCAGAAACATAGCCCTCACTAAGGACTTTGGCTTGATCACCTTTGTCTTCTTTAATTTTTATATAAACATCAATCGTCTGAGGGAATTTTCGCACTGTCTCTATAACAGCTTTACCCCTTGTTTCTTGGGTTTGATAGCCTTCAGCTTTTTTCGTCTTTTTATTTAATCTTGTCTTTTCGTGTTCTTTTAGTTTTTGATTGAAGTATCTAGAGAGCTGTTCTCTAAGAGCATCATTACTCATTGCAATAGGAATTTCTTCAAAGTCTTTTATAAAATCAGACTTGTTGATCCATGTATCATTCTTAGTGAGAAGGTCTTTCGGAGTGAGTAGAACATAATCCCCCTTGTATTTTGGGAGTGTATACACTCTTGGTTTCCATACCTGATTTGTATGATCGAATTCTGCTCGCTTTATTGTAAAGTTATTGATGATCAGACAAATACCTTGCATCTGTTCCAATGCAAAAACTCTGCTTCCCTTAAGGAAAATGAGCTTATGAAGCTCGATCAAGATTTCACTGATCTTTTTGTAAATGACAATAGCAGAAACAAGTTTTTTAGAGCATTCAGATGCTTTTTTAAAATGTCTCGATTATGTTGATTTTTTTCATAAACATAAAAAAATTGATTTAAGTAACTTCATTTCTAAGGTAGTTATAGATGAACTGCACAAACAAAAATTAGTACACTTTTTAGAGTACATACTAAAAGCTCACCCTGACATGACAATAAGAAAAATTAAATTGATTCTTCGTCAGGCAAACATACATTATGTGAATCTAAAAAATGCGGGCTATGAGCCTAACTGGCTTATTTGTATAGCTATAAATGCTGCAAAATACATCCACACCAACGCTACCCCTAACAATTCTTACTATGACAACTTTATAAAGAACAATCATATAAATGCAGGGAATGAGTTTAATCGTCTCATACTAATCACCGCAGCGCATACATCTAACTCTCTTTTCTATATTGCAAATGAGCAACTAGGTCAGACTATGGATATCATACTGGTAAAAAGAGATCGTCCTGATAATCAAAAAAATTATCCTTCAACACCATATCTTGCAGAAGATTTTACAGGAAAAAATAACATGCATCTGCCTGATTTTTATTTTTCTTAATTAGTACTTTTCATCGCTAGAGAAATGACTCTTGCAGAATTAATAGCTACCAATCTAGGTATATTTACAAAAGTAATTAAATGCAGTTAATGGACGAATCAACACAAAAAGTAGCGGAAACTGCCTTCGATAAATTAAAGTCTGGTATTTCTTTCACCAGCATTAAAGGTGACGTAAGACAGCCCCATAACTATGCCATGGGGCGTATTCCCGCACGATACTCTCGATGG
The DNA here is from genome assembly GCA_943350045.1 of Candidatus Nomurabacteria bacterium. Classification (GTDB taxonomy): domain Bacteria; phylum Patescibacteriota; class Minisyncoccia; order Phycocordibacterales; family UBA9973; genus CAITQP01. The sequence continues at coordinate 6,633 of CALQZW010000016.1, read as the reverse complement.
ACTACGGCCTCAATTTACGCGACAGATGTTGAGCGTATTGTTCGGGAACTGAAAACTGCACTTTCCTTTGTAGTCACGCTTCCTGATAGCGATTTTCTGGTGAAGCATTCCACAAATACGGAAGATTACATCATGTATCATCAGGGGTATTTTCTTGACCTTGTTCATCAACTGAAGGACAAACTCTGCCAGCTTACCAAAGCGATTGTCACGTACGAGGGTGATTACCCCAAGGATGCAGCAGTGCTTTCAAAATTGTTAAAGAATAAAATTGTCGAGAGAATACCCCGCCTTCAAGACCACCTGAAAGAATGGGACGCTTACGACCCCTTACAGAAAGGAGTAATCTCCGTCGCTCTAAAAAAGCGAACTTTTTATCATCATTACAAAAATCCACTCCCGAACACAGACAGTTACTTTAAGGCAAAAACTCACAGGTTTCTTTTAAGCCCTACTTTTCAGGCGAACTTGAGCGAGCTTGGAAAAAAGATGGTTACTGAAAGGAGTCAGCAAAACCAGCAGTCATGGCAGACAGATACGGTTGCAAAAATGACAGCGACATTGAAAGCAATTGAAGGTAACGTCGAAGGGATTGCACAGTCTTTTGTTTCTTATTACCGTCTTTCACATACCGCGGAGGCGATTAAGCGTGACGTCCAGCGCTACACCACCTTAGATGAGCTTTTAGGGGTTCCCGACAGTAACTATCAACTCAAGTCTATAAGGCAACCAATACGAGGGATATTAGAGATACTTGCTGGGGTGCTTCCGTTTGCGCTTGAGCAAGAGTTCGTCGCGCTTTATGTGACTGGAAGCATCCCGCGCGGAGATTTTATAATGGGTCTTTCAAATATAAACTTCGTTGTCGTTCTAAAAAACGATACGGCGGAACTGAAGGCTATGGTTCAGCAGTTCATTGATAGCCCCGCGCTCGAGCTTCGTATCCCCATCGAAACAAAAATCTTTTCCGAAGCAGATTTTTCTTCCCCCGAACGAACAAAAGAACGCTTCATTTGCAGAACGGATGGTCTACTACTAGCAGGAAATTATTCCTTTATTAAGGAAAGCGACCAGCGTGTTTCTTTTAAATTAGCGTGGTTGCTCAATAAGGATTTCAAAGAGTATCTTGCTTCAACGAAGGCATTGCTTGCGGATACATCACGCCCGCTAGGACAACGAGACATTACCCTCATTGCTCGTGAACTCGGTAAGCAAACTTACCGTCTCGGTTTTTCGCAAGTGATGGGTAACAATATCCGCTATAGCAATGATTTTAAAGAAATGCGGAGATTGAATAATTTCTACTACCCATCAAACCAACGTTTTAATGACCACCTCTTTGAATATATATCCAAGCATCCTTTAGCAGAACGTAACGCGCTATTGAGTATAGTGGAGAGTGTTGAAGAAAAAATGCTGCCGCTCTATGACGCAGTAGATAAAGTGGTGAATGGCACTCCAAAATAAGTGCTTCCTGTGTGAACACTAAGATTAGTGCTCCTAAAACTACGGAAACACCCTTAAAGTTCAAGCGTGCTGGTTAAGCGTAAGTAGACTTTGGACTTCATTTATTATTAATTTAACAGATTGGCTTTCCTTAATCAGTTCGGAAACCCAAGTCGTGGGGTCACAAAGTTGTACTAGTACAAAAACATATGAAAAAAGAAGAATTCGAAAAACTGGCACAGGATTGGCAATCGCTCAATGAAGAATATGACGGATACATCTTGGCGTTTCTAACGAATCCAAGATCAAGCAATGAGATTGTTTCCAAGACGAATCTTCTTAAAGAAATGCAACGAAAGCTCTTTGATTTGGAAGGTAAGTGTTTTGAAATCGCAGAAGGTAGAATTATTCTGGAGGACTAACACACGATGAGGACTATCTTGCTTTACCAAAACTGCACCAAGACAGCCTTATTGGATAAAGAGTGAAATTGGTTTTATGCCGTGCGCTTTCTGGTATAATTTACCTATGCAAAATTCTACCAATAAGCAATCTGATACTGCCGTCATTTTGGTAGATATGCAAGATTTTTTTCTCAAGAATTTTCTTCCATCTATTAAAAAAAACCTCATCGAGAATCAGTTGCGTGTTATTGATATATGCGTCAAAAAGAAAATACCGTTCATCATACTTGAATATAAATGCAGAGGTGTGTTTCGGGGGTCTTTGATTCAGGACTTGGATAAAAAAATCCAGAACGTACACAAGGAGGTTGTTGTAAAAGAACATAATAGTGGCTTTACTAAAACCAAGCTGGATTCAATTTTAAAGCAACTTCGCGTGAAGAAGCTTCTCATTATGGGAGTGAACGCTAATGGCTGTGTTCAGGATACTGCGATTGGAGCCTTCGGTAGGGGATTCAAGGTTGTCACTTCATGTGGTGTTATGGGTAGCGCTTCGAGAAGCGATTTGGATTTGTCAAAAAGAAACAAGGATTGGTATGTATGTAATACTATATTCAAGAAAGACACAGATGATCTAATTAATTATTTACATGCTTCGTAGTCGCCTCAGAATACTGACTGAATTGCTTCGCATACATTTGGTTCGGGAAATAGAAAACAGGATACAACATTTGTTGTATCCTGTTCGATTTTTTTAAGGTTTACCGCTTAATGCAGTATTCCCATTTCTTTGAGCTTCTTTACTTTGGCCGCAATGACTTCGTCGCTGTAGCCTTTGTTCTTGAACTCCATCCGCGCTTCGTATTCGCTTCCGTACCATGTTGTGTAATAGGTATGCAGTCTCCATGAAAGTATGGACATCACGAACCCGAACAGCATTGATACTCCGAACATCTGCGCTCTACCGAAATCCACGTCGCTCTTGCTAAAGAACGAGATAGCGGTGATGGTAACCAATAAACCAAGGATGATGGTGTACATCACTACTGCGGCACTCGGCAAGCCAAGCACTGACAGTTTTCCTTTCTTTCTAAGACCGACACCATGGCCATTCATCATCTGTCCGACCATCGCCATTTTCATGGAGAGGAACATCGAGGCGATGAAGCCTACCATAAGCGCAAATGTCCAGTCGCCGTCTACAATTTTAATGTATGTCGTAACTGCAACCAAGATGATTGCGGCCACGATGAACGGATTGAAGATGGCATGCACTATTGCGCTGTGCGTTGGATACTTCAGAAAATGAGAGTTCATTAACTTCTCATACGTCATTGATGATTTTTCGTTTTTAGTGTGCTGATTGTTCATAAAACCTGGTTTTAAATGGTTATCTCTGGCCTCGTAAAAGACAGGGAAAACCATTTAAACCAGATATATAAACTTAAAAATATATTACCATATATATCTATATAAGTCAATAGAGCAAGTATGCCCATAAATTAAGAGTTCTGGCGGATATTACTGGTGGCAACACTGTCTTTGGGGCTCGTGTAGTAAAAAACAGGACACAACATTCGTTGTATCCTGTCTGGTATGTGCGGGGAATCACTCAACGTAATATCCCTAATTCTTTAAGCTTATTCACTTTAAATTCGACAACTTCGTCTTTGTCATATCTGTTCTTAAACTCCAGCCGAGCGTCATCTTCATTGCCATACCATACCTTGTAGTACGTATGTAGTCTCCATGTGAGCATGGACATTATGAGTCCGAACATCATTGTGATTGATAAAAATGTTGCTTTGGTAAGCACTGCATTTTCTTCAAAAAAGAATGAAATAATCGCAACCAACAGCATTAGTAAGGAAAGAACGCCGTATACTGCAAAAATCGTACCTGGTATTCCCAATATTGTAACCTTCTCTCTTCTAATCACGCCCACACCGTGGCCGACCATGTCTCCGATTGTTGTCACCTTTAATACAATGTAAAAAGCAGAGATGGTTGCCGTAATGAAGGCAAACCCCCATTCTCCGTACATGATTTTCGCCACAGACGTGACGATGACTAGAATCATCGCAAACGTCATGTTCGGACTAAATAGGTTGTACAACGTTTTGTTGCAGGTAGGATACTTTATTGGTTTTGATTGTAGTAGCTCTTCGTATGACGCTACATGTTTTTTTGTTGTTACTGTATCTGTTCATATATTTATTTTTAAATGGTTATCTCTATCCTCGGAAAGGGCAGGGAAAACCATTTAATCAAAAGATATGAATTTACCAACATAGTGCAATATATGATAAAGAAAGTCAACACGCAAAAAAAGAGGCTACATAATGACATGTAACCTCTTACTGTTTGTGTTTACTTTTTACTTAATAGTTTTTGCTTTCGAAATAGTGCCAGACATTTTGTTTGCAGTATGCCTGGTGTGATTAGTACTTCATATCCAGCATCCTTTACGAGCTGGTCAATTGTAATCATTTTCTTCCGCATTGGAAGATCTTTACGAAATGCACCGAATACAATTTCTTGTATTCGCGCTTGGAAAATTACCGATAAGCACATCTGGCATGGCTCAGCCGTAGTAAAGAGCGTGCAATCACTGAGCGTGAGTCGACCGAGCGTCTTACATGCCTTGTTGACTGCAATGATTTCGGCGTGATCAGTGGGTATGTTCGTATGCTTGTCTTTCGAGTGACCCCTACTGACGATTTCGCCGTTACGGACAATAATTGCCCCGATAGGGAACTGATCATTTCCTTTCTTACATTTGCATGCTTCTTGTATTGCCGCGAGCATGAAATTCCTGTCAAAAACTTCTTCTATCATGTTTTGTGAATTTTAGTAATATAAACATGAATTATTATATAAGTCAAGTACGAGCGGGGTGTAAAAAAGCCACTCTTCTGAAGTGGCTGTACTAAATTTGGAGATCTTACGCAATTGGTTGATATATAATAAACTCGCCGTATTGGTTCACGTGGGGATACTCGGCGCCTGTTCGAATTATAACTTTTACATTTACCTCCTTAAGGTGTATCGAAATTTGAACACACTGAAATATGTTTCCAGTTTTATAGTGCTCAATTCTAGCCATATCAGGGAGTACAGTTAACGGATCAATTTTAACATCGTTCTCTGTTACAAAAGTAATCAATCTGGGAGAAGACAAGAGAAAGGTACTGTCGAGTACTCCATTTTTGCTATTGAGAATGAACTTCTCAACTTCAGTGTTAAAAATGCAAGTACCCTTGAGTTGTTCTGTTGTCGTAAAATTTCGTAGATTCTTTACATGTTCAATGAATTTCTGATTTTTCATTTTTAAGATATTTAATTGTGAGATTTTGTTCACACTATAACAGGTATGGGGATTTGTAAAGAAACGTACTTAATTCTGCTATACTATATCCATATCAACCTAACATTTTTCACATGTCAGAACTTGTCATTTCTTGGGTAGTGTCTGTGTGTAAGATTCTCATCGCAGTAGGGCTTATTAACGTATGGCTTATACGTTTCAATCGTCCAACAAAATACCGCGGTGCTGGGTCTCATAATATGAAAGAAGAGTTCGCCGTGTACGGGCTACCATCATGGTCTCTGTATGTTGTTGGTGGTTTCAAGCTTGCGATTGCACTTTGTATGATTCTTGTTCTCTTTGTGCCGAGCCTCATGCTCTCACTCGGAGTTCCAGCACTCGGAATACTTTCTGTGCTCATGCTCGGCGCGATTAGTATGCATATAAAGGTAAAAGACAGTCTTACGCGCGCATTACCAGCAGTCATGATGCTTTTGATGGCGAGTGTGATATTGTTCAACGTATAATATTTTTAGACCTGTACATATGAACACTCAGCCGAAAAACCCACTTCACGGAAAAACACTCGAGGCGATTCTCACCGAGCTTGTACAGCAGTACGGGTGGGAAGAGCTGGCTTCACGTATTCGGATAAACTGCTTTGCAGTAGATCCGAGTATAGCGTCGAGTTTGAAGTTTCTGCGACGTACTCCGTGGGCGCGAAAGAAGGTTGAGGATTTGTATATGAGGAGTTAGGGTAAGAAAAAAGCGCGCATGGTACTCCATGCGCGCTGTGTTGTTTAGTGCGGAATAGTTACGCTCTTGCGATTTGTGGTTCTATGCTTACCGGCAAGGCGCATAGTTCTTTCATTAAGTTTTCCACTTCGTCCTCCGATGCATATCGAAGCATAAGGAGATATGAAATAACTTGTATGCCATAATCTCTTGTACTTATATCACTGCTGATGACTTTTTTCGTCACGATTCTTCCATGGTTTTGGCAAGAAGCACACAGGGTAAAGCAGGCTGGATTTGGTTTCTTGCCCAGAGTGATTACTGTGTTTTGCAGTTTCTTTAGCTCCTCCGTAGCTTTTTGAATTATGTCGCTTTCTTCATAATATTCTTCTGACATTGTATTTTTTTTTAGATGAACAATTACTTTCAAAATACTACACAATACTATATATGTAAAGGGGTAAGAAAAAGCGCGCATGGTACTCCATGCGCGCTGGGTCTTTAATTCTACTGCTTTCTATTCCATGCGAATCCTTCTGACTGTATCTGAAGGGGAATGATTCTTCTCTTCTTGTAAAATCTTACATGGATATGGAAGTGGTTTACAGTACAGCTCGCGTTTGCTGACAAACGCAGGCCTTATTGTCTTGTCTTTGAGCCAGAAAGCACCAACGATCGTATCGTCTGGTCCGCACGTATGTGCAGTGTCAGGCAAGCCATATTGCACATTGCAGACGGAGT
>CALQZW010000015.1 GCA_943350045.1 Candidatus Nomurabacteria bacterium | reverse complement strand
TGCCTGACTTGTTTTTTCAAGCAACGAAACAAAGGCACTCTGAACGTCGGCTAAATCTTTGTAATAGTCGAGATGGTCTGCTTCAATATTTGTAATAACAGAAATATATGGGTCAAAATTCAAGAAGTGACGCATGTATTCGTCTGCCTCAACGACAAGGTATTCAGTTGAGCCGGGACGAAAATTACTCGCGTATTTTTTTACGAGAGAGCCGACTATAACTGTTGGATCAAGTCCTCCTGCTTCAAGTACTTCGGCAATCATGGCAGTTGTCGTCGTCTTTCCATGTACTCCAGCAACTGCAATTACTTTTTCATATCCCTTTGCAATCTGTCCGAGCGCTTCGAAATAGCTCAAGACTGACTTACCAGTTTCTTTTGCAGAGGCGATGAGTTGAGGACCGCGATATATCCACGCATCGCTATACACATACACATCGGCTTCTGGAACGCTCTGCAAGTTTTGCACAATAGAAATATCTGCTCCAAGCACACGAAGTGGATCAATCGTCGTCGGACTTTCGTCGTCATTTACTCCAGAAACAGCAATTCCCCGAGAGAGCATGAGGCGAGCCAAAGCAGAAATACCAATACCTCCTACTCCAATGAAATATGCTGATTTGATCTGGGAAATATCCATACGAAAATTATTTTACTTTTTTTATAAGCGCTAAAAACTGATCGTTGCGGTCATACTCGTTCTTAAACATTCCAAACGAAGCAAATCCAGGAGAGAAAAGAATAATGTCCCCTTTCTCAGCAGACGAAACTGCGGCACTTACAGCATCAGACAAAGATGTGGCACGATAGAACTCTGGTTCTTCGATGCGGTCACTGCCTGTTCCAGGAAGGAGAATTACCAGGCTCGCATGCTCTTTGGCGAGTTTTACCATAGCTGAAATGTCGAGCCCCTTATCGGCACCTCCCATGATAAGTACAACGGTGCCTTTTTCAAAAGAGCGGAGTCCGGCAATGGTTGCCTCGGGAGTCGTAGAATTGTTGTCGTTGTAAATATCTACTCCGCGCACAGTTTTTACTTTCTGGAGTCGTCCTTCAACTGCAGTAAATGTTTCCATGCCGAGACGGATAGCAGTAAGTGGAATCTTGAGTGCGCGAAGTGCAGAAATAGCACACGTTGCATTTGCGCGATTGTGCTCGCCGACAACGGAGAGTTTCCACGCCTTTGGAATATCGGTAGTATTCGCAACGACAAGTTTACCCTTGTATGTCTTTGGGATTTTCTTTATAAGACTCTCGCCTATAACAAGCGTATCAGCTACAGTTTGATTTTTGAAAATATATGCCTTGTCTGCAAAATAGTGCTTCAAACTATTGTTGTAATAGTTCATATGGTCGGGCATGAAGTTTGTGAACACTGACACAGTTGGAGAAATTTTTGACTCACCAAAGCCCTGTAGTTGCCAGCTCGAGAGTTCAAGAACGAGATAATCTCCTTCTTTGATTTTTGGAAGTAGTGCGAGTGTCGCAACTCCACGAATATTTCCGCCGAGGTGTACTTTCTTGCCTGCTTTCTTTAGCGCATGAAAAATCATTGCAGTCGTCGTTGTCTTTCCGCGAGTTCCAGTAACACCAACAACTTTCACTCCCTTTGGTAAAAGTGAAACACACAGCTCGTCGTCCATGCGAATCGGAATATTGTTCTGACGAGCATGCGCAACGTACATAGAGTCCAAAGGAACTCCCTGCGCCTTGAGTACGAAATCGCAATTTTCAAAATCAGCAAAGTCATGTCCGCCGAGTTTAAATGTCACATTCTTGTACTTCTTGAGTACTGCAACAGATGGAGCGAGCGCCTTTGCGTCCTTCATATCTGTGACAGTTATTTCGGCTCCACACTGAGCCAAAAAGACGGCGTCGCCAAGTCCTTTTCCAAGCAAACCTAAACCAAGTATAGTAACTCTCTTTCCTTTGAAATATTGCTTATATCCGTGCATATGTGGGTATAGTACCACACGTTAGGAGTGCGGTGCTATGACTGTATCAACGTACTCAAAAAAGGCTGGGATACTTGCATGCATAACATGCGCAGGGTCCCTCCGCTCTACTATCGCTCTGTATTCTTCAATCGGCATCCACTGAACTTCTGAGAGCTCCATGGCCCCAGTACGAACTTCAGAAATTTCAAAATCTTTCTTTACTAAATAATTATAATGAAACTCTTTATCAAAATTTTTACCTTCGAGTAGTACTTCATTTTTTCTAGTTTGCCGCAACGGAACAAGCTCGGAATCAGTCACCTGAATTCCGAGCTCTCCCATAACTTCTTCAATCGCAGCATCGCGTGGATTCTGCCTTGCACGCACATGCCCTCCAGCAGAGAGCGTCCACATATTTGGAAAGACACGCATACCAGCTGAGCGCTTTTGTAAAAGCACTTCGTTTTTTGAATTCACTACATACACATTTGCAGTTGCGTGCCAGTGTCCCTTTTCATGAATCTCGTAGATATGCGCAGTCTCTCCAGTTGGAGTGCCGTGCTCGTCAAGAATATCGATATCACCTTCGGATACGATTTCAAATATTTTTCGTAACCACCTGCGAAGCCGATTCATCCCTATTTCTTCACAGTCATGCACACTCCCCCTTTACATGACTCGCATGATGAACATGAACCACTGCAGTGCTCTGATTCACACATAACATGACATGCGCATTTTGATGAAGTACACTTTCCGCCCTTACAACATCGGCAGACAGTACGTCCAAGAGAAAAATGTCCTCCACCCATAAAGGCAAGGGCGACAGCTGAGACAAAGAGTGAGAGCTCAAGCTCGTTTCCACCCATTCCAGTAATTGGAGCGCTCATTTTTATAAACAACAGAACGACGGCCATGATCGCTGCGAGAGAGCCCGCTGCGATACGTGTAAAGATACCAAGGAGAAGTGCGATACCTCCGAGAAGTTCGGCGTATGATACGAGGTAGGCCATAAATGGAGCAAAGCCGAGTGTTGCAAAGTAACCAACAACTCCGTCCATTCCCTGCACCTTTGAAAGACCATGGGCAGTAAAGATTACTCCAAGACCAATACGGAGCACGAGAAGTCCAAATGAACGGCGTTTGTCAGTGCGAGCTGAATGTTTTTCTAAACACATAGAGATATATAAAAGGTTAGTTTCTAATACGTGCAGTATAGCACAGACCTACACTCGAGTAATATCGCGGGGGTAAAAAATTTGTAGTGTCCAGTCGAAGGCAATACGGAGGCGCTTTGATCCAGAGATGAACTTAAAGAGATACACTGTTCGCCAAATAAACCACGCGAGCTTGCCGTATATCGGAACTCCAAAAATAACTCCCGCCGCTTCCCAGCGCCCAAGTGAGATGAGTTCTCCTTTAGAAGCGTATTGAAATGGTTTCAGTGGTTTACCTGATGCCAGGCGGAGAATGTTTTGCGAGAGGACTTTTGCTTGAGCGATTGCTACTTGAGCAAGCATTGGCGCAATCCGTCCGTCGTTAATCTGAATATACGCAACATCTCCAAGAGCAAACACATCGGTATAGTTTTCTACGAGAAGATTTTGGTGAGCATGAATACGTCCGGATTCATGCACTGGCAATTGTGCTTCTGTTGTAGCGATGGCATTTGCCTTTACTCCCGCAGTCCATACAACAACTCCTGCAGGGATTTCTTCTTCTTTATCAACCAAAATATATGTTGGAGTAACTTCCTTTACCCGAGTAGAGAAACGCACCGCTATGCCCTTTTTTCTTAGTACTTTCAGAGCTCGAGTACGTGTACTCGCATGAAAAACAGGTAGAAGCTCTTCAGAACTTTGAATAAGCGTGACTGTTGGCTTTGTGTCACGACAACCAGACGCGTAATATTTTGCGAGCGTTCTTTGAGCAAACTCTGCCACTTCTACTGCTGTTTCAACTCCAGTAGCTCCCCCGCCGACAATAATGAACGAGAGAAGTTGTTTGCGAACAGTCGGATTTTGCTCAAGAGATGCTTTCTCAAACATCTCTATAATTTTATTACGAAGTGAGATTGCATCTGAAAGATCTTTTAGAACAAAGGCATGCTCTTGCGCCCCTTTTGTATGAAAAAAGTGAGATGTCGAACCCTGAGCAAATACGAGATAGTCGTACGGGACGACGACATTTCCTACGTGCACATTTTTTGAAACAAGTGCAACTGAGTCAACTGAGCCTTCGATGAAATGAATATTTGTTCCGTAAATAATTTCACGAATAGACTCGACAACTTGGTGATGTCCAAGGCTCCCGGTTGCCACTTCGTGAAGCATCGGAGTAAAGAGGAAATGGTTTGTGCGGTTTATGATTGTGATACGGAGTGTGTCTTTGGCGGCGCGCGCTAACGCGCGCGCCGCATAGATTCCTGCAAACCCTCCCCCGATAATCACCACATGTTTCTTTTCCATATCCCTCATACGGTACCACACTTCCCTGTGCTTAACCTAGAGTTTAGAATTATTTTAACTCAAGTATTATATACTAAGCACTACCACTGAATATTTATATTTATGAAAGTTTTAGTTATCGAAGACGAACGCCAGATTGCCTCTTTTATCAAGAAAGGACTCGAAGCCGAGACCTTTGTCGTAGAAATCGCCAATACCGGAGCTCAAGGAATATACATGGCCGAAATAAACCAGTACGACGTCATCGTGCTTGATTTTCATCTACCCGACATGCTCGGTACTGCAGTATCTCAAGAAATTCGTATGACGAAGCCCTCGATTCCAATCCTCGTTCTTTCCGTCGAGCATGACATGGACGTAAAAGTCGACATGCTCTCTATTTGCGACGATTACATGACAAAGCCATTTTCTCTACGCGAACTCGAAGTACGCCTGAGAGCCCTCACTCGCCGAGGTGAAATCGTGCACGGAACTGTCCTGCAAGCAGGACCGATTCACCTTGATTCTGCCCGCCATATAGTTACCTTCGACGGAGAGCCTATTGCCATGCGAAACAAAGAGTTTTCCCTGCTTGAGTATTTTATGCAACATAAAGACATCGTACTGTCTCGAGAAATGATTCTCCAGCATGTATGGGATATGAATACTGACCCGTTTACAAACACAGTCGATACTCATATTCGTCTTCTGCGAAAAAAGCTAGAACGCGGAAATATTATTTTCATTCACACTGTTCCAAAACGCGGATACCGATTTGCGTTTGAAATTCTAAAAGATACTCCAGCTGTTTAACTTTTTTTTAGGATTCTGTTAAGTCATTTTCTGTACACTGAGGATAAATTTTTTTCACATTCAAAATTATATATGTATGCACGTACAAACAATTACACACGGCATCGTTCCCAGTGTTGCAAAAGCAGACACTGCGTACCACTTTCCTGCAACAGCAGACGCACTACAGCAGAGAGACGAACTCACCGACCGCACTCGCGGATGGTTTAGTAGTGAAATGATTACAAAACTCGCTCGCATGCGCGTAGCTATCGCAGGAGTTGGAGGCATCGGAGGACACGTTGCAGATTCCATGGTTCGAGCAGGAATTGGACACATACACATCGCCGATTCTGGAACTTTCGATTATTCAAACGTTCACCGCCAACACGGCGCTTCGTACAAAACAATCGGAGAATCCAAGGCCCTCGCCACTGCATCTCTACTCCTCCGCACTGTCCATTCGACGAGCATCACTGCCTATCCGATGGGAGTGACTGAAAAAAGTATTGATTCATTTTTAGAAGGAGTAGATATCGTTGTCGACGCAGTTGAATTTCACGCTCTTGGAGCACGCTGTCTCTTGCATGCATTTGCACGAGAAAAACACATTCCCGTCATCAACGGTAACTCTGTTGGATTTGGAACAAATATTTTACTCTTTCCTCCGAGTGGATGTGGACTGTGTGACATATATCCGTTTAGTCTGGATCACGCGTACGACATTGAGAATGCTTGCCTGGCAGGTACGTGCACCGAGCACGACTACGAGTTTTTGTGTTGTGCGATTAACAGCGTATTTCTTGCCGACATACCAAACTACGGCACAGAATCCTGCAATACTCGCACTGCCTTTTTAGAACGCCTTCGCACAGAACATACAGCTTCAATCATTAGCACAAATCCAAAAATGGCAGGAGGTATACTCAGTAATGCGATACTCATGTACTTACTTCGTGAGCACAATCACCTGGCGTCAGTACATCCACTGCCAGTGTTTCCCGAGTACTATCATCACGACTCGGCACTTCGCATCAGTTGCACAAAATCTCTCACTCCTTCAACCATTTACAATGAACTCCTTGCGCACATGCATCGTCACATCAGATAGTTTGCGTCGAGATATCTATCGACTTCGCTACGAAGTGTACACAAAAGAACTCGGATCATTTTCGGATGCAGATTTTTCAGAGAAACTTGAATCAGATGTATATGATGAATACGCAATTCATATTGCAGTACTGAGCAACGAAACACTTGCAGGGACGCTACGGCTTGTTCTCGACAGTCCGCATGGATTTGTTATGGAGCCAGAGTTTACTCTTCCAAGCTGGATGGACAGAACTAAAGTTGTTGAGCATTCTCGTGGAATTATTTGTACTCCGTATCGAGGCCTTGGTGTCTATACCCTCTTACTTGAGTGCGCATACCAGTGGCAGAGAGAACACGGCAAGCCGATATGTATCGGAGCACCCAACACAGATAAACTCGCAGGCATTCTCCAAGAAAAAGGCTGGCTTCCCTTTGGTGAAGTTACGTCATATCATGGAATCAGCGTCATCCCAATGTATCACGCCCTATGAACTTTCTTCTTATATTCCAACTCGTCACCTGTATCACCATAGCTATATTGGGAATCTTCGTGCTTGCTCGCCAGCCAAAGTCTACTGCCGCGCAGTTCTTTTTTGTATTTGCTCAGAGTACTGCATTGTGGAATCTTTCACTTTTTATGGCAATTAGCATCTACGGCCAGCCGACCCTATGGGGTCGGCTGGCCATTTCTTTTGGTGCATTTATGCCCGCAGGATTCATTCTCTTTCTCACTGAGTTCCCAAAGAAAACTCTTTACCACATTCGATGGCGCGTACTCATAACTATTCCCGCCTTGTTCTTTTTCATCTTCTCACTTACGCCAATAGTAGTAAGAGAGGCTTGGAGCGTAGAGTCAAATCATCTCGAAGGAAACCTCGGACCCGGATATATCATATTTTGGATATATTACATCTCCGTACTTATTCTCGCTTTCACAAAAGCACTGTATAAACTTCACAAAACTACAACTCAACCAGAAAAGAACCAAATGCGTTGGGTAGTGAGTGGTTTTGCCGTATTCTTTCTTCCACTCATTGTCACTCAGTTCATATTGCCGTACATCGGAGTGTTTACGTACAACAATCTCGGCCCTCTTTTTGCTCTCCCGATGATTGTCTGTATTTGCTATGCAATCGTAAAGTACAAGTTTCTCGATATTCGCTTCACAGTGCAGCGTGGTCTCATTTACACAATTTTCATATCACTTGTTATCGCCCTGTATACAGGAGTATTACAGATAGTAAACTACTCAATTTCTTCACCAAAGAGCACACCTGTTCTCAGCGCAGCCGTGATTATGATTCTCGGTATTTTTCTGTGGCCGGCAGTGCAATCATATTTACAGAAAGTGACCGACCCAATCTTTTACCGACATGGATATATTTACGCCGAAGCACTCAAACGCCTCAGCTATATCCTCCAAACCACTCTTTCGAAAGAAGAGATAGTCAGCGCATCCTCAAGCGAATTACAATATATTTTCAAAGCTCGCTTCGTACAAATCGTCGACACACCAACGACCGAAATACCAGAGAGTGGTCTTCATGTAGATACAGCAGTACCAATAGTGTTCTTTGAAAATACCATTGCAGTCATCGAGCTCGGAGAAAAACTCTCAGGTGAAAAATATACGGCGCGTGATATGCACTTACTTGAAACATTCGCACTTCAAGCATCTGTTGCCCTAGAGAAAGGACGACTCTTTCAGAAAGTACAGGAACACACAGAACATCTCGAAAGTATTGTTAAAGAGAGAACAAAAGAAGTCATACAACTCCACGAAGAACAGAAACGAGCGATGGTAGATATCTCTCACAACCTCCAAACTCCGCTTACCATTATCGAAGGAGAGCTTCAGCTGTTTAATCAAAACTCTCCACAGATTGCGACAGTTCGTAGCTCCATACAGCGAGTATCGTCATTCATTCGCCAGCTCCTGCGCCTCGCACGATTTGATAGCCAGACCTTTATAGTAGAACACACTACGCTCAATATTGCCGACCTCGTGAGAGAACAAGTCGAGTACTTTAGCGTCATGGCAGAAGATGCAGAAGTAACAATCCAAATAACGCTCCCAGAAACACTGACCGTAAACGGAAACGCACGCCTCCTTGGAGAACTGCTAACAAATCTTGTTTCAAATGCCATAGCGTATAAAGATCTACAGAAGAAATCCTTTGTGCATATTTCTCTCACAGAGAACGCTGACACTATTTCCCTCGCAGTAAAAGACAATGGAATCGGAATTCCGATCCAAGATATTCCATCGCTCTTTACCCGTTTCTATAGATCAAGCCGAACAAAAGAAACACTGCCCGGATCAGGACTCGGTCTAGCTATTGTCAAAGGAATTGCCGAGCGCCATGGAGCACAGGTGTCGGTAGCGAGCACGCTCGGCGAAGGTTCCACCTTCACCGTCACACTTCCAAAAGCATAGGAATTACGGTACTATGCAGAAGCACGGAGAGGTGCGTGAGTGGTTTAAACGGCAACCCTGGAAAGGTTGTGTATCGGAAACGGTACCGGGAGTTCGAATCTCCCCTTCTCCGCAGATGCCATTTATGGCAAAATGCTTAAATATCAAATTGTCCTTGCGTAAGGTAAAATATATTTCGTGACTCACACTCCCACCAAAAGAATGATCCTCATCTTCCCTCACCAGATTCTTCAAACGTGCGCGCTTTTGGAAAATGAGGATGCAAAAAATTGCACGGTGTATCTCCTAGAAGATTTTTTATATTTCAAACAATACAATTTCCACAAACAGAAAATTGTACTTCACCGAGCCAGCATGAAGTTTTATGCAGACTTCCTAGAATCAAAAGGATACTCTGTAACCTATGTAGAATCTCACGACCTCTCAAATAAAACGAGCCTGGTGAACTATTTCGACGATATTTCGATTGAGCATATTTCACATACCGATACAATCGACAACTGGCTAGAGAAACATATCCAAGAGCTCATCAAAAAGAAAAAGGCGTCGAGCACGTGCTACGACTCCCCTGCTTTCCTTACTTCACCGAAAGAACTCGACGAGTATTCTTTTGCTACGAAACGACCATATTTCATGAAGAATTTCTATTCTTGGCAGAGAAAGCGACTTGGTATTTTAGTGAACACTCACGGCGAGCCAGAGGGTGGCAAATGGTCTTTCGACGAAGATAACAGAAAGAAAATTCCGAAGGATATAGAAGTTCCGACGGAGCACCACATCGCACACAATGCTTATGTCACTGAGGCGCTCGCGTATGTAGAGAAATATTTTCCAAACAATATTGGAAATGCCGAGACATTTAATTACGCAACAACGTTCACAGAAGCGCACAAATGCGTCGGTGTTTTCCTACACAAGAAACTCGCCGACTTTGGTCCGTATGAAGACGCAATAGACAAAAGAAGCCATACACTATTTCACTCAATCCTCTCTCCGTATCTCAACAACGGCCTCGTCCTCCCTGCCGACCTTGTTTCAGAAACACTCACGTACAGAGAAAAGCATGCACGAGATATCCCTCTTTCATCAGTCGAAGGATTTATTCGACAAGTCATCGGATGGCGAGAATACATGAGATGTATCTATATCCGTGAAGGTTCCACGATTCGAAACAAAAACTATTTCCACGCAAATAAATCACTTGCTGATTCATTTTGGTCTGGAAAGACAGGACTTGACCCGATAGACGACACAATCCATATACTACTGAAACATGCCTATTGTCACCACATTCCTCGCCTGATGGTTCTTGGAAATGGCATGAACTTGTGTGGATTCACGCCAAACCAAGTGTACCAGTGGTTTATGGAGTTTTTCATTGATGCATATGACTGGGTAATGGTTCCAAATGTGTACAGCATGGCACTCTATGCCGACGGCGGAATGATAACAACAAAACCATATATATCTAGCTCAAACTACATCCTCGGAATGAGCGACTATACAAAAAGTGCGCCATGGACGAAGGAGTGGGATGCGCTATATTGGAACTTCATCGACACACATTTTGAAACATTACAGAAAGAAAATCGGCTTGGATTTGTGGCAATGCAGTACAGGAAAATAGATGATGAGAAGATGAAGACGCATCGAAAAACTGCTCACGAAGTAATGAAACGCCTGTCGTCAGACAAAAAATATATCTAGTAGTCTCTGGCTCCTTTTCCGTCGAGTTTATATCGCTCGAGCGCTTCTTTGCGTGCCTCTTTGTGTTCGATAAGCGGTATTGGAACATAGTCTTCTGGAAGCCACTTTTTTTGATACGCTCCGTCGGAGTCATAATTCTCGGCTTGGAGGTATGGATTAAATATTCGTATCGGCTTTGGATCGGCTCCAACACTCGCAGCCCACTGCCAGCCTCCGTTGTTTGAAGCTTCATCTAGATCAAGCAGTACTGCTTGGAAATATGCCTGCCCCCAGCGCCAATCTACGCCCAGACTTTTCGTGAGAACTGAGGCAACAATCATACGGGCGCGGTTATGCATCCACCCCAAGTGAGCAACTTGATGCATGGCTGCGTCGACAATCGGATACCCTGTCTTCCCCGCTATCCAGGCCTCGAAACGCTTGTGCGCGAGTGCTGGCTTGACCCAATCAATGGTGCCACGAAAACGTGTTTGAAATTCTGTAGTAAGTAATTTCGGATTATGAAAAAAGAGATACTTATAGAACTCACGCCAAATCAGTTCGGAGACGTAATGAGAAACTCCCTCGTTGTGCAGTGTGTAATGACTACGGATTCTATCCATAAGCATACGTGCGGATACAAGCCCCCACGCAAGCGCTAGGGACATTTTTGAGGTTCCATCTTTCGACAATGAATCTCTCGTGTCTTTATACTCCAACAAATGATTTTTTACATACGCATCAAAATGTCGGAGCGCAGATGTTTCGTTTGTATACCATCCGCTAATATCAGGAGCAGACGGTAAAGTATATTCACGCCCTCCAACAGAGAATGTCATGTCGCTCCCAAAAACATCGGAGAGTGAGTCGAGGGCGATTTCGTGCGGAATTTTTTCTTGAAAAAATTCCGCACCATGGAGCGATGCCTTCGGTAGCACCTTCGCAGAGATGAATTCATTCAAAACTGCATTTTTAAATGGAGTAAAAACAGAATACAAATTTCCTGCTCCAGTTCTTGTATCACGAGAGACGGTGAGCTGGTCTGGAAACATTACAATAGACACGCCCATGGCTTTGAGTTTTTCAACCTGAGTAGTGAAGTCGGGATAGATGTCTTCGTTTACAAAAATCTCTACCTCATACTTTTTCGCCAAGTCTCCAAATATTTTTGTGACTGTTCCACCACAGACAACTCCGCGTTCAAATTCAGAAAAAAATTCAGGAATCGCCTTGGCAAGAAAAAGTCGCTGTGCGTACGCAATTCCCTTTTTCATATACGGCTCTAGAATCCATAGCGGAAGAATGGGCGCTCCAGATTCTTTACTAGCGACAAGAGCCCCACTGAGCGCAGGGTTATCATGCAGACGTAAATCTCGACGGGACCAATAGATAACAAGTTTTTTCATGTTTATTGTGAGTCTGTAACTGAAACAGTATCTACAAACGACCGTGTACGCATTCCAAAATTACCAAGTGCTGGGTTGATTGTATTTGCCTTCTGAAATTCAATCAAGGCATTACGAGTCAGAGCACCAAAGTACTGCGTGCGAGGTGTTCGAGCAAGAACCTGTGCAGCCGGACCCGTGTTGCGTGCAACCAAAAAATCTTGAAGGTTAGCAACATCTGCACCACGCATGCGCATTGATAGGTTTCGCGTAAAGATAGGTTTACTTACTGTTGTATTCGACACAGCAGGCTGAACTATTTCTTCCTGCCTTTTCATTTCATTCAAAGCATTTTCAAGAGCAATCTGTTTGTTTATTTCAACAAGAACATGCAGTGGGACGGCCCCAGGACGATTTTGCACGACGGGGGTTGGTTCAGGCTCAGGCGCTGAGACTGTTGTAAAACTCCATGTTGTTGAGTCGACGATTCCCGCAAAACTATTTACTGAAGTATCATCAAAGGCAGTTGCATCGATGCGAACATAATACTGTGTGCCATTTTGTAAATCAGCAGTTGGATTTACAGTAATTGTGTTTGTCGCATTTCCTGTTACCTGACCGCTTCCAACAACGATTGCTTCCACAAGCACATCTCCGACCGTCTTATACAGTGAAATATTCCCTGAGCCAACCACAACAGGTTCATTAAATGTGATTACAAGATTTGTATTTACTGCAACATCCTCAGCATCATCTGCAGGAGAAAGTGTTTGTGTTGTTGGTGCAGTGGTATCAAACTCCTGCCAATTAAAAAATGGGTACCCGTTGTTTATCTCAGGATCAATATTCCAGATGTCTTGGTTTCCAGTATCATTATTTGGATTACCAACAAAGTCCCAAGCACTTGTCAGACCGACTGTTGCTGTATCGGTAAACGTTGCCACGTTTTTCATTTGTAGTGTAGTTTTTGGTTTTCCTTTTCCAGAATCATCGCTTGCACCAGTTGTTTGTGAATCGTAAAAAAGATTGGTAAATACTCCGCTTCCGAGGTGCCCCATCATTCCACTCGGAGAACCTGAGTTTACCGCCCCTGTTGCATACGCATTAGTAAACGGAGTGTTGTTTGTTGGAAGCCCAACGAGTCCGCCGTTTAATGAACTTCCGTTTACTACTACTCGAGAGTACACGTCGCGGACATCTCCAAACTCAGTGCGTCCGATTAGACCTCCGTTATACGCAGTACCAGTAACTGACCCTGTAGCATACACCTGCTCAACCACACTTCCACTAAGGATTGCACCAGCAAGAGCACCGACATATCCGCTTGTTCCTGTAATATTAACATTTACAAGACCAAGATTATGTACAGTACCGGTAAGAAATCTGAAAAAACCAAGAGTTCCGCCACTGGCATTCATATACAAATCATGCACTGCATATCCATTACCATTGAGTGATCCAGAAAAATACGTAGGCAATCCGATTCCAGTAAATCCTGCCCCGTCATTCCATGTAACTGTTTGTGAACAGTTAATATTTTGCATCAAAATATAATGCGCAGTTGGTGCATCATTCATTGCCTGCAACTCTTCACATGTCCGTATTTCATTCACGACGGCAGTAGTAAAACTCCATGTTGTTGGCGAAGAAATACCTGCGTAAAAATTACCGTTACCATCTTCGAACGCAGTCTCATCAATGAGTACATAATACTCTGATGAACCGAGGAGAGACGCCGTGGGATCAATAGTGATTGTATCCGTTCCAGCACCGCTGACGCGAGCACTCGTTACAGAAAACGTTTCCACAGTGGAGTCGTCACTCGCTTTTTTGAGTATAATACTTCCCTCAACAGCAACAACGCTTTCAGAAAATTCAATGACAAGATTTGCTCGTGGATGTACGCCCGTGGAATCATCTGCTGGTGAAACTGAAACAGTGGTCGGAATCGCTGCGTGAGCAATCTGAGGTACAGAAAAAATACCAGAGATGAGGATGAAAAAAGCGGTTGCACCCAAAAATACATTTGAGGATTTCATATACTCAAGTATACCAATACTCCATCAGTAAAAATACCGATTATCTGGGGGTAAATACAACCAAATGCTTGTTATTGAAAGCCTCGTACAGTCTCTGCAACCATCTCTGCTACCCCCTTATCAAACATACTTGGAAGGATTTTCTCTGGGGTTGGATTCTCTACATAGTGCGCAAGATTGTCTGCAATCTTTAGAAACATCTCAGTTGTAAACTGAGGAATCTGAGCATCGAGCATTCCGCGAAATGCTCCGGGAAATACAAGTGAGTTGTTGAGCTGGTTCGGAAAATCACTGCGACCAGTTGCAACAACTACCGCTCCTGCTTCTTTCGCTTCGTCAGGCATGATCTCTGGAGTTGGATTCGCAAGTGCAAAAATGATTGGCTTCTCGGCCATACTTCTCACCATGCCCTGTGTAAGGATTCCCGGTTTTGAAAGTCCAATAAACACATCGGCGCCAGCTATTGCCTCTTCGAGTCCACCTTCGGCCACAACTGCAGTACTTACAGAGAGAAGCTCTGTCTTTTCGCGTGTGAGGTCGGTTCGGTCGTGGTGAATAATTCCCTTACTGTCACACAGTACGAGGTTGCGCATTCCATAGGCAAGCAAAAGGCGTGCTGTTGCAACCCCCGCCGCTCCGATACCACTGAGAACAATTTTTACCTTCTGTGGGTCCTTCTGTGTGATGCGTAATGAGTTAATCAGTCCTGCGAGCGCAACAGTTCCCGCTCCCCATTGGTCGTCATGCATAACGGGGATTGAAAGTTCTCTGCGGAGTCGCTCCTCTATTTCAAAACAGCGTGG
>CALQZW010000014.1 GCA_943350045.1 Candidatus Nomurabacteria bacterium | reverse complement strand
TATATCGCGGGGTAGAGAAATGGTATCTCGCAAGGCTCATAACCTTGAGGCGGTCGTTCGATTCGACCCCCCGCAACAATGTGGTTCGTCTATATCCTACGATGCAAAGACGGAAGCCTGTACACAGGTATAACCACAGACCTCAGTCGTAGAATTGAGGAGCATCGTTCTGGTACTGGTGCAAAGTACACTCGGAGTCACCAAGTGGACAAATGCGTACATACCGAAGAGTTCCCTTCCCGTGCAGAAGCTTCTAAACGAGAAGCAGAGATCAAGCGCTGGAAAAGAGAACGAAAACTTGCTTTAATAGAGACAGGAATGTCGGCGTAGCTCAGTTGGTTAGAGCGTGGGACTCATAAGCCCAAGGTCGGAGGTTCGATCCCTCCCGCCGACACACTTCGGCCAATAGTTAAAGAGTGGCCGAATAAAGAAGAAATGCAGTCGTAGCTCAACTGGTTAGAGCACTCGCCTGTCACGCGAGAGGTTGCGGGTTCGAGTCCCGTCGACTGCGCAGAAAAAGAAAGGCACCCATAATATGGGTGCCTTTCTTTATTCCACTGTATAACTTGCATCCAGTATGAAGAATTGGTATATTAAATTTATCAGACCTAAACGGCATCCTATATGGGTGCCGTTCGTTGTTTACGTATCCGAATTATCACTGCTAGTTCTTTTAAGTTTCTCCCTTAAATACTCAAAATCCATAAACTTATTCCCTGCAAATTGTTTAATTTCTCTTGCTGTTCTTGAACCCCTGGCAAGAATAAGTACTTCCTTTCCGTTTTCCTTAAGATGTTTTAGGACGGGCAAAAAATCACCATCGCCCGAGAGTATTATTACTCGATCGAAATATTTTTTTCCGACAATAAGCATTAGCGTCATATCTACATCACAATTCGCTTTGCGAACAGGGTTTCCATCTGCATCATTATACGTTTTGACTGGCTTGAGAATAAGATGATATCCAAAATGCTTGAGCTTCAGGTAAAAGCGTACTCGATTATAGTCACGATGGAGAATAATCGTTTCTGCTTCCGATAAACTACTCCCATTTTCTTCAATTAAATTACATAGATATCTTTCGACTTCTTGTATTGGAACGGCATCATTTTTTAGATAATCAAATGGAAACTGTTGAATTTCGACACCAGCGAAATAGAATATCCTTGAAGCTTTGTATTTCATTCTCAAATACTCAAACAGTTTCTTCTGGTCAATACTCCATCCGAGTGATTTCCTTCCACCATAAAATAAATTTGAAGCATCAATATAGACATATGTTTTCATGCAAATTAGTGTACAAAACTGAGTATACAGAAAACATAAACTTTTGACTTATTAAAATAACATGATATAATGCTTACAACCTTTTAAAAACACAAAATATGTACACACGGAACGAGCGAACACTGATTCAAATTCTAAATGAAATGCTCCAGTTGTTTGCAAATAAACAACATAAGAGCCCAGAGTTTGAGGAATTAAAAGCGGAATACGACGACAGGATCAAAGAGGGTTACGCCTCTGGCACAGAAGCGCACGAGGCAAAAAATTGGTGGGTAGAACAAGGCAACTTTTTCTGTTTTACTGCATCAAAAGAGCAGGCCCGTCTACACAAATTAAGTACCAATTCTGATTATATTGAATCAGAAGACTAAACACAGAAGCCCCAGGAAACATTTTCCTCGGGCTTCTTTTTTTATATATACCTTAACTCTCGCAAAACAGTTTCAAACAAGGTAATGGTTCGTCGGGCTTCACGCTGACTGAGCTGGTAGTTCGTACCTTCGTGAGCAATCTTGTTTCTCACAAGATGTGCCTCCCATGCAGCCTGCAGGCTTTGCAAATCTCCCGGAGTGCTGTTCTTGAGTTTCTCTCCAATTCCCTGCCCAGAGATTCCACGCCATTCAAGTGCGCTCTCGAGAATTGAGTCGGCTTCCATGATTGCGAGTCTCCAATTGCCTTCTTCTTCAGTAGAGATGAGTTCGAGTACGTGATACCAACGATTGTCTTTGCCTGTTGCTTTTTCACGCTCACGGTCTTCTACTTCTTTGATTGCTTCACGTAACTGAACATAGTCTTCATCTCCCATTTCAATCAGTCGAACGATTGCATAGATGGTAATAGTAATTCCAAAGAGTGTAATCATGTAAGAGATTGCGCGAACTAATCCGCCCGGCTCAAGTCCGGCGAGATAGTTCCACAATACTATTACTCGACTAAAGATATAGTCGAGGTTGAGGAATGTTGGATCAAAAAGTGGAGCTTCAATTGTTTTGTCTAACAGACTCGGTTGCATGTACTTCTATTGTACTACCTGTTCGAATGCTTTACCAAGTGAAAAAAGTGAATCGTCTGCCCAGCGTGGTGCAGTTATCTGTACTGATGTTGGAAGTCCGCTCGCAGTCTTTGCAAGTGGAAGAGAAATTGATGGAGCTCCAGCGAGATTTGCAGGTGCTGAGAATACGTCGGCAAGATACATTGCAACAGGATCGGTAAGTTTCTCTCCGAGTTTAAATGGCAACATTGGAGCTGTTGGTGTTACGATAAAATCATATGTCTCAAAAGCAGTATCCATTTCTTTCGTAATGGCTTCGCGAAGTGCGATGGCTTTACGGTAATAGGCGTCATAGTATCCATGAGAGAGTACATATGTTCCAAGGAGAATACGACGACGCGCTTCGCGACCAAATCCTGTTCCACGTGTTTTCGAATAGTGATCGAAAAGATTCTTTGCGTCTTTGACACTAAATCCATAACGCACTCCGTCGAGTCGCTCAAGGTTTGTTGAAACTTCAGCTGGCATGATGATGTAGTACACTGCGAGAGAATATTTCAAAAGAGAAAACGGTACTTCTTCGACTGTATACCCAAGCTGTTTAAATGTCTCAAGAGACTTCATAAACTGCGCATGAAGTTCGGAGTCGATACCTTCCCCTTTCATACATTCACTTGGCACTGCAATTTTCATTGTCGGAGTACGTGGTGCTGGAGTGCGAAGTGACTCAGGAACAGATGTTCCGTCCATGGTGTTGTAGTTACTGATTGCCTTGTGAAGAATCTCAGCATCGGCAACAGTTTTTGCAAGTGGTCCGATCTGGTCGAGGGAGTTCCCCATGGCAATGAGACCTGAGCGCGAGACTGATCCGTATGTTGGCTTAAATCCAACAAGTCCGGTAAATGCCGCAGGCTGGCGGATTGATCCACATGTCTCACTTCCGAGCGCAACAAGCGCTCCGTTCATCGCAACGGCGGCTGCAGAGCCTCCTGAAGAACCTCCTGGAACGCGTTCACGATCGAGCGGGTTGCGAGTAACTCCAAACGCACTTGTCTGAGTAGAACTACCCATAGCAAACTCGTCCATGTTTGTGCGTCCGAGAAACACTGCGCCTTCTTTTTTGAGGCGAGTAATGACAGTTGCGTCGTAGGTAGCTGTATAGTTTTCGAGAATCTTACTTCCAGCGCTTACATGCTTCCCTTTTACAAGAAGGTTGTCTTTAACTGCAACTGGAATACCAGTCATGAGTGCTGCAGTTCCGTTTGTAAACTTTTCCTGCGCCTTCTGTGCCTGCTCGGCGATATCTCCATAGACTTCAAGATATGCGTTAATGTCTGGATTCTTTTCAGCAATAACGGCAAGATATGCATTACACAAATCCATGACTGAGTACTCACCTTTTTTGAGTGAGTCATGAGCTTTTGTGATTGTGAGTGTTGTTAGGTCAATCATATGCTTAGAGAATTTTCTTTACCTTCACGAATCCGTCGACAGAGGATGGTACTTCTTTCATGAGTACGTCTGTATGAGAGCCGGGAGTGTTTGTTACGACGTCTTCACGAACGACGTTCCGTTGCTCTGGATTCATGTTTATATCGAGAGAAATATCGGCAGTGTTTATCTGTTCGATGTAGCCCAAAATTGCAGTAAGGTCGCCAAGGAGGGCCTTCTGTTCGTCTTCACTGATATCGAGTCGTGCCAATGTGGCAAGGTGTTGTACGTCGGATAATTGCATGATTTGCTTAGTATACAGTAATTTTTCTGTCTTTGTAATGATTGACTTTTTGCGTAAATAGGGTTATAATATATGTAATCATTCACTGTTCATTAAACAAAAAAGACACGCTTATGCGAAACAAACATCACTCTGTAAAATTTTTTCGGAGAATTAAACTCCTTAGTTTTATTTGGAGAAAGAATTATACAAAATTAAAGGGCGCTCACCGAACCGCCATGAATTCGATGAATTCATAAGCGATCAAAACAAAATCCCCTCCCGCATACACTAAGTGTATGCGGTTTTTTTATTTCCCCACCATAGCAAGAAACTCTGCTTCGGTGACAACAGGTACTCCAAGCTTTTGTGCTTCGTCGAGTTTTGATCCAGGATTCTCTCCGGCGAGAACGTACGAAGTTTTTGATGAAACAGCCGAAGATACCTTCCCACCATGTGAGAGGATGAGTGTTTTTGCTTGTTCTCGCTCGAGTGATGGGAGGGTGCCGGTGAGAACAAACACTTTTCCAATAAGGCGTGTACCTGTACCGGCTTGTGAAATGTCAGTAACGGTAACTTGAGCGAGTAGGTCGTCGAGTACTTTTATGTTGTGTGAATTCGTAAACCACGCGCGTAGGGAGTGCGCGACACGCGGACCAACTCCGTCGAGCGTTGTAAGTACCTCTTCGCTGGCAGTACGAATGTTTTCAATAGTCTTAAAATGTTTTGCGAGATCACGCGCTGTTTCTTCTCCGACTTCGGCAATAGAGAGTGAAACGATGAATCTATCGAGTGGTATCGTGCGTCGTTTTGCAATTGCAGAAAGTAGATTGTCAGCTGATTTTTCTGCGAAACGCGGAAGTGCGAGCAGGTCACCTTTTTGTAGGGTAAAAATATCTGCTCGGGAGTCTATGAGTCCTGCATCAAGAAGTAGGTCGAGATTCTTTGGTCCGAGGTGTTCTATATCGAAGGCATGTTTACTCGTGAAGTGATACAGCACTCGACGGTCTTTTGCGGGACAGGCTGTGTTGGTACAGTAGAGCGCGGCGCTCGTTCCCTGCCCTTTCGTGCCCACTGATTTGCGAACGAGCGCCGCGCCACATTCCGGACACTCTGTCGGCATATCAAAAACTTGCTCTTTGCCTGTACGAAACTCAGTGAGTACTTTCACAATATCTGGAATGACGTCTCCAGCTTTCTGGAGCACGACAGTGTCTCCGACTCGCACATCTAAACGACGAATTTCATCTTCGTTGTGAAGCGTAGCGCGTGAGACAGTTGATCCATATACGAGCACTGGGCGCAAATGAGCTACAGGAGTGATGACGCCTGTTCTTCCGATCTGCACTGCAATATCTTCAACAACAGTCGTGACTTGCTCTGCTGGAAATTTTAGTGCAATCCCCCAGCGTGGAGCCTTGCCAGTATACCCAAGCGTATCTTGGTATTCACACTCAGATACTTTTACTACTACTCCATCGATGAGATAGTCTTCTTTATCTTTCTTATCATGCCAAAGTTTCCAATACGCCAGAACATCGTCCATGCTCGTGCAGTGCTTTGCGTGAGGATTTACTCGGAATCCAAGCTCAGCCAGGCGTGCCAGCTCTTCATCCTGACTCTCCGGAGCAGTTCCCTCTATGCGTGCAATATCGTACACAAAAACAGAAAGATTTCGCTCAGAGACGATACGCGGATCGAGCTGACGAATAGTTCCCGCGGTAACGTTTCGCGGGTTAGCAAACTCTTCAAGCCCAAGCGAGCGCTGTTTCTGATTAAGCTTCTCAAACTGAGTCTTTGTCATGTACGCCTCACCTTCAACGATACAGTCGATTGGTTCTTTTAGGACAAGTGGAACTGAGAGAATTGTTTTTACATTCTCTGTTACGTCTTCTCCGACGGTTCCATTTCCGCGTGTCGCAGCGGTGACAAGTTTGCCTTTTTGATATTCAAAAACAATTTTCAATCCGTCTATCTTGAGCTCGGCAGTATATGTTGGAATAACAGTCTTTCCGTATTCAGTCGCAAGCATTTTCTTAACACGCGTATCAAAATCACGCATGTCTTCTTCGGAAAATGCATCGTTAAAAGACCACTGCGCTACTTTATGCGTTACCTTTGTAAACCCTGGAAGTGGAGCTCCTGCAACACGCTGGCTTGGAGAATCCGGCGTTACGAGATCTGGAAAGAGCCCCTCTATCTCAAGGAGCTCGTGCTTGAGTGAATCAAGCGCTTCTTCGGAAATATCAGACTCATTGAGTACGTGATATTTATGGCGATATGTTTCAATCGCCGAGCGAAGAAGCGGGAGTCGTTCTTGTGCTTCTTTTTTAGTCACGCTCCTAGTATACACACGGACTATGGGTTTTCATAGGTCGCACGAAGGGCACGGGAGACGATGCGTGGGTTCGTTGCATTTACTACACATGTTGCAGGTGGTGTTGCCTGCTGCTGGCGTACGTTATATCCAAAGGCCTCAATTTTCGTACTTGTTCCGAGGTAGTTCTTATCCACATACACCTGAGCGCATGACGTAGGAGAGAGGGGTAATGAAAATTCATACTGATCAACAACCGCCCCAAGTGAGACCACTATCGGTATTCCCTGACAATAGAATGTATCCGAAACAGTTCCAAACACACCACTCTTATCAAGATACATTCCGCATTCAAGCCCTGTATCGGCAGACGTAAAGGCACGGTCTGAGTCGCGAGCTTCAATAGAGAAGAGAATTTCTTTGTATGAAATCTTACTAATACCAAGCGCAACTAAAAGAAGCGTGCTCGTCATTAAAATTGCAAAGAGTAAGGCTACTCCTTTCTCTGATTCTCTCTTGTGTATTCGTGTAGTGTTCATATGCAGAAAATATTAGTACCAGTTAAACAAACTCTCACTCACAATGACCGATTGAGTACTTGTTCCTTCTTGCCACGTGACAGTTGAAGTTACTTGGAGCTCGTCTGGAGAGAGCGGAAATGTAACAACGGTAATTCTACGAGTGTACTGAGTCGGAGTACCAAGAGACGAATGACTAAAATATCCAAGGCCCGAACCTCCTTCGTAAGTAATCTGACAGCCAGAGACACACGGAATATATCGCAGTCCAAGCGGAGCACTACCGCCAACAATCGTCGTACTCGTATCAGCTACGTCGATATCACACGGTCCAGCAGAGGTACAGTTTGCAAGCGCTTCAGTCGCAAACGCATTCCATCCAGACTCAAAATCTGTACTGTTGTCTATGACGTATGAATCACGCTTGGCGCGCATGAGCTCTATTCCCTCTTGCGCCAAGTAGTTTGCAGTCAGTCGCATCTTTGCATAGTTAATATTGATACCACCTTGTACTGCCGCGGTGATAACTCCAGCGACAGCTATGGAGAAAAGAGTGACGGCAACAAGAACTTCGACCATAGTAAAGCCTTTTTCTTTGTGCGTATTTTTTTTGAAAAATGAAATAGCCATATGGTTGTTATGAATCAAGTGGACGAAGTGTTATTGAGTTCTGGATTGAAAATGGTGAATCGACGTTCTTGTATCGAATCGTTCCAGAGAGACGAATTGTCACCATGGGCTGAAGTCCATCGCTCGCCTCCGCTCCACGTACAGTGAATCCAGACTTACTAAAGTCTATTGTAATCTCAGACGGAGTGATTGCCTGCTCAGCTCCGGTATCTCCAACAATTTTAAATATTCTGTTTGGTGCGGCGGTCCAAGATGAAGGCGTAATCGCGTACGTAATATTATCTCCAGAAATTGCAGCAACTACGATTCTGTTTGCAGGAGTCGTTGCACAACTTGCTGGCACAAAATCTCCAGTAGCAGGATCGAGGTGTAAGCCGGTAGTACCTCCACAGTGCACTCCCGTAGCTGTACGAATATTGCGAGACATATCTTCCATGACGAAGTTTAAGTTGTCCATGATTGAGCGCATGTTTGACGCAGTGTAGTACTGAGATGTTGCGTTGAGGACTGCTCCGATTCCAACAGTTACTAAGACAGTGAAAATAGTCATCGAAACCATGAGTTCGATAAGCGTGAATCCTTTTTCTTTTTTCTGTGCGCGAGTATACATACAGATTATATTCTACATGGAGACGTCGACGCTCCAGCTGGTCCGTCGATTGTTCGAATTTCTCCAAGGTTACTTACAACAAGCGTCTTCTTGAGGGCTGCATCAGTCCCTGAAGTGAGCTCAACACACACATACTGTGGTACTGCAATAATCGATCCCGTATTTACACGAATCTCGGCATCAGGAAATGGTCGCATAAATGTAATGTTCGCCTCGCCTCCTGTAGTACAGGTTCCAAGCATTGAGCCAGGCGCAAGGTAGCAGATGTTACTGACATACTCGCCTGTTGTAATTTCAGTAATGGAAATACATTCTTCTCCGACGACGGGGCTTGTAGGACATGGACTACCTGATGGATTGTAGAACTTGTCACCCACAGTAGTCCCAAGTACAGGAAGATCGTTGTAGTATATAAACTGACGAGCATCGAGGGTTGGAGTAGACCCAGCCTTAAAATAGACTCCGTACGAAGGTCGTGCGTTCTGCCCGATGAAGTTTGCATTCGTCGCTCCAGAGATTGCAGACTTTTGTGCAGTTACTACTCGAAGAGCAATATCCTGAATGAGGTTGTTAAACTGAAGCTTTTCATTAAACCCTCGGAAGTTAAACAGTGTTATAGACGCCATCACTGCAAAGATAAGAAAAACAAACACCATTTCGATGATTGTAAATCCTTTTTCATTTCCAAGAGAAAAGTTCTTTTTCATAATTACATTCCACCAAGAAAGAGCACGAGCGACGAGAGGTCGATTTCTCCCAGCATTACTATCGCAGTTCCAAGCGCTAAAAACGGACCAAACGGAATCGCAGTCTTGAGTGTGATTTTTCCTTTTTTGAGTAATGGCGCAAATACTATAAGCAAGACTCCAGCCAGCGCCCCTATCCAAAATGCGATAAGGATTGCACTCAGACCCGCAGAGAGACCTAAAAGAAATCCGATACCAATCATGAGCTTTGCATCTCCAAGCCCCATCCATTTCCCTCGTGAGAAATACCACAGAATCGTAAACGGAGCTGGGAGAATTATTCCTGCGAGAATATGTGAGAGCGATGGAAGATGAAAGGCAATATAGTCTCCGGTAATGAAAAACATTCCGATGAAAGATATTGATGCAAAAAGAAACACAAGCTGGTCAGGAAGAACGTGGTGACGAAAATCGTAGACAGAAAGAACGATCAAGATAGAGAGGACGACTGCGTAAAAAGCAAAGAGTCCAAGGAACAGCGCGGGCATTGCAAAGGCAAGGTACGAGAAGCGAATGAATAAGAATACAAACACAAAGCCGGTAATCGCCTCGACTATTGGATACTGCCAAGAGATGCGACTACTACAAGACGAGCACTTCCCTCCCTGTACAATAAAGCTTCCGATAGGAACAAGCTCTGAAATGCCAAGCTTCTTGTTGCAGGTATAACACGCAGACCGGCCTCCAAGATGGCGACCACTGCGGTAGCGAAGTATGACGACGTTTAAGAAACTACCGATGATAGCTCCGAAAATAAATATAAGTACGAGGATGAGAGTTTGGTACATAGTGAATTGTTCTTCGCAATAATTATATCATAGAAACAAAAAACCCTAGGTGAAAACCTAGGGTTTTTTGTTTACAGAAATCGATTACTGACAAGCAAACGCAGAAGCGATTGTCGGATATGCAGTTGCAAGTGATGAAGCAACTGTTGTCTGAGTTGTTGAAGCTCCTGTGTAGTCTACACATACTGAGCCAGTTGAGGTCGCAGCTGCGAGCGCCCAGCGGCTTCCTGTTGCAGGCTGTCCTGCTTCAGAAGCGTAGTAAATAGCTGTGTTTCCTGGAAGAGAGTTAATGAGAGAAGCCAGAGAGTTTGTTGCTGGGGTATCAAAGAACATATTTCCAGCAGCAGCTGTCGGAGTAGAAATTGTTGCAGAAGTAGCTCCTACTGCTGCACCTGCGCCACTATAAAGATTTGCCTGAGCACGCATATTTGAAAGCTGCCCCTGAATCTTTGCATCATTCGCCTTTGCACGTGCACCTCCGAGAGATGTAAGAACGATAGTAGCCAAGATACCGATAATGGCGATAACAACGAGAAGTTCAATAAGGGTAAAACCTTTCTGTGACTTGTAGATCATAAGAAAAAATAAACTAGTAACCGAATAATGTAATAATTATACCACCTAGAAACCGCTCGACGCAATGTTATAGATAGGGACAAGTACTGACACGAGGAGCGTTCCGACTCCAAGACCCAAGAGCACGATCATCACTGGCTCGATAAGCCCAACGAGCGTGTCTACTGCGTCGTCCACTTCACGAGCGTAGAAGGCAGCGAGAGTTTTGAGGATGTTTGCCATACCTCCAGTTTCTTCTCCCACCTTAATCATTTGCACCATGATTTTCGGAACTTGCTCGTGCTTGTCGAGAGCGTCAGAGAATGACTTACCTTCTTTCACGGCTCCGACTGCGTCAGTCATAATTCCTTCATACACTTTGTTCCCAACAACCGCTCCAGTGATTTCAAGCGAACGAACGATTGAAATACCAGAGGAGAGCATTGTATTCATGTTATCGGCAATACGTGAGAGGTAGAGTTTTGTGAAAAGCTTTCCGATAGCAGGAGCTGAAATACGAAGACCATCGAGATAGCGCTTTCCTGACTCACTGACTGAGAGTCTCCAAATATAGAATCCAGTTACTACAAGGAAAATAAGCACGAACAGTCCGTAGTTTACAAAGAACTCTGAGACATTAATAACGATTCGAGTGTAAATCGGAATTTCAGCACCTGAGGCCATAATGATTTCAGAGAGCTTTGGAATGATGAGTGTAAACATCAACACCATCACGATAACGAAGATACCAATAACGAACGCTGGGTAAATAAGGGCATTCTTTGTTTTTGAAGTAAGAGCATACTGACGGTCGAGATAGTCGGCAAGGTAACTAAACACTTGGTTGAGTTTTCCTGATTCTTCTCCAGCCTTTACCATGTTCACATAAAACTCAGTAAACACGTCGGGATGCTTGGAGAGTGCATTTGAGATAGTTGTACCACTTTGAATGTCATCTGAAACCGCCGTAAGCTTGCGACGAAGCAGAGCATTCTCTGCGTTTGAAGCAAGCATTGTAAACGCCTTGAGCGCGGACACTTGAGCGTCAAAGAGTGTTGCAATCTGACGAGAGAGGATAACAATGTCACGCATTGGTACGCGCTCAAAGAGATTCATCTGAAATACAGACTTCTCCTCCTCCCCTTTTATCGATACGACAATATAGCCACGACGTTGCAGTCCGGCAATAGCCAAGTCTTTGTTTGGTGCGTCGATCGAACCTTCTTTCTTTTCACCGGTTGCAGTGACTGCTTTGTAGATAAATGTCATATCCTAAATATAAAAACTACTAATTACAAAAGTCGCTCGAGACCCTTTGGGTTCATTGAATACAGGTATGCATTCTCCATCGTAATCTCGCCCTTGCGAACAAGTTCAAGGAGGGAGCGGTTCATATCAATCATCCCCTGCTCTGTTCCTGTTTCAATAACAACGTCGATTTCGTGTGTGCGTTTTTCTCGAATCAGGTTTTGTACTGCAGGAGTGTTAATCAAAAGCTCATAGGCAGGAACAAGACCTCCGGTCACTTTTGGGATAAGGCGCTGAGAGAACACTCCAAGCAGTGAGCCTGCAAGCTGAGCACGAATCTGGTCTTGTTGATCTCCAGGGAACGAGTCAATAATACGATCAATAGTCTGCGCTGCGTTGTTTGTGTGCAGTGTTGAAAAAACCAAGTGCCCTGTTTCAGCAGCGGTCACTGCTGTTGCAATAGTGTCAGCAGAGCGCATCTCTCCGATAAGAATAACGTTCACGTCTTCGCGAAGCACTGCACGGAGCGCTGTTGGAAAATCTTTTGTATCAACACCAACTTCACGCTGGTCGATGATTGAACGCTTCTCTGGGTAAATATATTCAACTGGGTCTTCAATAGTCACAATATGTTCAGCACGCTCGGTGTTGATCATATCAATCATCGCAGAGAGCGTTGTTGACTTACCCTGTCCTACTGGACCAACCACAAGAAAGAATCCCTGCTTTTTTCGAGCAAAGGCGATGAGCTGGTCAGGGAGTTTGAGGTCTGAGAGATTGCGAACTTTTGGAAGCAAGCGAAACACTGCCGCCATTGTCCCCTGGCGAACATATGCATTTCCACGGAGTCTTCCCATACCTTTATGGTCGTAGGAAAAATCAATTTCATTGTTCGCTATAAAACGATTGAGTTTATCTTCTCCAAGAAGGAAGAGGAGGATTCCTTTCATGTCTTCTTGCGTAAGAGGAACCTGGTTTACCAATGTCACCAACTGAGTAGAAATACGAACCGTAGGAATGCGTCCCGCTGAAATGTGCAGGTCCGATCCCCCTTCTTTAATAAGGAGGTCGAACAATCCTTCGATAAGTGTTTGCTGTGGTGTCATAGGTGTAAACGAATATAAAAATTATTTTCCAAGCTTCTTCTCTACGATTTGTGTCACCTGAGTGACGACTTCACTTGGAGTAGTTGAAGCCTTTACGATATATCCTGAGGCACCGAGTTCATTTCCCTGCTTAATATCTGACTCCTGTCCGCGGTTTGAAAGAATCACTTTGACTGCGTTCTGCGCAAGTCCTTCTGCTTTCATTTTTCCAAGCATTTCAAAACCATCTACCACTGGCATAACAATGTCAGTAACCATGATATCAGGCACGAATCCACCGCGAAGTTTTTCGAGAGCTGGCATCGCTCCGAGCGCAGAGGTTACAGCAAATCCTGACTGTGAAAACTTTAGGGCGTACATGTCGAGCAGGAAACTGTCGTCGTCAACAATAAGAATCTTTTTCTGTTCCATATAATTAGTATATCACTTTGCTACAGGTTGTATATCTCCTGAAATGGAATCTCTCCCTGTAAGCACTTAATAATAGCGTTTTCACGCATTGTAACAAAGCCTTTCTTTCGTGCAAGTTCATAAATCTGCCCTTCTGTCGGACGGGTAAGAATAAGCGACTGCATATCCTTATCATTCATATACATCTCCATCACCACCTGTCGCCCACGTGTTCCTGATGGACACTCGGCTGACGGCACTGCCTCGGTAAACTTACCGTTTAGTGGAAGCTTTGCCAAAAACTCTTGCGGAAGGTCAGCAAACTGCTTCTGCGCCATTTGTTGCAGACTTGTTTGGTCGACAACTTCGCGAACAGATGAAGGATATGTCTTTCGTGCGAGACGCTGAGCGATAGAGAGAATGAGTGTTGGAGCAATAAGGTACGGGTCAATTCCCATGTCGATAAGACGCGGAACAACTCCGATTGCGTTGTTGGTGTGCAGTGTTGAAAGTACAATATGTCCAGTAAGCGCAGCCTGAATAGCAAGCTGGGCAGTTTCGGCGTCACGAATTTCTCCCACCATGATAATGTCTGGGTCCTGACGCAAAATACTACGAAGTCCTGCCGCAAACGTATACCCAATTTCAGGCATCACCTGCGACTGGTTCATATCTGGCATGTGGTATTCCACTGGGTCTTCAAGAGAGACAACGTTCGACTTTTCTCGGTCGAGCTCGTTTAAGAGCGAGTAGAGTGTTGTAGATTTTCCGGATCCTGTTGGACCAGTGATAAGAATAAGTCCATATGGCTTGGCGAGTGCTTCTTTAATCATCGCCTTCTGTTCAGTCGAGAGACCAAGAGACTCAAGCGGTTTTACTCCACGCTCTGAGTCGAGAATACGGAGCACTACCTTTTCACCATAGTACGCAGGGAGTGTTGAAACACGGAAGTCGATTTTACGTCCGCTAATTTTTGCAGAAAATCCACCGTCTTGAGGCTTGCGCTTTTCGTCGAGGCGCATTTTCGCCAAGATTTTAATACGCGCTACAACTCCTGGAAAAACCGCAAGTGGAAGAACGAGCGAGGTATACAACACACCGTCCACACGGAATCGTACCTTCACTTTTTCTCCAGTGTTTTCGATGTGAATGTCGGACGCGTTTCCTTCTACTGCGTTGTTGAGAATAACGGCTACGATTTTAATAATCGGCGCCTCTTCGACGATTCGCTCCTCTTCTCCCGGGCGAAGTCCATCTTGAATTTTCTTAGCGTCTTCGATTGTAACGTCTGTTGCGCTATCGAGTTCTCCGTCGAGTTCAGTAAGAGCCTGGTCTACCTGTCCATCGAGTCCGCGGTAGTTTTCCATGACGGCCTTGTAGGAGACCTCAGAAATAACGAAGAGCTTAAACGGTACTCCGTGCTTTTCTGCGATAAACTGAAGTGCGTCAGTACTCTGAATGTTTTCAGGGTTTGTAACCCCCACAATAAGTGCTCCCTCTTCAAGTCCAATAGGTACAAAATGGTAGTGGCGAGCTGAGTCCTCAGGAATATACTTAAGGATATTTGTTCCAATATTTTTTGCGTCTGGAACTCGTGAAGGAATGTTGTAGTACGCACTTTTTGCGTTCAGTATTTCATCGCTCGATACGCCTGAGGCAACGAGAGCGTCTTCGATGTTTCCTTCATACTTTTCCTCGGCGAGCCGAAAAACCTCGGCCATTTGACCTTCGTTAATCAAGCCTCGTTGTGTAAGTTCATCAGTGAAAGTCATTGTTAGCGATTTACAGCACTCGCTGTTTTCCATTGCACGACGGCACCTGCGATAACCTGACCGCCAACAGAAGCTGAGGCCTTTACGTAGTATGTTGTGTTCGGAAGAAGCCCTGTAATTGTTTCAGTATACGCACCTGGATTTGACTGCGGCTTTGGAGTTGTCATCGTTCCGAGCGTATTCGTAGTGCCGTATTCAAACCAGCGAGTAATACTTGCTCCCCCGATAGAAAGTACTCCATTGAGCGTACTTGCAGTTGCAGTGATCGCAGATGGATTACTTGTTGTTACCTGAGTTGAAATAACAGCAGAGTCTGCTCCGATCGGTGCAAATGGGTTCTCTCTTCCTGGGTCAGTATCAGGAGCAATAGGACGAGAGAGATCTTGAAGTGCACTAAACGCAGCACTGGTAAACAGCGAGTCATCGAGCTTGATTGAACGAATATTTAAAAGCAGGGCGAGAAAATCTCGACTTGCGTTTTGT
>CALQZW010000013.1 GCA_943350045.1 Candidatus Nomurabacteria bacterium | reverse complement strand
GAGAGCGAGTGAAAGTACGAGCCAACGCCAAATGATAGACATAGAAAAATAAATTATGCGAATAATGAATCAACAACTTCTTTTACCACTGTTCCGTCGGCCTTGCCTTTCAAGTCCTTCATAAGAGCAGACATAAGCATTCCCTTTTTTGTTGCGTCGGTAATACCGAGTTCGGCCTGCTTTGCGCGAGCAATTTCCATCACCTCACCTGC
Source organism: Candidatus Nomurabacteria bacterium (assembly GCA_943350045.1). Taxonomy (GTDB): domain Bacteria; phylum Patescibacteriota; class Minisyncoccia; order Phycocordibacterales; family UBA9973; genus CAITQP01. Next base: position 14,992 of record CALQZW010000013.1, on the reverse strand, counting down.
GTCCATGAGTTTTGGAAGAAATGTTTCGAGCACTGCGAGCTGAGCTGACTCTTCGGCAACAAGGTCTTCACGTCCACCTTTTGTATATTGCTCAATAGAATCTTTACGCTGTTTTGCAAGACGAGTAATTACTGCAAGCGCCTCTTCGTCAGAGAGCATTTCCTGAGGCTTTCGGCCCTTTGCAACGAGGTCGTTTGTAAAAGCAGCACTCATTCCACGAAACACTTCGAGGCGTACTGCGTCCTTTGCCATCATTGCTTCTTTGATTTTTCCTTTGATTTCTTCGTGTAGCATAATGTTCCTAGTATACCATATTCCGTGATACACTAAATCCATATGAATATCGTATTTTTCGACACAGAAACTACGGGCGCCGACGAGAAAGATGTTCTCTGTCAGATTGCCTGGATGCATAACGGCGTCCTTAAAGCTGAGCTTTTCAAGCCTCCGTTCCCTATTCCTGCCGAATCTTCTGCAGTACACCATATTTCAAACAAGATGGTGGCAGACAAAGAGGCCTTTCGTGGTTCAGAGCAATGGAAAGAAATCAAAGCGCTATTTGAAGATGGAAATACGGTCGTCGTAGCACACAATGCAAAGTTTGACCTTGGCATGCTCGCCAAAGAAGATATCGTTCCGAAAAATCATATCTGTACGCTTCGTGTTGTCAGAGCACTCGACCCTGAGGGAATACTTCCAAAGTACGGCTTGCAGTATCTTCGCTACAAACTCGATCTCGAAGTCGGGGCCGAAGCGGCCGCGCACAGTGCTGACGGAGACGTGCTCGTGCTCGAACAACTTTTCAAGCGAACACTTGCAAAACTTACAGAAACGATGAGCGAAGACGAGGCACTGCAGGAAATGATGAAGCTCTCAACTCTTCCGTCATTGATTCGTACATTTAATTTTGGAAAGCACGCAGGAAAAAGTGTGGCTGACGTTGCTCAGACTGATGCTGGATATCTCGACTGGCTCTTGAAATCAAAGCTAGAAAACTCACCAGATGATGAAGATTGGATTTTCACTCTTCGCACGCATTTAGGAAAACTTATCTAACCACACATCTATTCTATGGAAACTCTCTTTCTCATAATTCTCGCACTGGTCGCTGGCGTCGCCGTGAGCTTCATTTTCTTGCGCAAAGGTCAGGAAAAGCCAAAGGATGACACAGGGCTTCAGCTGATTCTTTCCCAGATGAACGAGCTTACACGCACTGTTGATCAAAAACTTGGACAATCCGCAAAGGACGTAAACGAAACTATGCGTCACCAAAGTAGCGAGGCTGCGAAAATCATTCGTGACGTTACAGAAAAGCTCACACTGCTCGACCAGACAAACAAGCAGGTTGTTTCGTTTACGGAACAACTCGAAGAACTTCAGGATATTTTAAAAAATCCGAAACAGCGTGGAATCCTTGGTGAATACTACCTCGAAGCACTTCTGCGAAATATCCTTCCTGCAGGAGCATATGAAATGCAGTATACATTTCCAAATGGAACAATCGTCGATGCAGCGGTTTTTGTGAAAGACAAAATCATTCCGGTTGACTCAAAGTTCTCGCTTGAAAACTACAACCGCCTCTCGGGAGAAAAGGACCCAATCCGTAAAGCAGAATATGAAAAGACATTCGTGAACGATTTGAAAATGCGAATCACGGAAACAAGTAAATATATTCAGCCAGAAAATGGAACAATGGACTTTGCCTTCATGTTCATCCCCCACGAAGCAATTTATTACGATCTCTTAGTAAATAGTGTTGGAACTGCAGCCGAAGGAGAAGAAAACCTCATTCAGCGCGCGGCAAGTAAGTACAAAGTAATCATCGTCTCACCTACTTCTTTCCTTGCCTACCTCCAGACAGTACTGCAGGGCTTGCGTGCACTGAAAATTGAAGAGACTGCAAAAGACATCGTGAAGCGTGTTGGAGAGCTTGGAAAGCATTTAAAGGCATACGAGGACTACCATCTAAAGCTCGGAGCAGCGCTCTCTACGACGGTAAATCACTACAACGCAACAGGTAAAGAATTGAAGAAGATTGATAAGGACGTAATGCGTATCACAGAAGAATCTCCCGGACTTGAAACACTTGTGATTGATAAGCCAAACCTAGAGGACTAAAACAGATTCTTGAGGAAATGCAGGAATCCGCGGGATTCAGGCTCTTCTACCTGAGCACTTGCTGTGCGCAGGTCTATTGCTGGGTCAGTAATGACTATAACCTCCTCCCCTTCACTCACCACGGGAAGCTGTTCTCGGAACGCTTCTTCGCGTCCTTCAAGCGTCTGCAGGGCGTTAATCTTGCGAGACATTTCTTCTTCTTTTGCTTGCAGTACTGCAACCTCAGCTTCGGCATGTTTTCGCTCGCGTGAGGCGTCTATACTTTTGCCGACCAAGCCATACACTCCAAAACCGGTAAAAACGCAGAGAAAAAAGAGTACGAGAACCATGCCTCGGGAAAAAATAATTGCTTGTATGATATTTTTCTTTTTTTGATAGGCCATGGTACACTCTTTCGAACAGGTCTATTGTATTACTATAAGCGCCAAGCGACAACCTGTATATATCCCTATGAGTATTTTTTCAAAGAAACACAGCAAGAAAGTGCGCGTCATCTGGTCAGTTCTCTCTATCCTCATCGCCATCTTGATGATCGTGCCAGTGTTTATGTCACTTCTGTAACAGAACGAGAGAGGCGGCGCCCGCTATGCGGGCGCCGCCTTTTACTTTCCCTTCTCCTTAATTCCCGTCCCCTCGTTGCATCATTTTCAAAAACACATCGTGTGGAATATTTACTTTCGCACTAGCCTTCATCTTTGCTTTTCCACGCTTCTGCTTTTCAAGCAATTTCTTTTTACGAGATACGTCTCCTCCTCCCACCATCTTACTTCCATGCATCAACACGTCCTTTCGGAACGCCTTGATTGTTTTACTTGAGAGAATTTTTCCAAGCGCGACTCCTTGCACTTTCATTTCAAATTGCTGGCGTGGCAAAATAGTCTGAAGTTTTTCCGTTGTCTCATCGGCTTCTTCTTGAGCACGACGACGAGAGATGACGCGAGTAAAGGCAGGGACAACTTCATCGGCAATTACAACATCCAAGCGAGTAACAGCGGCTGGGCGAAGTCCTGCGATTCCATAGGTAATAGAGGCATACCCTGAAGTAATACTCTTGAGTTCATCAAAGAATCCGCGCATCATTTCTCGCAGTGGCATTTCAACAGTTACTGCCGAACGGCCTTCTCCAAAACTCTCTGTCTCCCCAATCTCTGCTTCATGACTGTAAAGCATAGGGACAAGCACGCTGACGTATTGTGCTGGAGCGATGATTCGCACCGACGCCCATGGCTCTTCGACAGACACAATTTCGCTATCATTCGGAAACAAATGTGGAGAATATACAGTGTCCTTTGCACCGTTTCGTTTTGTCACCATATACGTAATCGACGGAGTCGTCACAATGAGTTCGAGACTAAACTCGCGACGCAGACGCTCAGTGATGATTTCCAAGTGAAGCATTCCAAGGAATCCTGCGCGGAATCCGCGACCAAGTGCTCCTGAGTTTTCTTCTTCGTAAGTAAAGGCAGAATCTGAGAGCTTCAAACGACTCAGCGCCATTTTGAGTGTCGGAAAATCATCCTGACTCTCTGGGTAAATCGAAGCCCACACAACAGGACGCGGATTGTCATATCCACCGAGGGCTGGCACCGGATCCTTTTCGAGTGTGATTGTGTCTCCAACAGAAGCAATACCCGGCTGCTTTACGCCAGTGACAATGTACCCAATTTCTCCGGAGCGTAGCGTGTCACGAGCTTCTTCTTTTGGAGTAAATACACCAACTTCTAGTGCTATAAAATCCTCACCTGCGATAGAGAAAATAAGTCTGTCATTACGACGAACTGATCCACTAAAGATACGGACATAGACGATAACTCCGCGGTGATCATCATATTTAAAATCAAACACAAGCGCTTGCAGTCCTTCTTTTCCCTGAGCTCCTGATGGAGCGGCGATAGCAAGAGCCGGTGGTGGCACTCGACGAACGACTTCAGCAAGAAGCTCTGCAACGCCTTCTCCTGTGCGCCCAGAGACTCCGATAACAGTATCAGGGTCGATATCAAGAAGCGCTGCGATTTCGAGTTTTACTTCTTCTGGACGAGCAAGCGGAGAATCAATTTTTGAAACAGCAGGAACAATCACAAGCCCCTCCTTGCGTGCCGCTTCAAGAGTTGTCAGAGTCTGCGCCTGAACGCCCTGTGTAGCGTCTACAAGAAGCACAGAGCCCTCTACGGCCTTGAGTGCGCGCGATACCTCGTACGAGAAGTCGATGTGCCCTGGAGTGTCGATAAGGTTCAGCTGGTACGCCTGCCCGTCAACTGTGTGCTCCATGCGAACTGGCTGCATTTTGATGGTAATACCACGCTCACGCTCAAGTTCCATGTTGTCGAGCACTTGGTCACGCATCTTTCGCTTTTCAATAGTGCCTGTTATTTCAAGCATTCTATCGGCAAGCGTAGACTTGCCGTGGTCGATATGCGCAATGATTGAAAAGTTTCGAATATTCTTTGGGTCCATAGATATATGGCCATACTACCCCGAAAACGCTTATTTTACAAATTAAAAACACCGAGACTATTCGTCCGGTGTTTCTTGTTCAACAATAAATAGTTTGCTTTTGATTTTTACTAACTTGCCTTTTTTAGCAGATACTGACTTCGTCTTTGACGATGCTTTCCCGTAGCGCCCACCACGACTACGTCCTGATCCATTGCCTTTAGGCTTACCTGCTCTACACATAAAAGAATATTTTGGTTACCAAAATATTACATCACAATACCATTCCTGTCAAAATACTCGGACTACGCCTCCGGCTTTTGTTCAGGATGCACGAGGTCTGTTTTCCAAAACTTTTGTTTTAGCGCTGAGTACAAATACGCGAGCTGTTCGTTCTTGAACAAAACCAATACGATAACGGCTACAATGACTCCAACAGAGGCAGAGACAAACGCTTCAAAGAAGACCGTCCAAAATGTTGGGACGCCGGTGACTTGCGCTACGATTTGGAGAGTAAGGTATGAGGCAAGACCAAGCGCTATTGCCGCGACACCATTTTGCACTATAGCTCGAGTAATCGCACCGGTTGTTTTAACATAGAACCGCTTGAGATTAAACCACTGCATCCACGCGTTAAAGAGAGTTCCGAGCGAGTACGCAAGCGGAAGCATGAGAACTTCTGTCCCCGGGAGACCTTCTACTCGAAGCGCAGATTCTACGAAATCACGAAATGCAGGAATAGTAGTAAATGCACGAGAGAGTCCTAGAGCCAAAACAACCAACATCGTCGATGAGAATATATTTATATACAACGGTCGACGTGTATCATGCGCGGAATAGAAAGCACGAACAGACACGTGAATGATACTCTGTCCAACAAGTCCAATACTAAAGAGAGCAAACGCAGCAGCGGTGAGTCGTGTATCAGTCCAAGAAAAGGCCCCAGTGCCAAGCGTTATACGCACAATGTGCGCACGCAGGACGATAAAGAGCGCAGTGATCGGAAGCGACCAAAAAATAATCTGTCGAAGCGCAGAAAAAATATGACTCTCCCAGAGCTCTCGCTTCCCTTGCGCAAATGTTTCTGACAAAAGCGGAAATGATGCAACTGCATAGGAAATACCAATAATACCTACAGGAGTAGTTTCAAGATTGAGCGCAAAGTTGAAAATAGAAATCGCACCGTCATCGAGCGTTGAGGCAATCGAAATAATCACCAGAAGCGCAATACTGTTCATTGAAACTCCGAGCGTGCGCGGAAGCGAAAGTGTAACAACTTCTTTCAAGCTCGACTTTCGAAGTCGAGCAGAGAGTTTTGGAGTAAATCCAGCAGAGACAAGCGTTGGGAGCTGAACAAGTAAATGCATCAATGCACCGAGGGCTACACCGATTCCAAGACCACGGATTCCGTACCGAGGATACAGCACAAGAATACCGAAGATGATTCCAAGGTTGTAGAAAATCGGAGAGAGCGCAAAGATGAAAAACTTTCGCAATATCTGCGTCACTGTTCCAACCAAGTTCGAGATTCCCAAAAACACTGGAGAGAGCAACATGACGCGACTCATCCAGATAAGCGTTTCAGTTGCCTCAGGGGTAAATCCAGGAGCTACTACTTTTGCCAACTTTGGCATAAATATAAATACTCCGATAGACGCGAGCGTAAGCACGAGTAAAAATCCAGAGAGTACGTCGTTAAAGAACGCACGCGCAGATTCACGTCCACTTTCACTCATGCGTGAAATCATAAACGGCATAAGCACGGTAATCGAAGCTAATGAGGCAATCGAAATATAGATGAAGTTTGGTATTTGAAACGCTGCGTAGTAAATGTCGAGCGTTGCAGATGGACCAATCATGTCGGCGAGCAGTCTGTCACGAAACAGTCCAATCAGCTGACTGACAAGTGAGAACAAACCAAGAAGCAAGGCTGCCTCGTGCATGCCTTGCCATCCTCGGTTTACTAAACGAAACAGTCGCCGAATCATATATACCTAGTTTGTTTTCTTTGCCGGTTCTGCTGTCTTTTTCTCAGCCTCTGGCTTTACATCGTCTGCTGGCTTTGTATCTACAACAGTACTTCCCTTTGAAAGTGCAGAAGAGATATCTGTGTTGTCTGGGAACTTATTACGAAGCGCAGTAAGAATACTTGTCGCCTCAGCAGTCGCTCCAACCTTCTGGTTTGCGAGCGCAAGGTAGTACCACGCATTTACGTACTGAGGACTGAGCGTAACAGCACGACGGAATGAAGCAATGGCGTCAGTGTAGCTTCCTGTTGTATAGCGAAGATATCCGAGCTGGAAATATACGTCTGGATTGTTTGGGTCAAGCAATGCTGCGTTTTGTAGGTGACGTGCAGATGCAGTCGTATTCCCTGCTGCAGAATCAATCTGTGAGAGTAAGAAGAATACTGCAGTGTAATTTGATTTCTCTTCCAACGCCTTCTGAGCGAACTCGCGCGCCTTGGCGTTGTCTCCATTTTCAAAATACAGCTGAGCAAGACCAAGATATGGTTTTGGATAGCGTGGAGCAAGTTCGATTGCGTTGTTGTACGCCTGCACTGATGCTTCAAATGAACCCTCTACTTTCAGCGGAGCGATGAGGCGGAGAAAATCTCCGAGTACGATGTGATTTGTCGGATCTGTTGGATCAAGTTCAATAGCGGCACGTGCTGCGTTGTTTCCAAGCGTCACTCCATTTTGTAGAGCAGAACGAACCTGGTCTTCAGATGCAGTATTTGGCGTAAGTGATGTTGTCTGGCGAATAGACTGCTCGGCGATAAACACCTGCGCGCGGTAGTAGAGCGGAATAGTATTGAGAGCAACAGCCTGATTCATACGTGAGCTTGCGAGGTCGAGCTCGCCCGCCTGCGCACTTACCAAGCCCTTTTGGAAGAACACAAGACTCGCAAAGCGACCTGTTGCAGAATATGCAGTACCTGCAGACACCATCAGGAGCGCAACGATTGCAAGGATTGAAAAGAATCCCGCGCGGGTATCTTTCAAGAATGAAATATGACGCACTGGAATCATTCCCTCTCCAACAAGTGTTCCGATAAAAATACCGATGAACACAAAGGCAGAAATAATTACAGAAATACCTGGAGAATAGATTGTGATACTCAGTACAAAGTACAGAGACAACAAAAACATACTAAAGATGTAGATTCCGTTGTCAGGATTGAACGCCTTTGTGAACACAGTTTTTCCACTCACATAGAGATATGTAAGGAGGAAAAAGAGTACGGCAAGAATACCGAGAGCTCCAGAGAGAAACGCTACGGTGATAAGGAAACTTGAACCAGAAGTAAACGGAGTATCCCAGAGCATGTGGTCATTCACTGCAACAGGTCGGCGAGTAATCCATTCTGTAAGGAAATGGTTTGGACCTGCTCCTAAGATCGGATTATCACGAAGTGAAGAACCTGCAACAGTCATCGTTGCAGAGATATTTGGATGTGCGTCTATAAACGAAGTTCCAAAGAGATTTGAGAGAGAGCTCCCGATAAGACCATTTGCCAAGATAAAGAACAAGGCCGCAAGCGACAGACCAAAGGCCATAAATGGAAACGGACGATTTTCAACAAGACGATTTACTGTGAGCGTATAGATAAGAATCGCCATGGCAGAGATACCGACGAGAATCCATACAGTAAAGATGTTCGTGAGAATAACAAAGAAGAGGGCGAGCGCCGCTCCAGTAATTGCGAGGATTTTCATCAAGCGAGCTGGGCGCAAAAACTGCAAGACGAGCGTTGAGCCGATGAGCGCAGCACCAGAGATAAAGGCAAAGTCGTTCCAGAAACCTACTGGAGTATCGACTTTGTTGTAAAACACGCCGAACGATGTAAACGTTGGAAAGAAAATATGCACAAGCTGGTAGAGAGCAAGCACGATATACACAAAGAAGAAGGCACGAAAAAACTTAAAGACTCGTTCACGAGTACTAAACTGCACGCTTGCGAGGAATACCGCCAAAATCAAGCTTCCAATCAGTGCAAACGTACCCGAATCGAATCCTTCTCCAAAGAACGCCAAATGTGACGCGCGAGAAAAGAGCGACGAGGCAAAAAGAACAACGACAAGTATCGCTCCCGCTCCATGAATCGGAGTCCATGGAATATGGAACGATCCCTCAATAAGGCGAGCAACAAGCCACGCAACAAATGAAATGAGGACTGTTACCACGAGCAAGTACCCTTTCAAGGCACTGCCTGAGACGAATCCTCCGGGGATAAAGGCCAGCATTCCGAGGAACACAGCTGCGGAAAGTGCTACACCGCTGATGCGGTCAGATAGTTGAACGTGTTTAATAGACATATGGGAGATTATATAACAAAATTCACCAACCGATTTGGAACGTAGATAACTCTCTGGGGATTACGGCCAGCAAGGGCAAGGATAAGTTTCTCTTCTTTTTGGGCAAGTGCCACAATTTCCGATTCTGTAGCGTCTTTTGAGACAACGAGCTCGGCTTTTACCTTTCCATTGACAGAAACGGCAATCGTCATTGTTTCAGAAACGAGCTTTTTCGGATTAAAAGTTGGCCATGGCGCAGAGTGGATACTTCCCTTTTGTGCAAAAGCATTCCAGAGCTCGTCGGCAAGGTGTGGAGTAAACGGAGCAAGAATTTTTACAAACGAAAGAAAATCTTCTTCGTTGATCTGTCCAGCCTTCTCAAACGTGTTACTGCAAATCATCATGGCAGATACTGCAGTGTTGAAACTAAAGCTTTCAATATCTTCAGTCACTTTTTTAATCGTCTTATGCAAGACTGTTTCGTAGATAGATACGTCGGCACCTTTTTTCACTACACGGGCTTGAAGTTTCCATACACGCTCGATGAATCGGCGAGAACCGATAATACTCTCAGTACTCCATGGCAAACTCGCATCAAATGGACCCATGAACATTTCATACAAACGAAGCGTGTCTGCTCCGTAGAGAGAAACGATTTCATCTGGGTTTACAACATTCCCCCAACGCTTACTCATCTTGCGTCCGTCAGCAGCGAGAATCATCCCTTGGTTCATGAGTTTTTCAAATGGTTCTTTTGTTGGAACATACCCAAGGTCGAAAAATACTTTGTGCCAAAAACGAGCGTACAAGAGATGCCCTGTTGCGTGTTCTGCTCCACCGACATATACGTCAACGCCTCCAGTCTTCTTTTTGTTAAACCAATACGCAAGTTCTGTGTCGCTCGCAAACTGCTTTTTAGCAGATGGGTCGATATAGCGCATGAAATACCAAGAGCTTCCTGCCCACCCTGGCATTGTGTTTGTTTCGTATCCGGCTTTTTTCCACGCAGACACGCTTGCAAGCGGTCCTTCTCCAGTACCTGTTGGTTCATAACTCGTTACTTTTGGAAGTTCGAGCGGAAGCTTTGAAAGCGAAACTTCGGAAATAACGCCGTCGGCATTTTTCGCAAGCGGAATAGGCTCGCCCCAGTAGCGCTGGCGAGCAAAGACTGCGTCGCGGAACTTATACTTCGTTACAATTTTTCCTCCGACTGCCTCAGTAATCTTTTCTCGTGCTTCTTGCGAAGTAAGTCCGTCGAACATTTCAGAGTTCACGAGCACTCCGTCGTTGGTAAAAATTTGAGTCTGGTCTTTTACTGCATTCCAGAAAAGGAAACTTTCATTACTATCAACAAAACTCTCTACTTCTTTTTTTGAGAGCCATACAACCTCATGAAGTTGTTTTTCACCCTCTACTACATCTATATGATCACCATTCTCAAGCTCTAGATATACTCCGGTCATAAAAGCCCAGCGATTCTCGGATTTATGCGTAGCGTAAAATTGCGACTGAGCCTCGCCAAGAGTGCGAACATATTTTATGTTTTTGTATCCAGTTTCTTCTTGAACCTCTCGTACTGCTGCAATTTCCGGGTTTTCACCATTCGTACCGCCGACCACAAAAGTCTTCCAGTTTTGATTCTTCCACTTCAGGCCGATATATTTGTCTTCTGACCAATGCTTAACAATCGCGACTACAGTGTCACGCTTCACCATCGGCTTATCATTACGTACGGCATCCGGTCCGGTTGTATAAGCAAAAAAAGGAGTAACCACGTTTTTAACAGGAAGCTCGTATCGAAGCGCAAATCCAGCATCACGTTCGTCATGTGCAGGCACGGCCATCACTGCTCCTGTTCCGTACTGCGGAAGTACGTAGTCGGCAATCCATACAGGCAGTGGCTCCTTTGTTGCAGGATGCATGGCACGCACTCCAACAAGCTCGACGCCGGTCTTGTCTTTGTCGGTAGCAGTGCGCATCATTTCATCTTTCTTTTTCGTCGCAACAATGTACGCATCAATCTCGCTCTCGTTCTGTGCATGAGATTTTAGTTTCTCCACAAGCAGATGCTCAGGAGCAAGCACAAGATATGTCACACCAAAAAGAGTGTCGGCGCGAGTTGTAAACACAGACACGCGATCCGGAAAATGCTCGAGTTCAAACGCGATTTCACTTCCCTCACTCTTTCCAATCCAGTTCTTTTGGATTTCTTTCATGTGAGCCGGCCAGTTGAGTTTCTCGAGGTCTTCAATCAATCTGTCTCCATATGCAGTGATTCGCATAAACCACTGACGCATGCGCTTTTTCTCGACAGGATATCCTCCACGTTCTGAAATGGGACCAGTAGGGCTCTCCACGATCTCGTCGTTGGCAAGTACTGTTCCCAAATGCGGACACCAGTTTACATCTGAATATCCTTCATACGCCAAACGATACTGCATGAGCACGTTCTGCTTTTCCATGCTCGTCATTGCCTTCCATTCTTTTGCAGAAAAAGTATCACTTCCCTTTGTTTCAAATATACGAACAAGCTCAGCTATTGGGCGAGCCTTGTTTTTCTTTGGATCAAACCATGAATTATATATCTGCAAAAATCCCCATTGAGTCCATTTATAGTACTCGGGATCTGTTGTGTTTATCTTTCTCGCCCAGTCATATGAGAGACCAATAATTGAAAGTTGTTTTTCAAACGTTGCAACGTTTTTCTCGACTGCCTTGCGTGGATGAATCTTGTGCTCAAGCGCATACTGCTCTGCAGGTAGTCCAAAGGCGTCATACCCCATCGGATGCAAGACGTTGTATCCCTGCATGCGCATTTTTCGTGCAAGTACGTCGGACCCAATATATCCACGTGGGTGCCCAACATGGAGACCCACTCCAGACGGATATGGGAACATGTCGAGAATGTAAAACGGACGCATCTTTTTTGCAGATGCTTGCTTGGCAGAGAGTGTACGATAGGTATTTTTCTCTACCCATTCCTTCTGCCATTTCTTTTCAATTTTTTTATGATCGTACTCTTTCATATGATTGTATTAATTCTTTGTATACGGCGGATACATGTCCTTGTCTATTGTTCTGTCGAAACACGTACGTCCACCTTCATGATCCCATGATTCGTTTACGCCACCTGGGAATGGAGCTACCATCATGTCGCGAGTCGAAGACCCAAGTATCCCTCCGCCGTATGAGTATTCACTCACACCTTCTGGCATTGGAAGTGAAAATGTCGCACACAACTGAAACGACATCTTACCTGTCTTTACATATTCATACACAAGCCCCTTCTGATATTCTGGATCGACTGGTACTGCAAAACTTGAGATAGGATTTTTAAACTCTGCAAGAGATTCTGGGAGCTTTTCTTTCTGTTGCCAGTAATTAATAATCTGATATTGCAAAGACTGTAGATCGGTCATACGACGGTTATCCATACGGTACTGACGCTGAGTCATCGGATTACCCATGACTGAAAATGCGTAGATAATTCCAGCGAGTACAAAGAGTGATGCAGTAATAGTAGCGTACACACGCACATGCTTCTCGAGTTTTTCATTCATGAGAAGCGTAAGGTAATATCCGCCGACAAGAAGCGCAGTGAGGAGCGTTACAACAACCTTTAGAACAAAGCGAGTTGTGATTTCTCCTGAGACGAAATAGTTTACGAGTGTAACCAAGTCAGTGATGACGATGACTGAAGAGAGAAAGACAATGAGATAGAGCATCCACTTTTTAATCACTAAGTTGGCATGGAAAAGTGCAGCAGATGCCATCTTGTTCCAGAACTTTGAGAGTACGAGAAATACTGGAAAGACAATGATGAGCATTGCAACTCCAGTGCGCATACCTGAGTACTGATATGTGTCATATCCGTAAGTATATGCACCATTTAAGATATCAGGAAAACGCGCGTCGAGTGTCTCAAAGGCAAGATTTAAAAACGAGGCGACGACGACAATAAGCGAAACGAGAACTCCGAGAGAAAAGAAAAAGAACTGCGGAGTGACCTTTGTGCTGTGTGATGTGTTTTCCATAGTGACAATAATTTGATTAAGTGGAGACCTACGAGTATACTATACCAATACAGCCACTACTTCAACATGAACGCACGAACTCGAAAAAACAAAATACCACAAGGTGAGTCGCAACTCGAGGCGATATCTCTTCGTGCAACTCGCTGGATTGGCTCAGGAGCCTCACTTCTTTTTCATACAGTAGTCTTCATCGGAGCATTTCTCTTGTATTTCTTTGGTATCAATTTCGATTCAATTCTTCTTTTTGTTACAACAATAGTCTCCCTCGAAGCTATATATCTCGCAATCTTCATTCAAATGAGCGTAAACAGACAAAGTACTGAAATTAAAGAAGTCTCGCTCGACGTCGAAGAGATTCACGGACATGTTGAAGAGATTCAAGAAGACGTTGAAGAAATTCAAACAGACATCGACACTATTCAAGAAGACGTCGACGAAATCCAAGAGGATGTTGAAGAGATTCAGGAAGACGTTGATGGAATCTCAGAAGAAGTTGGAGAAATTCACGAAGACGTTGTCGAAGATGATGATGACCCAGCTCCACCTGTGGCCGTGAGTACCGAAGTTCTCGAGCGCATCGAACAGTCACTCCGCGAGCTTGGAAAAGAAATTGCAGAGATGAAAAGAAAAGGGGCCGGCAAATAAAAAACACCCACATTGGTGTTTTTTATTTGCCGGCAAAACTTTACTTACGAATCACAACCGGAATCTGCCCAAGTAAAGACACAATACGAGAAGCCTTCCCTTTCTTTGTTCCCCCAGCGACATAGAAATCGATATCATCACCAAAATACTTTTTTGCCTGCGCAACATTTTCGGCAGGAAGCATTGCCTGCGGATTCGCTGACGGAGCAACGAGCGGACCAGTCTTTTTCAAAAGCTCGAGAAGTTTCTTGTTCTTTGGCATACGAAACGCAAGCGACTCCGCTCCACGATGCAAGTATTCAAACTTCTTGAGCTTACACGGCAGAATAACTGAAACCGGACCAGGCCACGCACCCTCTAAAAACACTTTATGCTCTTTTGTTAAACGAATACTAAACTTTTGCAAGTCACGCACAGACGAGATAAGGATAATAAACGGCTTCTTTTCATCACGCCCTTTCACATCGTAAATACGCGCAACTGCTTTCTTTGAAAAAGCACTGCCGACAATTCCATAGAGTGTGTCGGTTGCAAGCACTCCGATTCCCCCATTTTTTAACGTTGATATTTCTTCTTTCACAATATGGATATAGTAATACAGATGCGGGTTTTACACAAAAGGATTTAAGGCTCCTCCTTACTGGGCCTTTTTTATTTCATCCAATTCATTCACTCGCGCTTCGATAACAATAAATCGATTGCGAACACTCTTCAAGTCGGTTGCAAGCGTATTCAAAACCTGTAGTTTCTTTCCAATATATATAAGAGCAACAACGATAGTTGGTATGCCGAGTATTGAAATAATATCCTGAATCGTCATATGCACAAATATAGCATGCGAGTTCTAAAATAATTCTAAACTCAAAAAGCCAATACTAGATAGAAAAACTATTGTTTAACTTCGAAATATTTGGGTATTTCCGAAAGTAGAAAAGTTCCGATATTTTCCATGATCTCTTTCATTTTATTTTTATCTACTGTTGGATTAAGTGCAAGGTCAAGTACTTCTCGCATTTCCGCTTCTTTTTCTGGATAGTATTCTGAAAAAGTTTCGTAACAACGATACAAATCACGAGTATATTTTTGGGAGCGTTCCATTGTCAGCTCAAAACCAACACGGAGTAAACCTTTCATAAGCCATACGCAACCTTTTCGTATCTCTTGCTCACTTTCATCTTTTTCTAAAAACTTCTCAAACCACGTAAAGCGGTTATAAAATGTTGGCGAATGAATTGCCATTTCTTTTCCTACTTTAAGTTTTGGTATTGAAATGGGTTCTCCATAAACACACAAAGATTGATTAAGAATTATGTAGTCATCGGAAATATCGGAAAGAGGAAATGCGCCCATTTCAATATCCTCAACAAAATCATATTTTTCTTCGATATGTTTTCGCATATCTCGGTTTGTATTATTATCTTTCAATTCCTCTTTTGATAGATCAACATAAGCAAAAGTGTCTAT
>CALQZW010000012.1 GCA_943350045.1 Candidatus Nomurabacteria bacterium | reverse complement strand
ATGCCTTCGCGAGCGCAATGACTTCGGCGTGTATCTCTGCTTTCTTTTCTGCGTTGTCTTTGTTTTTAAGTGTTTCGATAATGAGCTCGGCAACGCGAGCGCATTCTTTTTCTGTAAATCCGCGAGTAGTGATAGCAGGAGTACCAAAGCGAATACCAGAGGGATCAAGTGGCTTGCGTGTGTCCCCTGCGATTGAGTTCATATTCAGTGTAATTCCTACTTCGTCGAGCACACTCTGTGCTTCTTTTCCTGTAACACCAAGCGAGCCAAATACGTCGGCGAGAATGAGGTGGTTATCTGTTCCGCCTCCAATCATTCGTACTCCTTCGCGAGCAAGTACTGCTTCCATTGCCTTTGCATTGCGAAGCACCTGCTGTGCGTATTCTTTAAATGCTGGAGTCTGTGCTTCTTTAAATGCCACCGCCTTCGCAGCGATTGTGTGCATGTGTGGACCTCCCTGAATTCCTGGAAAAATCGCCTTGTCTATCTTCTTGGCCATCTCTTCATTTTCACGAACGAGGATGAGGCCTCCGCGTGGACCGCGAAGTGTTTTGTGTGTTGTTGTTGTGATGATATCAAAGCCATCATCGAATGGATTGCGAAGTGCTCCTCCTGCAATGAGTCCGGCAATATGCGCCATGTCAGCAACCGTAACCGCACCAACTTCTTTTGCAATTTCTACAAATTTGGCATAGTCGAGCGTGCGTGAATATGCAGAAAATCCAGCAAGAATAATTTTTGGTTTTGCTTCGTGTGCAATCCTACGGAGTTCTTCGTAATCAATCTCTCCAGTATCAGCATCCTTCATTTTGTATGTCACAAAATTATATATCTGCGCAGGGAGTGTCATCGGGTGCCCATGAGTAAGATGTCCTCCATGGGAGAGATCCATTCCGAGCACTGTATCCCCTGGTTGTAGGAGGGCTGAATACACGGCAAGGTTTGCAGGAGCTCCAGAGTGTGGCTGAACGTTTGCAAACTTTGCGTTAAAGAGTTCGCAGGCGCGAGAAATTGCGAGACGCTCGACAATGTCAGTGTATTCCTGTCCTCCATAGTAGCGACGGCCTGGATATCCTTCAGAATACTTGTTGGTAAATATTGAACCATTTACCTCTAAGATAGCTTTTGAAACGTAGTTTTCAGATGGGATAAGTTCAAGACCTTCTGCTTGGCGTTTTGCCTCGCCGGCGATGGCGTCAAAGACTTCTGTATCAGAGTGAATATGCATATGCGAAAGTGTACCACTGTGGCGTTCAGATGTAAAAAGCCCCGCAGGCCTATGACCTGCGGGGCTTTTTCTTCTATAGAATTACGCGCGATCTGTCACAAACGTAAGAGCTGTTCCCTTCTTGTTTGCGCGACCTGTTCGTCCGATACGGTGCACATATGTGTCGTAGTCGTTTGGAGTATCGTAGTTGATCACGTGAGTAACATCTGGAATGTCGAGACCACGAGCAGCAACGTCAGTTGCGATCAAGATAGTGACCTCATTCTTTTTAAAACTCTCGAGAGTACGCATACGCTCACGGTTACGCTTGTCTCCATGAATACCGGCAACCTTGAAGCCACGTCCACGAAGTTCTACTTCGAGCTGGTCAACACTGCGCTTTGTTTCGCGGAATACGAGAACCTTAGCCATTCCTTCTTTAATAAGAACATCGTGAAGGTATCCAACCTTGTCGCCTCCCTTTGGAACGCGGACAACGTCCTGGTCAATATTCTTTGAAGTGTTTCCACTGACAACTGAAATGAAGAGTGGGTTTCGGAGAAACTGCTCAGTCATTTTTTTAATCTCAGGTGAAAGTGTTGCAGAGAAGAAGAGTGTCTGACGCTCTGGCTTACATTTTCCAAGGATAAAGAGCATGTCGTCACGGAATCCCATGTCAAGCATTCGGTCTGCTTCGTCAAGAACGATAGTACTGTACTCGGCGAGGTTTAAGTCGTTGCGCTTTATAAGGTCAACAACACGTCCTGGAGTTCCGATAACAAATGATACTCCGCGCTTGATTTCTGAAATCTGACGCTGAATTGGCATTCCACCGACAACTGAGACTGAGTACATAGACAACCAACGTGAGAGAATCTTGAACTCTGCATCAATCTGCTGAGCAAGCTCACGAGTTGGTGCAAGGATAAGAACTTTCTGTTTTTTGTCACGAGCAACACGGTCGATAAGAGGCATAAGAAATGCTCCTGTCTTTCCTGTTCCTGTGTTTGCAAGACCGAAGACATCACGGCCTTCGATTGTTGCCATAATAGACTGGTCCTGAATAGGAGTCGGATGAATGAATCCTTTCTTTTCAATGTTTGTGTGAAGCTGGTCTACGAAAGGAAAATCCTTAAATGTGTGCTTGGCGTTGTATGGCTTTTCCTCTACAACTTCGGCACGCTTGATATAACGGCTGTGCTCGATAGCTTCAGATTTAAAACCACCACGCTTTGGGCGTGAAGAAAAACCACCGCGAGTAAACTTTCTCGGACCTGCACTGCCACCTGTGCGTGGAAATGAAGAAGAACGAGCTGGAGCTCCAAAACGAGATGGTCCTGCTGAACGAGCTGGCGCCGATGAACGGGCCGGAGCTGACGAACGAGCTGGGCCTTCATAACGAAAGCCTGAACCAGAGCGTTTTACTGGAGATGCTGAAAATGGGCGCTTAGAGCCACTTCCAGAACTGGAAGGGCGCGCCGAATGACGTGCTGACTGCATATAGATAACTTGTGTCATGGACTTCAACGGATGACAACAAGCGTCTAGCTGAGTTCCACAATCGTCACTCTCTTTATTGAGTAAGAAGCTTCGATAGCTTCGAGCGAGAATGATGTAAAAAGAGAATAGCATTTTTATGCCTTTCTGTCAATCCTATGCTTCCCTCTTTTCATATTCTATACTTACCGTATATGAAACACATACCCGTAGATGAGTCCTATATAAACCTCCTCGAACATCTTCTAGAGAACGGAGCAACTAAAACTGATCGTACAGGAACAGGCACGAAGAGTATACTCGGGCACCAGATGCGCTTCAATCTCGCAGATGGCTTTCCTCTTCTAACTACAAAGAAGGTTCCCTTTAAAGCAATCGTGCACGAGCTTTTGTGGTTTTTACGTGGAGACACCAATCTACAGTACCTTGCAAAAAACAACGTGCACATTTGGGATGAATGGCCATACAAGGCATACCTCAAGCGAAACAATCTTCCGATCCCTCAAATTAACGGAGAAGAATGGAAAGTCGGAATGAGTGAATTCGTACAGAAAATTGCCACCGACGACGCTTTTGCAAAAGAGTATGGAAACCTTGGCCCTATCTACGGATATCAGTGGCGCTCATGGCCAACTGCCGACGGAAAGCACATCGACCAGCTTGCACAGGTAATCGAGCAAATTAAAAACACTCCAGATTCCCGCCGAATGATTGTATCTGCATGGAATGTGGGAGATATCGAAGAAATGGCAAAGGCAGGACTTCCACCATGCCACTGTCTCTTTCAATTTTATGTTGCCGACGGAAAACTTTCCTGTCAGCTCTATCAGCGTAGTTGTGATACCTTTCTTGGTCTTCCATTTAACATTGCGTCATATTCTCTCCTTGTTATGATTATCGCCCAGATCTGCGGACTTGAAGTGGGAGAGTTTGTGTGGACTGGGGGCGATGTTCATGTATATCTCAACCATGTCGAGCAGGCACAAACACAGATTGCTCGCAAAGGAGATATCCGACCACTTCCAACAGTAAAAATTAATCCGGTAAAAATGAATATCGAAGATTTTACGATAGAAGACTTCGAGCTTGTGGGGTATAATCCGCACGACGCGATTAAGGCACCGATTGCCGTGTAAAACCAATATGAAAATATCTCTCATCGCAGCACTCGGCAGGAATAATGAAATAGGAAAAGAGAATAAGCTTCTATGGAACATGCCCGCCGACATGAAGCACTTCCGCGAAACAACATCTGGACACGTTGTTATCATGGGACGAAAGACCTATGAATCTATCGGCCAACCCCTTCCCAACCGCAGAAACATTGTCATCACTCGTAATACTGATTTTACCGCTGAAGGAATTGAAGTAGCACACTCGCTCACCGAAGCACTCGAGACAGTACAAAACGACGGAGCGGGTTGGGATGGTGAAGTATTTATTATTGGAGGAGCTCAACTATATGCCGAAGCAATAGATATCGCAGACAAACTTTACATCACTCGAATTGATTCTGAAATACCTGAAGCCGATGCATTTTTCCCAGAGTTTGGACCAGCAGAATGGAAAGAGATAGCAAAGGAAACTCATGAGAGCGACGAAACAAACCCACACGCCTACACCTTTATTACCTACGAAAAACAATTCTAACGTGCTACCATTTCATATATGATCTTGTCTGATACAAAAATCCTTGAGTGCATTGAGACGGGCGAAATAGTTATTACCCCTTTTGATGCTAAAAACATGGGTGGAAACTCTTACGACGTCCACCTCTCCAAACACTTGGCGCAGTATGTCGACGAAACACTCGACGCAAAGAAACACAACGAAATTCGCCACTTTGAAATCCCAGAAGAAGGCTTCGTCCTCCAGCCTGGCCAGCTCTATCTTGGATCTACACTCGAATACACAGAGACCCACAAGCATGTTCCCTTTCTCGAAGGAAAGTCTTCGACCGGACGCCTTGGAATAGATATCCATGCAACTGCAGGAAAAGGAGACGTTGGATTTTGTGGATATTGGACACTGGAAATTTCTTCTTCAAAACCTGTTCGTGTCTATGCCGGCATGCCTGTTGGGCAAATCATCTACTACGTTGTCGAAGGAGACGTAGAGCGCTTGTATCACAAAAAAGACAACGCAAAGTACAGTAAGCAAGAAGCCCTTCCAAAGGAATCGATGATGTGGAAGAATTCGTTTTAATTATTCATAGATAATTTACATATATGGACGGAGACGCATAACAGAAAAAACCACCCGAATGGGTGGTTTTTTCGTTGAGATTCAAGAACTAGTCCTTGATTTCAATACCTGCCTGGCGAGCACTTCCGGCAACAATTTTCATTGCGCCTTCGATATCCTTCGCGTTAAGGTCGGGCATCTTTTTCTCGGCAATTTCACGAAGCTGAGCTGTTGTGATTTTTCCTGCCTTTGAAAGGTTTGGCTTTCCTGATCCTTTTGAAATACCAGCTGCCTTAAAGATAAGGCTTGATACTGGTGGAGTCTTGATAACGAAGTCGTATGTACGGTCATCGTACACGACGAGGTTTACTCCAACAATGTCTCCGATCATGCTCTGTGTTGCAGCGTTGAACTTCGTTACGAAGTCTCCGATGTTAACACCAGCCTGTCCGAGTGCGGGTCCAAGTGGTGGAGCCGGAGTAGCTTTACCAGCTGGAGCGCGGAGTTTTACCTTTTTGGTGATTTTCTTTGCCATATAAAATAATAGTTGAGATTTGTAGATTTATTGCTGTCAGGATTTTAGTAGAAGCCAAAAATCTAACAGTTATCACACATTACCAGAAAAACGGTGTATTAGCAAGGTAACACACTCCCCTGTTAGACCTTCTTTACCTGCAAGAAGTCGAGCTCCACTGGAGTTTCGCGACCGAACATTGATACGAGAACGCGAACCTTTCCGCGCGCATGATCTACGTCTGAGACTTTTCCTTCGAGGTCTTTGAACGGTCCGTCTCCGATAGAGACGAGGTCTCCGACGGCCATATCGATTGCATGCTTTGCCGCTTCATCCCCTGCTCCCATTGTCTTAAAGAGTCCTTCGACTTCTTTCTGGTTTAGTGGCACAGGATTTACTCCCGCTCCAACGAACCCAGTAACACGTGGAGTGTTACGAACAACATACCAAGAGTCGTCAGTTACAATCATGTCGACGATTACGTATCCAGGGAAGACTTTCTCTTCCGCTTCAACACGCTTTCCGCCTTTAATCTTGATTGTTTTTTCCATTGGGACAACGACGTTAAAAATCTTGTCCTGCATTCCGAGAGACTCGATACGCTGTTTAAGGTTACGAGCAACTGCGTTCTCATATCCTGCGTATGTGTGCACGGCGTACCAGTTGCGATCCGGAGTCAGTTCTTGTTTTGACATAGCGTTAAAAAATTAAATAGTACTAAATTAGAGTCCGAGAATCGCTGAGAGCCCACGAGCAAATACGAAGTCGAGTGCACCGAGGAAGTATGCAAGCACGAGGGAGATGAGGATAACGGCGACAGAATAACCAATAGCCTGGCTCTTTGTTGGCCAGTTAACATGCTTAAACTCTGCACGTGTTTCTTTGATATAGCTTACGATACTCATATAGGTAGTTGGTTGGCCATATGGCCTTAAAAATCCAAATTAAAAAGCCCTGCGGGGGCCTTACAAGCCATATAATACCGCAGAGCTCTCTAATTGTCAAAACCTCCTATTTATCGTATCTCGTACGTAATTGTGATACGTGAAGAGTATGTATTCTCTCCTTTCGGCAGTGAAGCACCAGCATCAGCACTTCCAAGTGCCTCTGCCTTCATGTACATCGGAGATGGATATGCTCCACCAGTGTCTTCTGAGTAGCGAGCGATGCGAACAATACGAACTCCGAGGTCTTTTGCGAGTGCCTTTGCTTTTACTTCGGCGTTTGCAATAGCTTTCTGGCGAGCTTCCTGTTTTACAGATTCAGGATTGTCGACTGAGTAATTTGGGCCTGAGAGACCAGTTACGCCAACTTTTCCAAGACCGTCGATAACAGCACCGACTTTCTCAGTATCACGAACTTTTACACTAATACTCTGAGTTACGAGATATCCGCTGAGTACTGGAGTGTTTGAAGCTCCAACTGGACAGATGCGATCTGAACATGGATATGTGTATTCTGGGTATGCACTGTAGTTTGCAGTCTTAATATCTTTCTCTGCAACTTCAGACGCTTTAAGGAATGCGAGAGAGTCTGCAACAATCTTGTTTACCGTAGTCTGTGCTTCGGCAACAGTTTTCGCACGAGCTTCGGCGTTGTACGAGATGGTTGCAACGTTTGGAATTGCAAATGCCTCTCCTTCACCTGTTACGTCAAACGTTCCAGCAACACTCGGCGTTACTCCGATTGAGCCGTAGGTCTTCATCTCGTTCACAAACTTCATACCGACAAAAAGAGCGGTAAGTACTCCGAGAAGAATTAAAATCTTTCCGAAGCGACCCATGTCTTCTTTAGCAAAAATGTGGTCCATAGATTACTTCAAGATGTCTGTTACTTCGACGTCGAAAATAAGTGTTGCATTTGGTGGAATAAGTGCACCTGCTCCACGAGATCCGTATCCAAGGTCAGATGGAATTGTAAGACGGCGCTTCTCGCCAACTTTCATCCCAAGCACTCCCTGATCCCAACCGGCAATAACACGAGATGCTCCGAGTGGAAATGTAAATGGCTCGACGTGGTTAAACTTTGGGTCTACGTTTGAATCAAACACAGTTCCGTTTTCAAGACGACCAGTGTAATTTACTACGACTGTATCTCCCGCTACGGCTCCCTCTCCTGTTCCCGGAGTAATTTTTTCAATGATAAGTCCTGTTGCTGTTGTGATTTTTTCTGGTTCCATAGTATTTTTCTTTGGTTCATTATTGGTAACATTCGGAGTTGCTGGCACTTTGTCTGCTTCCAAGCTTGTACTTGTATCAGGCACAGGCGCAACTTCCTCACTCTCTGCACCGCGCTGAGTATACACGACAATACCGCCGACAATAAGTACGGCGACGAGCACTAATATAAATATTTCTTTTTTCGTCATACAAGCACAGTATAGCACACCCTAAGGAGGCCTTTATTCTGTGCTAAATCGAGCAAAAACTCCGGAAGGAAGAATACGTGAGCTCTTTGATTCAGCAACACCAAGCTCGCCTGATTCTACAGAGCCTCCATAGATTCCAACGAGAGGAATGAGATTATTTGCGAGCGTTGTTGGTGAGTGCCCTGCAGTGTACCCGTTGAGAATAACGGCAATAGGTTTGTCAGAGAGCACTGCAAAAGAGAGCTCCATGAGCTGATAGAAATCGCGTTCAATTTTCCAAATGACTCCTTTTGTTCCATGACCGAAAGCAGGCGGGTCCATGATAATCGCATCATAGCGATTGCCACGCTTTACTTCTCGTTTCAAAAAAGCGATCACATCGTCCTCTATCCATCGAACAGGCTTGTCAGCAAGTCCAGAGAGATCGGCATTTGTGCGAGCCCAGTCGAGCGCAACAGAAGAAGAGTCTACGTGAGTCACATGCGCCCCGGCACGAGCAGCCGAGAGCGTCGCTCCTCCAGTGTAGGCAAAAAGATTGAGCACCTTTACTGGCTCTGAGCGCTCTTTCGTAGCTTTCGTAATTTTCTGCGCCAACCACTGCCAGTGCTCTATTTGCTCGGGAAAAATACCAACGTGTTTGAATGATGTTGGACGAAGCTCAAAAATGAGCGAGTCATACGAGAATGTCCACGCCTTTGGAAATGAGTTTGTCTTTACCCATGAACCACTTGCTCCACTACGCACATATGTCGCATCTGCTTCTTTCCATATTGAATCAGATAGACGCTTTGGCCAGAGTGCTTCAGGGTCAGGACGAACAAGCGTAAACGATCCAAATCGCTCAAGCTTCATCCCCTCGCCTGAGTCGAGAAGTTCATATCCAGGTTGTGATTGAGCGATATAGACAGACATGGATTAAAGAATTCCAGTAAGAATTGCAAAAAGGAAAAGGGTTCCGAGGAAGCCCATTACTGGATGAATACGATAGAGAATAATATTTACAATTACCATGACGGCAAATTGTACGTAACCTAAAGAAGCAATCGATCCGAGAATCGTGTTCCAAATATTTGAAAGACTAGCCATGTAAATATTATATCAGAAGCTCAAGCGCGCGAGAAATAATTCGCTCGCCTATTTGACCCCAATTGAAATATTGTTTGTATTCTTCCGGAGCTATACTCGCAATTTTTGTAATACTTCCGGCTGGGTCAGAAATAAATGGACCATGCGGGCGTGCAGTACAGGCGTAGCGCAACTGGTACACAAAACTTCCGTCACGCGTATCTGTTACCTTTTGATATCCAACAGGAATCGCAGAGAGTACTTCCATATTTGATTCTTCTTGAATCTCGCGCGTGAGTGTTTCAAGAAATGTTTCGCCGTTTTCAATAGTTCCTCCAATGAGACCCCATGAATCTTTCGCACCTCCGTACCCGATTATCATTTTCCCCTCATAGATACATACGCCATACACCTGTCGACACTGTTCATATGGCAAATGATCAAACGAATCCTCATCGGAATATTCCATCAGGTACGTGACGCCACTTTTCCCAAGATACTTTTCAGTGATATTCATACCTACTGTCTCCCCTGTCGCATCGGATGCAAGTGCGAAGCAATACCAATCGCCGCTGCGATTATTACAAGGTTTTTAATAATATACTGACCCTCAAGTGTTGGAACGAGAAATGCCTGCCATGTTTCTGATGGGAGAAATACAAGCGGGCCAAATGTTGTAATCATGTGCACGAGAAGAAGCGGAATGACAACACGCTCTGCCCCTTTGATTAAGAACAAGAGACCGATGAGACATTCAAATAGCCCAAACAATACGAGAAAGAGCGCAAAACTCATGAACGGAATCGTATTTTCAAACAAGCGCTCAACTACTCCAGAGGCTGGTGAGAGTCCGAGAACTTTCAAAATACCAAACCAAAAGAACACGACAAACAGAGCAAAGCGAGCAACAGGAACTGACACTCGCTGAAAGAAATGAATTAAGCGAACATCAAGTGCGTAGATTTTCATACAAGAAGAGACTAGTTAGTAAACCACTCCTTCTCCCACTTCTGCATCATTTCAATTTCTTTGTTTTGTGCAGAGATAATTTCGTTTGCGAGCTGGCGAAGTTCGGCACGCTCTGACTTCTCAAGAACTGCTTCCGCCATTTCCACTGCTCCCTCATGGTGAACGATCATTTCAGAGAGAAATGCCTTGTCGAACGCATCACCAGTCTTGCCCTCGAGCGCTGCATTCATGTCATGCATCATACCTGCCATATCGTGTCCTCCGTGATCATCACGCCCCGCATGGTCGTCCATCGGCATAGATGGCGAGAGCACGCTCGCAAGAATGATTCCAACTAAAAGACCAACTCCTCCGTACAAAAGATTTGTATTTTTCATATATTCTATTTTATCACTTTACGGCAGTGATTAAAACTCAACAGCGTCTATTCCTCCGCCGTCGATAACAGAGATAAAGCCGGCCTGTTCGAGCAGGGTCTTAGCCATCATTGAGCGATTCCCGGACTGACAATATACGGTAATTTCAGTATCGCGTGAAAGCTCAGGAAAAATACCCTCGAACATCTGCATAATGTCGTGATGGAGTGATTCAGGAATATGTCCAGAATCGTATTCTTCTTTTGTGCGGACGTCGAGGTAAATCATTAATTACGTATTTTAGATAATAAACTCATGCACTGAGCCATTTTTAATAGTGACATGCTTTGTTATTCCTGGAGATTTTTCTGACAATAGTATCTTGTAGGCCATGCGAATAACTCCACCGCTCGTGACGCAAACAATAGTTTCTTCAGCACTATGTTTTTTCAGTTCACCAAAAAATGCATTTAGTCGAGTGAAAATGGTTTTCCAGTTATCACCTCCCCATGGAGTATAGTCATACTCACAGAGAAGCCCTGATCCCCACGACTGCCCTTCTTTCAACATGCTCTTTTTTTCTTCACTCGACAGGCCTTCCATCGAACCCTGATGATACTCAATAAGTTCATTTCGGAACTCTATTTTTGAAACCTCAATATTTTTTGCTTTTGCAATAATCTCCGCTGTCTCTTTTACACGAATGAGTGGAGCAGAATATATCGCATCGATAGAACTTGGAAGCTCTTGTGCTGCCTCACCTGCCTGAGCACGTCCATAGATATTTAGCGCAATATTTGTGTCATCTCCTGACTTAAATGTCACAGGTTCGTCGTGCATAGGACCAGAAACACCATGCCCGAGTATACGATTCGCATCTGTCTCACCATGTCGAATAAGATATAGTTTCATTCGGAGAGTATATCAGACAAGAACTAAAAAATCCCTCGAATGAGAGATTTTTTAGTTCAATTCCTATTTGGGGTGCCTACTGGGATTTGAACCCAGACTAAGAGTTCCACAAACTCTTGTGCTAACCATTACACTATAAGCACCATACTTATACGCCCTCCCGTTGACGGAAAGGCATACATGTTATATCAAAAATCCGATAAAAAAGCGAGTTTTTGAGAGTGACTAGAAAATAGCCACGATTCCAAACACAAATATTCCTGTTGAAAGCAGAGCTGATCCGATACACCACGTGCACCATTGCTTGAGTATGAATGCTTGGACGCTCATGAGATACACGGAGAAAAGAAAGGCTCCGACAGAGAGTCCAAAGAGTGCCCACTCCCCTACACCAAAAAACGCGCGCGGAAACCAGATGGCGAGAACGTGTAAAAGGAGTGTCGCGCCGTAATAGAGCATTCCGAGATTCTCAACGGGAAATCCCAAGAAACGTGAATGGTCGCTTTGTGTCACGAAAGAACACGATGTGCGCATCGGGCAGACAAGCGGTTTCTTTACACGCTTGTGAGAATATATTGTGTAGGCAATAGCGAACCCTGCTCCACTGAGCGCCATAACACACAGATGAATAAGTGGAAGTGGCATACAATTACAAACGGATACTGTTTATTTTCGCGGCAAGAATGAAATCGTTTTCTGACAATCCGCCTATTGCATGAGTGGTGAGTACGAGTTTTACGTTGTTGTAGCGAATATCAATATCTGGATGGTGACCTTCAAACTCAGCAGAATCGGCAACCATGTTTACGAAGTCCATTGCCTTATCAAAGTTTTCAAAAACAAATGTTTTTTCAATCTGCTTGGCGTTCGATGAAATCTCCCATCCCTCTACTTCGGAAAGAAAAGATTCACTTTCTTTTTTTGTAAGCGGAGCAACACCTCCCTCGCACGGTATGCAACTTTTTTCGAGAAGTTTTTTCATATTATTTTGACGGAGCCCCGATAACTGAGCCGTAGAATGTGTGAGTAATACTCGTTGTTCCTTCACCAGAAACATCACAGATATAGTCGACAGTAGTTTTGTACGCGAATGCTTCTTTCTTTAACTCTCCCATCGCAAGAAGTGTACATGACCCTGTAAAGAGTGGGTTTGTTGCACGGTACTCAGAACTAAACTGATTTTCAATGGCGAGCTGTGTAGACTCTGGTGACATCCATGGAGCCCATGCACAAATACCAAGGATAACGATTGCGAGAAAGAGTATTGTTTTCATACACCTATTGTACCAGTAATTTCTGGCGAGAGATATATGAGACAGTGAGGATTGCGAAAATAACTATTGGGAAAAGGGCGAACATGGAGAATCCATCAACGACCATCATACTCACAAAGGCACTTATATAGTCGAGACCAAAGCCGGCATACGCCCATTCTTTTACACGACCTGGAACCATTGGCACGACAAGTACGATGGCGCCAAGGATTTTAAAGGTAGTAAGAATTGTGATGAAATACAGCGGATATCCGAGGTGAAGGATTGCCTGCTGAGACATTTCGGAGCCGGCAGTGAGTGCTGGCATTACTCCTTCGAAAAGGAAAAGAAAAATTGTTGAAACCCAGAATGCAATTTTATATTTTTTCATATATGGGGAGTATAGCAGAAAATAATAAACCAAAATATATTCTACAGATTCAAATATGAATGTGATCCTATATCAGATAAGAGAAGTATTAATTCATTCTTACGAATCTCGTACACTAAAAGAATATCTCCTTTAATGTAGCATTCCCTATACTGTTTCAATTTTCCTTTAAGCTGATGGTCTCTATACTCGATTGATAGCTTTTCACCTGAAGCAAGAATAGTAATTACCCTAGCCAAATCCTCTTTTGCTTGTTTTTTAAATAGACCTGATTCTTTTACTTTTTTATATGATTTTTCAAAAACTTTTGTTCTGATTATTTCATACATATATGGACCTAAAGGTCAGCCAGGGCTTCTTCAGCTGTTGTATATCTTTTACCGAACTTAATTGCATCCACAGCCGCAGCATCCCACTTTTCTTTAATTTTTTGCGCATTAGAAGTTGGCAAAAACGGCATCCCCTTCTCTAAGACAACCTGATTCAAAAACATATTAATTCCCGCAGAGGTAGTCATCCCCATTTTTGAAAAAACTTTTTTAGCTTCATCTCGCACGGCTTTTTCAGTTCTGATATTTATGACTGTGTTCATATGTATTAGTATATTGAATTGTATATACAATGTCAATACAAATACTACTGCTTATTTTGTAGTCTCTTATGTGCCTCTTTTAGAAAAATGACGGCCATTTCCCTGTTGTACAACTTTGTCTCATATACGTCCGGCTCAAACTCCTGCTGTCCTGTTTCTTTTAGCTTTTCAATATCCTTCTGAAATCTCGCAATACTATCTTCAATCTTCTCCCAGAAAGCAGGGTTGGAAAGTTCATCAACTGGTTCCTGGATTTTGCGAATGGATTTACACAAGAATCCTTTCATTATATATACCTTTTTTGCCGCGTCGCGATATGCAACAACTTCGCCAAGCTCTTCGTGTATTTCAATCTCAATACCTGCTTCTTCTAAAGCCTCACGATGAAGTGCTTCTTCTTCGATTTCTCCCAACTCAACACCACCTCCGATAAGATTGCCATTAAAAACAAGCACCCGATTTTCATCATCAAAAACAACTGCCTTAACTGTTAGCCTGTCAGTATAGTCAGTTGGAATATTCTCTTTTGGGTTTAGGGTGACTTGAATCATGATAGTTTTTTTATTGAATACTTAGCTCAGCTCACTTAGATAGTTATCTCCAGTATATCAGACTCACATTTTCACTCTCGCCAAAGAAACCCTGCCCATTACATGCAATTCTGTGATTGCTCGAGTAAGCGCCACATAGAGTATGTCTTTCTGTATTTGTTTGCGTTCTTCAATATGTTCAGCTGAAACACCTATATGCTCTGAAACGCTAAACATTTCCTGATCCACACCGACGATACACACTAAGTCGAACTCGACACCTTGCGACTCTTTCATTGTAAGCACATGAACATGAGAATCATTCTCCAACTCATTCTTGAACGCCCTAAGATATTCCTCATCTTTAGCAATAACACCAATACTTCCCTCCCTGTATGAAGTCATAATTCTTTTAATATATGCAATCTCTTCGGCAGCAGTCTCAAAAATTTTCTCAACAACAGCCGGTCCTTCTTTAATTCCTTCTGGAATACGAATATCATATCCCAATTTCTGAATGAATTGCAGAATATTTTTTGTATTACGATACACCTTATCGAGTCGAATATTTCGCTCTGTAAGAACCACCTCTCCTATCTGTTCCCATTTCTTGATCGTTCCAAGATATACCTGCTGACCCATATCACCTACATACACCACTGATTGCGTGTCCACTCTCAGACATTGTTTTAAGATAGACAACTGTTCAGGTAGATAGTTCTGAAATTCATCCACGACAAGCAACGAATACTCAATACTCTTCTTTACTCTCTTTTTTCGAATTACACCTTTTACGACCGCATCAAATTGACGCACGGTTTCAAAACGCGCATGCTTTTTCAAATATTCTTTAAGTAATATGGTCAAATCAAGACGATCTAAAACTTTCGCATTTTTTGGAATTGTAAACGGACGCTCCGAGCGCAAGGCATTTATTTTCTTGTATTCAATCAGGTCTTTTTCCTGTTCAGTATCTCCTTCTCGATGAGTGTACTCATACCCACTAAGTCCAAGGATTTTCATAGCCCACTCTGGAAATGTTGTAATGTTCACATTATGAATACCGAGTCCCGGCAGAAGATGCGAAAAATATTCTTTTGTTCCAGAATCCTGAACGAATACGATTATAGACTCGGGAGAATATATTGACGCAGTGTCAGGAGCTTGGGTGAGATATGCAACGCGATGCAGAGCAAGCGTTGTTTTTCCTGATCCAGCAGGGCCTGATATAACAAGCGGGCCTCTGTGGTCGGCGCGAATAACGGCATCCTGAGCTTTCTCCATTTGAGCTACAATCTCAGGAAGAATGAACTCTGATTTTTGTTTCGTAAAATGTTCTTGGTATATGAGCTCTCGTGGCGTGCCCGGATTTTCTTGAGCATAGAAAATAACCTTGCCGTCGACAATCATGTACTGCTCTCTCTGCAGTATCGTAATTTTTTTATATTCCCCATTTGGGAGCTTGTAGGAAATATCTCCGAGTGACTCAAAACGAATCGAAGCAACAGGTGATGTCCATGAATAAATGGATTCCTCTATATACTGATGCGTTGCAAAGAATACACTTTTCTTTTCTTGGGTGTCTGTGTCGATAATTTCACACTTGGTGAAGAATGGGCTTTTATGCAAATGCTCTAATTGTTCCATGCGATCGACTGCATATCCTTTCAACTGCATGTAAACCACTTGATCAGCTGGTTGCATAGAACCAATCTCTCGCAAACTTTTGGTTGCCGTAGTTTTTATTACAGCCATGCTTTCTGCGATTCGGTCTTGAATGAGACGAATCTGAGCATGGAGCTTTTCGAGTAAATTATGTTTGTGTGTTTCCATATATTTGGCAGTAAAAAAACCGCTTTCGCGGGTTATGAGATCCTTTTCGCGCCGATTGTAGTAATAAGCGAATAAAACGATATGAACATACAAAGACTATACCAAGAGATTGCTTTGGTGGCAAATTTGGTTCTTATCCTATTTTAAGCATCTGAATTACAAGCGCCGTCATTTGATCTTTCTTTTTTGGATCGCTCTCTGCAATTAAAAGAGTTAACGCCGTCAGCGCACTTGGATTTATATTTCGTGCAGTTTTGATTTTCGCTTTTCGCAAGAACCACACAAAAGCAAACGCACCTGAGCGTTTATTACCATCAGTAAATGGATGGTTTTTTACCATGAAATACAAAAGGTGTGCCGCTTTTTCTTCAAGCGATCCATACACTTCCTTGCCTCCAAACGCCTGCATGACATTTCCAACAATTCCTTCTATACTTCCACTCCTTCGCTCTTGAGCAAAAATCTCCGTTGCTTCGCCCGACTTTATGAGCTCAGTGCGGAGACTCATAATTGCTTCTGCGAGTTCGGCACTAGTAAGGCGAACTGATTTCTTGTTTGAACCAACTGAAATAAGAGACTCCTTGTCGTAAGCATCAAGAGACACCCATGTGCTCGCAAATTCTTTTATTAATTCCAGAACTGATTTAGGGTCAAGTGTTATATTTTCAGGTAATAGGGCTTGAATATCTGCTACCGACTTCATGAATGCGTCGTAATTTTTCGCAATCTGCTTGCGATTAATTGTGTAGCCCTTTGTGATATGCTCTTTGAGAGTTTTTGTGGCCCATTTACGAAACTCAGTGGCGGTTTTGGAGTTTACACGATACCCGACAGAGATAATCGCATCAAGGTTATAATATTCAATAGCACGCTCGATAGTACGACGCCCTTCAATCTGAACTGTTGTCTTTTTTGCAACGGTTGCCCTTTTATCTAACTCTCTTTCTTTATAAATATTCTTAAAGTGGCGCGATATTACAGATTTATCTCTGCCAAAGACCGTGGCTATTTGATCCAATGTCGCCCACACAGTCTCGTGCGTATAATCCCCCTTCAATTCAATACCCCCTGATTTTGACTGGTAGACAACAACAGCATTGTTGGTTTTTATTTTCTTCATACTGCGCAAAGTATTCCAAAATCAACTTAAAAAAATCCTAAACTCAGAGTTTGAACTTATGTACTAAAAAGCAATGTGCATTTTTTGCACATTGCTTTCTTAATAAAATCGTTGGTCGAGTATCGTATGTGCAAGACTTAGATATACGGCCCTACTCGAACTAGTTCCAATTTGGAACTAGTTCATTGTCTAAATTTGTAATATGTATTTTATGCATATTGCTTTAATTTGTGCGCGAGAGAAGACTTCCCCACAAGTTACTAAGTGTTCTCGGCTGGTTACAGCCTGCGAGCACTAAGTACTTGCGGGCCCGCCTCGCGGCCGCTACTGCGGCATCGCTCCGGCTTTCAAGTCTTCGGAAGCGCGAAGTAGTTCGCGCTTCTGGCTGAAGCCTCACTGAATACAAAAATACCCCGAGAGTATCGGGGTATTTTTGTATTTGTGCGCGAGAGAAGACTTGAACTTCCATGCCCTTGCGGGCGCTACCACCTCAAGGTAGTGCGTCTACCAGTTTCGCCACCCGCGCAGGTGTCTTACCGAGAACTTTCAGAGTATAGCAGTTTTAAAACTTTTTACAAGAAAACCCAGCCGAAGCTGGGTTTTTCTCTTTATGCTGTAGTTGTTTCTTCTACTGCTTCGTCTAGAGTTTCTGTATCTGTGTCTACCTCTGCAGTTACCTGTCGGTTTTCCATGATACGAACACTTTTCATCTTCTTACGAATATCGCGTACAGCCTTTGTACGGACATAGTAGAGTTTTGAACGACGAGCTCCTGATTTCTTTACAATCTCGATTGAATCGATCATTGGAGAGAAGAGTGGGAAGATACGTTCTACACCTACTCCTGAAGCAACTTTACGAACTGTGAATGTCGCTCCGATTT
Organism: Candidatus Nomurabacteria bacterium; assembly: GCA_943350045.1. Lineage (GTDB taxonomy): Bacteria > Patescibacteriota > Minisyncoccia > Phycocordibacterales > UBA9973 > CAITQP01. The sequence continues at coordinate 121 of CALQZW010000012.1, read as the reverse complement.
CTTCTCCGTGCTTGCGAGCAAGTACGAGACCTTCGAAAGCCTGGAGGCGGAATTTGCCCTTTTCTGGAATCTTAACCCAGACACGGACTGTGTCGCCTGAAGCGAAGTCCAAAGCGGTGCG
>CALQZW010000011.1 GCA_943350045.1 Candidatus Nomurabacteria bacterium | reverse complement strand
TTAAAATCCACGAGTGAAAAATCTCCACGGTCGTGCTTGCTTGTACCTGTATCTTCTTCGAGGTGAATACGAGTGATATCCATTCCACCGAGGCGTCCTCCAGTGACTATCGGGAACTTGTACTGAGAAATCTGGAAGCCCTTTGGAATGTCGGGGTAGAAATAATTTTTACGGTCGAACTCAGTAAAGTCGGCGATAGTTCCACCGATAGAGAGTCCGACGCGAATAACCTGCTCCATGGCGCGCTTGTTTACCACAGGAAGTGCTCCTGGATGAGCCATACACACAGGACAGATGTTCGTGTTTGGTGTCTTTTCGTCTGGGTTGTTTTTACACCCACAAAACATCTTTGAGGCTGTTTTGAGCTCGGCGTGAACTTCGAGACCTATTGTTGCGTAATACTTGTTTTCCATAATGGTACGTTATTGTCTGAGATAGCGACTGATATTCTTCTGGTGTTCGGGGTACGTCTTTGCGTAGTGGATAGTACCATGCTTATCATGAAGATAATAGAGGTAGTCCGTAGTAGCTGGGTTTAAGGCTGCAGTGATTGACTCTATGCCTGGGTTTGCAATGGCTCCTGGAGGAAGCTTGCGATATACGTAGGTATTGTATGGAGAGTCTACTGAGAAATGAGCCTTGTTGAGCTGGTTATCAGGAATACCGTTTGCATACGCAACACTGGCATCAAGCTGAAGTGGCATTCCCTTTTCGAGACGATTAAAAATAACTCCTGCAATCATAGAACGGTCATCGTCCCCTCGTGCTTCGCGTTCAATAAGAGAGGCAATGATCACAATATCTGAAACCTTCCACGGTGAGGCAGTTTTTTCATTCAAGAGCGTCTCTGTCTTTTTTGTAAACAATGAACGCATTTGAGCAATCACAGTTGAAGCATCTGTCTTCGGATAAATGAAATAGGTGTCCGGGAAAAGATACCCTTCATACTGACGCGCCTGAAGTAAAAAGGCACCTTCTGGAAATCCTGGAATTCTCTCAGAAAGTATCTGCGCGATTTCACGTACATTACGACCCTCAGGGATAGTTACCTTAACAGGGTCGAGTCCATGGTCACCTTTTGCAATCTGCCACGCAACAGCAAACACGCTCTTTGGTTCTGGGAAATAATAATCACCAGAGGAAAGAGAACGCTCACCTCCGAGAATTGTTACACTGGTGACAAATAGAAAACGTGAACGGACATACTCACCAGCTACTAGTGAATCTGCCACAGTACGAAGAGTGCCCCCAGGAGCGACCGTCACAATTCCTCCACGAGGAAATCGAGCAGGAGCACTCACTGACACGAACAAAGCAACCGCGACAAAGAATGTCCCGATTGCCACAATATATCGCGTACGGAGAAAGCCGTGATGCACTGACTGTGTTTCGTTTGTTTCCATAAATATGTAGTCCTACAATAGCACGAAATAACGCGAAAACACAGAATTAAATTGGAAGATTTGGTGGTGGCTTTGCAACCTTTGATTCCACTCGTTGAAACGATGGAGTCTGAGAAACCTGTCCTGGGAAATGGTATATCGTTGCAATTTCCTCTACGTTCATCACGTTGATTGTCAGGTCATGTTTAAATGGAATCAGGAAGTTCAAGAACGGATGAAGTTTGAATGAATACCAAAACGGAGGGTGGTAAAACGTACGCATGCGATACCAGTTGAGCATGCGATTTTTCAGCTTCCATGTAGCCACTCCGGTTGGATCGGCCCATGGACTGTCATATCCAGTACCGTTGTATCGAACAATACTGTTGAGGTCAGGGTTATTAAACTGGCGAAATAGCAGACGGAATGAACGACGCAGATTTTCAAATTCAGGAAGTGGAATATATTTCGATTCAGAAAGTGCAACTGCACGAATTCCAATATCGAAGCCGAGTTTCTGAACTTTTTCTTGGATCTTTTTTACTCGGTTATCAACGTAGCCCGGTGGACGAATCTGGTATCCAACTTCATCACCGGGCTGTTTTGACGCCTGACCTGCGTTCGTCCGAAACATTTCTTGAGTAAATGGTTCGAGAAGCTTATCAAGCTCAGCATATGCTTTTTTCACCCATCCCTGAACCTCTCCTCCCTTGTCGTTGTACTCTATCTTTGATGGACGAATAATGTACTGAATCCAAACCTGCTGTCCACGGCGAAGAGATCCGAGAAACTCGATGATTGGAGTGATCGGGTCAATTTTCTGTTGCTCTTTATCAGATGGCTTGTCGAGTCCGAAGTCTTTATATGTCTTAATCGGATACGCATCATCATTTTCGAGTTTGAATTCAGTTCCCCATACATACCAGTCTTTATTCGGAGCATTGTACGCAACCTTGAGTGTGTAGTCTTCAACCTCCTTCACCTTCGCCTGAGGATACTGGGCGTAAATTTGAGTTTCAATTAGGTCGCGAATACGTGATGGAGTACGGATATAAAAATGCACTCCGCCGTCGATACCTGCGATTTCAAGAGAGAACCAAAAGTGAGGAGCTCCTTGTACCCATGTCTCCCAAATTCCCTTTCCGCTGGCATGATACATTGCGTTTGTGAGAATAAGCTCCATGGCCATTGGAGTCTTTTCAATATTTCTGGGAATCTCGATCTCAAGGAGCGTCCACTGAATGCCGGAGATAAATCTGTCAGTAACAAAATCTTGCCAATAAATAAAGGCATAATACATTGCCAGAATTGGACCCCAAATAATCGCAGTCTTACTGACGAGAGTCCATGCAAATGAAAGAAGTCCAGTTAAAATGGTTTCAACCATAGATACGATAAGTATAGCATTTGAAAACTAGAAGCGAATAGGTACGGTGTGTACAAGACCTGTCGTACTGGTAAATACAATCATGCCATCTCCAGCAGTTGGTGCCTTTGAAGCAGTAATGATTGCAACAAACGGACTTGGAAGATCAGTTCCATCATCTGCATACGAAAGTGGGATGGCTTTAGTAACTGGAATACCCCGCGCATCAAAAATTTGCACGATGCCCGCTGAAGCATTTCCACGCTCCCATCCACCTCCGTTGATATATCCTTTTACTGTATATGGAAATGTAATTTTTGAATCGTCTTCGAGCTTTGTCAGAGTAATTCCAGTTGGAAGATTGAGTACTGATTTATAGTTAAATTTTCCAAAGAAACCCTTATCGGACTGAAAAAATCCTACAGCAAGAAGTATAAGGAGAATACAGACACCGACAACGACATAGTCGAGAGAGCCACGTTCTTTGTTCATGGGTATAGTATATCATAGAGAAAAAGCGCGGCGCCCACATGTGGGCGCCGCGCTTTAATTTGTAAAAAATTACAGTGGAGTATATTTCTTATCCTTTCCTTTCTTGAAGTACTTTGGATTCTGAAGGTTTACCAAAATAGTATTTTTCTTGAGGTAACGTTCCTTGAGAACTTTGTCGATGACCTCTTCTTTCGTAAGTGGTCCTTCACGCTTAAGAATTTCTTTAATGACGTCACGGACAACTCCTGGCTTGTATCCCCATTCAGAGAGGGCGTACATTCCGCGTCCAACGAGAACGAAACGTTTGTCTTTAATAAGCTCGTTGTGACATGTTGCTGTGTGACATTTCTTCTCAAATGTTCCAGTGATAGCTTCTGCAACTTCACGGAAGTGCATAGGAGATCCATGCTTGCGCATCATAAGATATGCATAATCTTTGATACCGCGTGCCTTTACTCCTGAAGCAGAAGTCTTTCCCCATTCTCCGAGTGGATTCTTTGAAACACCTTTCGAGAGACCAAGCCAACGCTTTGCAAGCTCCTCATCACGGTGCTCGATGTTGATTTTCTTAAGCTCTTCAAGGAAGCGGTTCACCATGTCAGCCTCTGAGATAATTTCATCATCAGAAAGTTTTTGATAGAGAGACTTCAATGAATCATGAACCTTACCAGTAAGGTCTGAGTTAACACTCCAGCGAGCAACGAATTCATCGTCTTCACGGTGCTTAACGAACTCATCTCCAAGCACGAGATAGAAATGGATGTGATTTTTTATCTCTTCATCTTTTGAAAATGCAGTAAGAAGTTCATCTTCTGACACAAGACCTCCGAGTTCATCGATGATAGTCTTGAGCTCATCCCAACTATTTTTCTCACTCTTGTATTCGTCTCCTTTTTTTATAAGAGCAAGAGCGGCCTGCTCAATCTGACGAACACGTTCGCGAGTAATACCATATTTCTCACCGATAGCTTCGAGTGTTTTTCGCTCAGAATCAACTCCAAGACCGAAACGACTTTTGACGATATCCAAAGAACGATCCTTCAAGGGAGAAAGGATTTTTTTCGTGACCTGCTTCGGTTTGAATGTTGTTTTCTTGGGCATGAGACGTATGGTTTAATATAATACTCAATACAATATAGCACTAATAATTAAAAAGTCAAATCCGGCACCTGGGGACAACAAAACGCCTACCCTATTTTCACAATATCCTTATATGTTACATAGACCATAATAAGAATAAGAGCCATAAAGCCGAGCTTGTTTACCGCTCCAATAACCTTCTCTGGAATGCGGGAAACACCATTTTTTGAGAAACATTCAAGAATAAAACGACCTCCGTCAAGGGCTGGAAATGGTAGGAGGTTTATTACCGCCAAGTTTACTGAAATAAGAGCCATAAAAGAAAGAAATGATCCAAAACCAAAGGCATACGCCACCCCTGCGATGCCAGCTATCCCCACCGGACCTGCCACATTTCCAAGACCTCCAGAGAAGAGCATTCCGAGAGAGGAGAAGATTCCAACGAACTCTTGCATGGTAGTACGGAAACCGAGCGAGAGAGCGGTAAAGAATGGGAGGCGGATATGCGCGGCTTCGGCAATCGTGACGCCAATACTTGCCGAAGCCGCGCCGTCTGCCTTTTGCGGAACCACGACAATCTCACCCTCTTCCCCGCCACGCAATACCGTAACGGTGACACTCTGATTCTCATGTTTCTGCACATACTGAGAAAACTCAGTTGCCGTAGTCGGGACATATACGCCGTCGGTACCAGCAACAGACACCACAGTGTCTCCAGCGAGTAATCCAGCAGAGAACGCCGGAGTGTCTGCGTGTACATCTGTAAATAGTACCTGCATTGGAGAAGCACTTACTGACTGAGGAAAATCAGAAGGATTCCCCAAAAAACCAATAGAGAAAGAAGCGGTATACAAAATGACACCCAACACAATGTTCGCAGCGACTCCCGCCACAATAACAACAAGACGCTTCCATAATTTTTGGTGCGAAAAAGAAGACGGAGACTCATGTCCCTCTTCTCCAAATATTTTTACAAAACCTCCAAACGGAAGCCAGTTAAGCGTAAAGAGTGTTCCCTTCCAGCGAAACAATTTCTTAGCACGTGGCGGATATCCAATACCAAATTCCTCTACAGTAATACCAAACGATTTCGCAGCAAAAAAATGCCCGAGCTCGTGACCGACAACAAGTACGAGGAGCGCGATAATGAAAAGTATAATTGTAGGCATAGTTTAGCTGAGTATCTCAGTTTCTTTAGTTGAAAAAATAGATTCAAGTTTTGCGTTTATAGCATCAACACGCTTTTGGATTTCTTCTTTCGCGCGGCGCTGGTCGTCCTCAGGAAGTTCGGCACTCTTGAGTGAAGTAAGAGCAGCTTCACGCTCCTTTCGTACACTAATACGTGCATCCTCCATTTTATCTTTCAATACCTTCACAAGACGCTGACGATTTTCAGTAGTGAGCATAGGGAAAATAACACGCATACCTTCTCCATCAGCAGAAACAGTCAATCCGAGGTTTGCAGCAATAATCGCCTTCTCAACGTCCTTAATTACAGACTTATCCCACAAAGAAATACGCAAAGTACGGGCATCCTCCACACCAACAGAACCAACGTTCTTTATTGGCTGAAATGAACCATACGCCTCTACCATTACTCCGTCGAGAAGCATTGGAGACGCACGACCGGTATGCACACGTGAGTACTCACGGCTGAGCCACCCAGAAACCTCTTCTAATCCTGCATCGAGTTGTGTATACGAAAATGACATATGCGTATAGTATACCGATTTAAGACTCAGATTGCTACATATTGACATTTTAATATATTAAGCGTATAATGTAGCAAAATCATTGTTCACTCAAAAACACATACAAAATGTCAAACACCGAAGAAACAGTTCTGGAAGCAAAAAATAAATTGAATTGGAAGAAAATTGCAAAAATTATAGGATGGATAGTACTAGCTATTCTTGCATACCTATTTTTCAGTTGGGGTTGGAAGCAAGTATTCCCTAACAAGTCAGAGACTCACAGCGAGGCCCCAAAAACAGAGGTGCCAGCAGGAGAAACCACAGTTGAGAAGAAGACAGACTCTCCTTCTCCTGAAAACAAACAGGGAGAAACTCAGGTCCTATACATTGATCCAGATGACATCATTGAGACACCACTTGGTGAAGCAATACAGGATCAGGCAAAAAACGCGTCAAAAACGACGAGAACTGTCACACCCAACGTTGACGGCACCTACACCGAAACCATAGTATTTGAATAACTTTATATTCAACTTCTAAAAATTAAGCTAGACATAATCGTCTAGCTTTTTTTCTTGCTATTTTATGCAATTAGGGCAATCGTTTCTAGAATCATCTTCACGGACGCACCCGGATGATAGAGGTATTTTTTAAACTGCAATATTTTTTCAAGTACTGCGACGTTCTGTTTTTTATAGAAATACAACTCGAGAGATTCGAGGTGCGAGAGCGCACGCTCACGCACTTCTGCCGCCGCTTCCTCATCATCTGACTTTGTGACAATCTCTCCAACATACTCAAGCCTCTCCCGTGCAGACAATGCCAAAAACCGCTCCGCATCATCGGTCTCAGATCCACTACCGACAGTACGCACAACACGTACACGAGAGAGCAGTGTTCCCAAAAGCATGTGAGGCTTCGGAGTCGCTAAAAAAATATGAGTATTCTCAACCGGCTCTTCGAGGGTCTTTAAAAGAGCATTCTGAGCCTCACGGGTAACAAAATCAGAATACACAACGCAGATCTTCTTTACTCCAGCAGGACGAAGCATCTGCCACTGCCTGAGTGTATGCGCCTCCTCGACACCAAATGAAACACATTCCGTCACATACATATCAGCCTTCTCAACTGAAAAAGGCGCCAAGGTGTCAGTGATATGCCTGCGTGCGTCTTCCCTATTTCCCCCTATTACATATGCATGAAAGAGCGTTTCGTTCATAGAAATATGAATGCTAGCGCTTTGATAAAATAGTGCGCTTGTAGGTATCTAAATGTTCAAGCGCGATACCAGTTCCTTTTACTACACAATACAGCGCGTCTTCTGCAAGACGAGCTTTTACTCCCGTTCTGCGATAGATAAGCTCAGGAAAACCGCGGAGTTGAGATGTTCCTCCCGTCATAATGATTCCATGGTCGATAATATCGGCTGCGAGCTCTGGAGGAGTTTCCTGAAGCACGTCTTTAATCGCCTTCACTACTTGCTTTAATTCAGGATCAATCGCCTGCACGATTTCATTTGTAGAAATCTGAGCAGTGCGTGGAAGTCCTTGTACAAAGTCACGTCCTTTAATTGTCATTGTCAGTTCATCCTCAAGAGGAACAGCGGCTGCGATTTGTGTTTTAATCTGCTCTGCCGTCTTGTCTCCGATTGCAAGATTGAATGTTTTTTTAATGTAATCAGAAATCGCCTGATCTATCTTATCACCCGCACATTTTACTGAAGTGCAGGCAACGATACCTCCGAGCGCAATCACTGCCACGTCAGTTGTTCCTCCACCGATATCTACAATCATGTGCCCCTGTGGCTCATGAATCGGGATTCCAGCTCCAATAGCGGCGAGAATCGGCTCCTTGACCACGTACGCCGCCTTTGCTCCTGCTCGAAGCGCTGCTTCAACAACTGCACGTCTTTCAGTACTGGTAATTCCAGCTGGAACAGAAATCATCGCTTCAGGTTTAAATAGGTTCCATTTACCAAGAGCCTTACTCATGAAATATCGAAGCATGGCCTCGGTGACGCGATAGTCGGCAATGACTCCATCTTTCATGGGGCGATACGCAATGATTGATTCTGGAGTTTTTCCAATCATTGCCTTGGCTTCAATACCAATTGCTAAAATAGAGTTGTCTTGCTCGGAGACGGCAACGACAGACGGTTCATTCAAGACGATACCTTTGCCAGGAACATACACGAGCGTATTTGCCGTGCCTAAGTCGATTCCAAGCTTCTTGTTGAACATGTCGAACATATGGCGTGAGTATACTCGCCTTACCCTGTTTTTCAAAATTGGGTAAAAAAAACAGCCTGCGGAAGAATCCACTGGCTGTATGACCCTATATTATTCACCACACGCTATTTGTTACTTTCTACCACAATGGTATTTCTTCAACTACTGTCTCATGTTTCAGCTTTGGCATCTTTTTGAGATTCCAAAGCGCAAAGTAGATACCGGCTACACTCATAAGTATTGCAATGAAATACTTATCTGTGTACAACATTAATAGCATTCCGACAAAACATACTGTTCCTCCAAAAATAACAGCAATTTCTCGGACATCCCGTAAATCAATAAAATCTATCAAAACTTTTACTATCTTTTTCATAGCTTATAGTTTTTGTTTGTAGAAAGTATATGCTTCTTATACAAAAATGCAAGAATCTGTGGATTTGTGCTTTAATGCACTATATATGTGGATTATTGAAGTCGTACCAATTAAAAAAGGTCTCCCACAAGACACGCTGACCTATTTTTCTGCCGACACAATCCGCGAAGGCTCTCTTGTGTCTGTTCCCATGCGATCTAAACTCATCGATGCAATAGTCATCGGCTGTCGTGACGCAAAAGCAGAAAAGGCAGCGATTAAGTCTGGATCTCTTTCTCTGCGAAAAGTAGACAAGGTAAAAAATGCATCCCCCGTACCTGAATATATTTTCGAGACCGCCACACTTGCCTCACGATATTTTCGTCGACAACGAGGAGACTTGCTCGACTTGATCATCAGCGACTACAGTGCGTATGCATCGCTCGGTAAAAACTCAGCAACGTATCCAGTACCTGCTGACGACATCCAACCAGAGCGCTTAGTGTTCCAAGCACCACTAGAAGAGCGAATTTCATATTACAAAACGTACATACGCGAAGCATTTGCTCGAAAAGAGTCAGTAACTATAGTATGCCCGACGATTGCCGACTGCGAGTTTTTTGCAATCCAACTTTCACGCGGAATCGCAGATTTTGTAGTAACGCTCCACAGTGAAGTATCAAAGAAAAAGTTCACCGAGGCACTTGCCTTGCTTCACGAGGAGAAGCACCCACTTGTTCTTATCGCCACTCCGACATTTGCCTCACTGGTACGACCTGACGTTGGAACGATTATTCTCGAACACGAAAACTCTCCTGCGTATTCAACTCCGTCATTTATTTCGTACGATTTTCGCGTCATTATTGAAATCCTAGCGCGTTGTGCTCGACGTAAACTCATCATCGCCGACAGTTTACTTCGTGTAGAAACCCTTGGCAGATATGAATCAAAAGAACTTGGTTGTGTTGCACCCATTACATTTCGAGCACTTGCTCCTATAGAGCCGACGGTTATTCCCCACGGAGTTCCTGCAGAAATATCCTCTCGTCAACGACACGAACAGCTTCCTGCACTTTCAGAATATATACAGACACTCATCGGAAAGGCATCACAGAAAAAATCTCACATATTTCTTTTCACCCTTCGCACAGGCTTGGCGACAATAACTCGCTGTCGAGATTGTTTCCACGCACTCTTGTGTGAACACTGCGAAGCACCGCTTGTCTTGTACCAAAGTGCCGAGCGTCGTGTATATATTTGTAATAAATGTAAACGACATAAACCGTCTGAAAGTAAATGTACGCGATGCGGAAGCTGGAATCTCTCTGCGCACGGCTTGGGCACTGAATATGTCGAAGAAGAAGTAAAGCGACTCTTTCCCGAACTGCCCGTGTTTCGTATCGATAGAGAGTCGACTCCGAATCGTACAGAGGCGCGGAAAATTGCGGGGCAATTTTCCGCGTCCCCCGCCGGCGTGCTCGTCGGTACTGAAATGGCTCTCTATTACCTCTCCTCACTCGTCACTGATTCAGTCATTGTTTCTTTTGACACGCTATTTAATATTCCAAGCTATCGAACAAACGAACGCATCGTACAACTCCTCCTCTCTATTGCAGAGCGAACAAAAGGCAGACTTCTTGTACAAACCAAAAATCCAACTGAATCAATTCTCGAACTCGTCGCACAAAACAATTACGCATCATGGTATCGAAATGAAGTCCGTGAACGTGCCGAATACAACTACCCTCCATTTTCTACAATGATTAAGTGTACGTGGGTTGGGAAAGAATCAGAAAAAGACGCAGTGCGTGATTATATGAAAGAAGTACTCGCCCCATATGCACCTGACATATTCGACGGAGCAGTCATGCGAAAAGGAAAGAAGGAGATCACGGTAAATGCCCTTATTCGCCCTAAACGAGAAGAATGGTCACTATCTGCTCTCTTTGACCCTAAAGGCCTCTCTGAGACACTTAGGCAAGCTCTAGCCAAGCTCCCAGACGGAACGGCAGTCTCAATCAACCCAGACAATCTCCTCTCGTAATCCCCCGTCTTGCGTGTTTTATACTGATGTGGTATCTTATTTGGGCATGAATAGCAAGACAACAATTGAAGTCAAGAAGACAGCAAATGAGAACAATATGAGTCTCATTCGCCGATTCTCTCGCCGTGTCCAGGAAGCTGGCATTATCGTGACAGTCAAAGGCAAGCGTTACAACGAACGCGAACCAGGAAAGCTCGCACGTAAAAATGGAGCCCTCTCTCGCCTCGCACGCCGCGCAGAAATCGAGAAACTCAAGAAACTCGGAAAGTGGACAGAGCGCCCAGCTCGTCGCGGAGGTCGCTAAACATCTCGTATGGATAGCAGAGTTTCAATCAGCAACTCAACAAAAGGCAAGCTTCCTCGCTTGCCTTTTGTGCTACTCAAAGAAGCCATACTCGGAAAGCGCTACGAACTCTCCATCGCCCTCGTGACTCCAGAAGAGTCTCATCGCATTAATCTTGCAACACGAGAAAAAGACAAACCGACAAACGTTCTCTCTTTCCCATTTTCCAAAACCTCAGGAGAACTTATTCTCGATCCAAAAACATCTGCACTCGACGCGCCAAACTTCGACATGAAGAAAGATGAGTTTCTTCTTTTTCTCGTTATCCACGGAATGCTCCATTTGAAAGGCTACGACCATGGTAGTACAATGGAGAGAGAAGAAAAAAAGTTTCTCAAAAAATTCTCTTCACAAACATCATGGCACGCTCATTCTCTGTTGGAATAGATCTTGGTACCGCGCATACACGATGCGTGGTTCTTTCGATTTCAAGTAACGGAGAATCAGAAGTACTCACAGCAGTGTCTGTCCCGACACGCGGAATGCGTCACGGATATATTGTAAATCTCGCAGAAGTAACCAGCACGCTCGCACAGGTAAAACAGCTCGCAGAACGCGAAGCTGGAATATCTATCCGACGTGCTGTTTTTTCTATTGGAGGAATCAGTCTCTCTGCAGAGGTCGCAGTCGGCGGAGCAATCATCGCAAAGGCCGACGGCGAGATTATGCCTTTTGATGTAAAGACTGCTTTGTCCTCAGCCGAAGAATCTTTGAACACAAAAAATCGCGACATCATTCACCGCGCCGTCATCGGATGGAAACTCGACGGAAAAGATATTCCCGGAAAACCAGAAGGCATGAACGGTATCAAGCTCGAAGTGCGTATTCTCTACGTCACCTGTCTCTCTCAGCATCTTGCCGACATTCTTGCCGCCGCATCGGAAGCAGAGATAGAGGTCATCGACGTCGTACCTTCATCGATTGCAGGCGCAACCATGGCGCTCTCAGATAGACAGAAAGCCGTTGGAGTTCTTTTGGTAAACATCGGAGCTGAGACCGTCTCGCTTTCAGTTTTTGAAAACAGTAATCTCATCGGACTCTCCGTCCTCCCCATCGGTTCAACAGATATCACAAACGACGTCGCACTCGGATTCCGTATCCCACTTGAAGAAGCAGAGGGTATTAAAACAGGAACAGTTGTTTCGACATCATATCCAAAAAGAAAAGTTGATGAAATAATAGAAGCACGCTTCTCAGATATTTTTGAACTCATCGACGCATATTTAAAGAAAATTAAACGAAGCGGACTTCTCCCAGCCGGAGTTGTTCTCTCAGGCGGAGGCTCCGGAAACACACTCGTCGAAGGGCTCGCCAAGGAAATGCTTCGCCTTCCTGCCCGCGTAGCTACCGGAGAGTTTCTTCAGCAGGCAAACCCTACTGCTCGCGACGCATCGTGGTTTGTCGCCTACGGACTCGCCCGCCTTGCACAAACAGGAAACATTGAAGGACGTCCACGAGAAGGCGCTACTGCTCGCGCAAAGGGATTTGTAAAAGAGTTCCTAAGACAATTTTTGCCATAATAAAAACCCGCACAATGTGTACGGGTTTTTTCATAATAGGTTTCAGGGGCTGAAAATAGTTAGTCAATAACAACACGATCAGAAAGTTTCGTCATGATTTCATGACAAAGTACGTGTGTGTAAAAATTTCCATTCTCATACAACAAAACAAGAGTGGTCATAAGAGAAAGAGTAACTGATTCTTCTTTAGTGAAGCCATCTTGTTTAATCCATTTATTGACTATATTTTTCAAGTCTTGAAAAAACGGAAGTAAAGTCTCTCTAATTTTAAACTTGTTTCCATCATTGACGTCGGATTCTTTCACCATTGCGTCAAGATTACGCATCGGATCAATTACGACGAGCTTTGTTTCATCAATTTTATCAGCAGGGCTTGCAATGTATGCGTTATTCATAACAACCCAAACCAAGTCAGAGAAAAACTTTCCAATGGAGCATTCCTGTCTGGATGACTCCTCTCTAAACTGATTTGCGCTTGTTGTTATCTCATAATGCGCTCTGAGAAATGAAGGCGAATTCTGTTTTTTGTTCATTTTTTAAATTTTTAAGGTTACCCATATTATGCATAAAAACACTTTTTTGTCAATGTAAAATCCAGCCATTTCCTTTTCCGTAGAATCTGGTACTATACCTGTAGTTCCCTTTGTATTACTTACTTTAGTTCGACTTGTCCGCCTCGGCGGAAAGCCCCTTTACCCATATGGCCAAAATCAATCCAGAAATCGAAACATTCGCCCGCATCAAAGTCATAGGAGTGGGAGGATCCGGTAAGAATGCAGTGAATCACATGATCGAAGGAAAAGTTCGTGGTGTTGAATTCATTGTCATGAACACTGATACTCAAGACCTTCACAATTCCCTTGCAGATAAAAAAATTCACATTGGGAAAAATCTCACTCGTGGACTTGGTGCTGGAATGAATCCAGATATCGGAAAGCGCGCAGCTGAAGAAACAAAAGCAGAAATTCAGGACGTCATCAAAGGTTCAGACATGGTCTTCATCGCCTGCGGAATGGGAGGAGGAACTGGAACAGGTGCAGCACCAATCGTTGCTCGCTCTGCAAAAGAACAAGGCATTCTCACTGTCGCAGTTGTTACAAAGCCATTCTTCTTTGAAGGAAACCAGCGTGGCCGTATTGCAGACGAAGGACTTCGCGAGCTTGAAAAAGAAGTGGACGCAATCATCGTCATTCCAAACGACAAGCTTCTGCAGATTGCTGGAAAGGACATGGGCTTCCGCGATGCATTCGCACTCTGTGACAGCGTTCTTCAGCAAGCTGTTGAAGGAATCTCCGACCTCATCACAACTCCTGGAGTCATCAACGTAGACTTTGCCGACATCAAATCAATCATGGCCGACACAGGTACTGCACTCATGGGTATCGGGCTTGGCTCAGGTGAAGGACGTGCGTCACGGGCCGCTTCAGAGGCAATCAATTCCCCACTGCTTGAAGTTTCAATAAACGGAGCAAAGGGAGTACTCTTTGCAATCAGTGGTGGCGACGACCTTACAATCCACGAAATTCAGGAAGCAGCGAAAGTCATCACAGAATCAATCGATAAAGACGCGCGTGTCATTTTCGGAACAATCCGCGACGAGCGCCTCAAGAAAGGTGAAGTAAAAGTCACAGTCATTGCAACTGGATTCCCAAATGAAGCAGGAAAGCGCTCTAGCCTCTTTCAGCCATCATTTGCTCAACCATCTCTCCCAACAACTCCAGCTGAAAAACCAGCTGATTCAACAGCGCCACTTTTTGCAAAGAAAGAACAGCCAACAATCACCATCAACCAAACGCCACCACCGAGTACAAGCGACTTCGTCATAAAGCGCACAGTTGAACAGCCACAGGCTCCACAAACTCCAAAGGAAGACATTCCAACATTCGGAGATGACGGAGATGATTGGAGTGCAGTACCAGCGTTCCTACGTCGCCCTAAGAAATAATTTTCACACAAACACACATGTACGACCTCATCATCATCGGTGGTGGCCCTGCCGCAACCGCAGCAGCAGTATATGCAGCACGAAAGCGCCTCAAGGCGCTTCTTGTTGCGGGAGAGTTCGGTGGTCAGTCAGTCGTTTCTGCAGATATTCAAAACTGGATTGGAAGTCCGCACATCTCTGGAGCAGATCTAGCCAAGAGTTTTAAAGCACACGCCCATGAATATGCTGGCGAGTTTCTTACAATCCGCGAAGGAGTGTGGGTAGAGAGTGTAACTGGAAGCGCTGGAAACTTTACCGTAACAGCAAATCAAGGAAAAGAAACATTCACTACTCGATCAGTATTGGTCAGCTCAGGATCAAACCGCCGTCAGCTTGAAGTTCCAGGAGCAAAAGAATTCGAACACAAAGGACTCACCTACTGTGCATCATGTGACGGGCCACTCTTTGCTGGCATGGACGTACTCGTTATCGGCGGAGGAAATGCTGGCTTTGAAACTGCCGCCCAGCTTTTGGCGTACTGTAAGACAGTTACACTATTAAACCGCAGTGCAAAGTTTCGAGCAGATGAAATTACTGTTTCTCAGACACTCAAAGACCTGAAGTTTTCTGTCATCACAGAAGTAGATTTTGTAGAAGTATATGGATCTGATTTCGTTGAAGGAATGACAATTCGCATGAAAGCAACAGGCGAAGAAAAGAAACTTCCAGTCAGCGCAGTGTTTGTCGAAATCGGACAGATTCCAAACTCAGCGATTGTAAAAGATTTTGTTGAGCTCACAGAAACAGGGCAGATTGTGATAAATCCACGAACACAGGCAACAAGCGTAGAAGGAGTCTGGGCTGCCGGAGACGTCACTGACGTTCTCTACCACCAAAACAATATCGCAGCCGGAGACGCAGTACGCGCCCTTGAAGATATCTACCAGTGGTTGCATAAGCATAAGTAAGGAGCTATACTACTTATACCATCGCCAGTAGGCGTCCACAG
This sequence comes from Candidatus Nomurabacteria bacterium, assembly GCA_943350045.1. Taxonomy (GTDB): domain Bacteria; phylum Patescibacteriota; class Minisyncoccia; order Phycocordibacterales; family UBA9973; genus CAITQP01. Next base: position 4,857 of record CALQZW010000011.1, on the reverse strand, counting down.
CCTCCCTCGGGAGGCTGTATATATTTACATGGCACTTTTCCCCAAAAAAGAATCCTAGCGCGCCTTGGGAAAATATCTGAAAATCGACTCAATGAATACAAGAAAATAATTGCTTCATTTTACTCATTTTAAAAAAGAAAAAACCCGCGATTATGTGCGGGTTTTTTGATAGAGACATAGAGGACTAATTTTTGTTCATTTCAATCACGAGGCCATGTTTTAATAGGTTTTTTACATGGTTAGATATTGGAATGAGATAGCTCGTTTCCGTTATCTTAAACACAGCCATAAAACTATTCAATGTTGCGTGTACCTCAGCTTCATTTTGCAGAGTCGGTACGGCATGCGTATACCACTGTAAATCGGCATCTTTTAGCTCGTTTGGCTTACGCACGCCAGACTTTACAGCGACCGAATTCAGATATCCATTGAGTTGGTAAAACTCTTCTCGAATATCAGAGTCGGCGTTTAAAGTATGGTGGTGGAATGCTTTGTACAAGGACGCGAGCGCGAGCTCTAGGTCACTATACGTTTTTGTTGTTCCGGGAATGTTTCCTGAGTTCAATTTCTGAGTGTTCATTGTATTTGTTTTTTAAAGGTTAATATAATTATAACCTGCATGCAAAATGATGTCAACACTTCCCCTTTTCCCCGTTTGCTATATGACTAAAATATGCTATAGTACACAAGTATTGTTTTGGCCCCATCGTCTAACGGTTAGGACGCCGGCTTTTCAAGCCGTTAATCCGGGTTCGATTCCCGGTGGGGTCACAGCCAAGAGCATGTACGAGCAGTGTGCAAATTAGCCCCAAAGGGGCTTTTTTGCTGTTCAGTCGTTTATGTAGACATCGAAAAAAAATACCCCGAATTTCGGGGTATTAATTAACACTAGAAAGTGCACATACGACACATTTTAACCAGCAAGGCGCTTACAAAGTCCCCGAAGAGCCCTATTGTTGTAAAGCAACTCCTTTGCCTTGGGTGTCACAGTACGTACCATGTCAGGATCGAATTCTCCATCATATAATTCGGAACCAAACCCAAAACGAATATTCAAGACAGCATATTGCACGATAGATAATTGCACCTTTAGATACATGCGTGCTCTTTCTTTGACCATTTTCTGATCCCCTTCTTTTTTCGGTTTCAGTAGACCACATTGCTTCATAAAGTGCCAGAAACTATCTTCCTGGTCTTCAGACGCAGCAATCGGAACAAGAAGTGAAAGCGGTGGTTGAACTTGCATTTGTACATCTCCTGCACGGAGAGAAATCTCGTGGTTGAGCGTTTCTTTCTCCAAATTTTCTTCTACTTGAGATCGAATTTTCTGAAATCCAGGCAAATCCGCCAAGGTCAACTTTGTTGGAGAACGACTATTTCGATTAAACTTACCGGTGTCTTCATTATATAGATTCATAAGAAGACTACAGCGGATGATACCATAAGTGAGTCCCTTATTAATCTCCAAATGTTTCTGGTATCGCTTCTTGTTTATGTTCCGTATGATTTTCTTCAAATCTTTATCCATAAGAAACAGGATATTACCGCAGCGGCAATACCACCCTTCATCGCATGGATAATAGTTGAAATAAAAACACATGTCGGTTTGCGAACCATCCACAATCAAAAACGTATCATCCTCCATTCCTTCATAACGATACAGCGTAAGTTTTGAAAGCACAGCCACGCTTCCACCATTAGAAGTGACACTAAGATAAAAATGCTTATTTTTGAAGGCGTAAATTATTTTTTCGCATATAATTTTTTCAGTTTCCATATATTTACAATTTAAGTGAACGAATATTTTCTCCATTTAAACTTTAATATAAATATTTGTCAATTTATCCGTATAGGCTCAACGGTGTGGTTTTTCGATTACTCACCTTTAATTGGTATACTTCATGAATATGAAATTCAACAATGAAGCCTTTCAAATGAGCCCACTCCCTACTGAACCGGGAGACAACATGCACGCAGGAACAGAATCAAAAGAGGTACACGAATTTACCCTCGAAGAGATTCGTAATCTACTCACAAAAATCGACGGACAGGAACATTCAAATCTTGCAATAAAAGAGCGGGTAGAGAACATCAAAGGTGAACTCATGTCTATTACATATTCAACTAATGAAAGAGAAAGAATTGATGGTATGGAATACGAGATATCATACCTACTAACAATGGCTGGCCAGCGGTACACCAAGGACGGTAAACCGGGTCGCACAGTAAGCCAGACATTCCTTACGAAAGATTATGACGATGGAATGCTCTATAGCGACCAGTGGGCAGACTATGCAAACGGTGAATGGACAAATTTTCCTGATGTAACCGTAAGAGGCGAGGTGGCCGGTGGCGAGCCTCAGAAAAGTATTGAAGGACCGCTTATATAGGAATCGGATTGCGAATAAAAAAAAGGAGCAAATTTTCATTTGTCCCTTTGATTTTGTACCTACTTCATTCCAGCAATCAAATAATTTAAATTGTTACTGGTCAGTGGTTTGTTTGCTAGATTGGTTATAAGTTTTAATTCCTTTATTTGCGAACGAAATTTTTCGAGGTTAAATTGGTTCACTGTAGAAAATGTCATAACCATTTTGAAATTTTTTGTAATCTCTCGAGGTAATGTATCAACCTTTTCTGCAAATTCTAGCCCGTTCATTATGGGCATTTGCAGATCTACTAGCACTATAGTACCAATCTCCTTATCTACCGGAGCTGTTTTAATGTACTCCAATGCTTCTTCTGCTCCAAGGAAGCTTCGAATTGTTTTGTAATGATCAGTATCTTTGATAATTTTTTCGGCAATAAAACAGTCGAGCTTGCTGTCGTCAACTATTATCCAATGAAATTTGTTAGTACTTTTCACAAACATGTATTTAAAGGTGAACTGAATGTTTTTACACATACTACATGTAAATATGCACATGTCAAAGAATATTTTCGTAAACAAACGGCTAAGGTCGAATAGTCTTATTTGGACAAAAAAAATACCCTCGCTTTTGCAAGAGGTATTCTCGATTTTTCATATTCACAAACTAAGATTCTACTTTACTACTCAGCCTGCGCGCGGCAAAGATTAACGATAGCCCCAGCAACCCAGCCGAAACAGCTGTCTTGAAGTTATAGAAATCATTACTGTTTGAGCCATCAGGCCAATATGTAATTTTTACCATCGTAAAGCCGAAACCAACGATCATCAATAGTATTCCCAAAATGCTTAAAACGTTTTTCATAATATGTAATTTTTAGTGTGGTTTGAAAATAATTATAGCATATATATGTTTAAAAGTCAATATATATCAATCTCCGCAATATAGATATATAATAGACTAACTATATATGAATATTCGCACATTCAAGGAGGAATTTGACGCTGTTTTCTTTACCCAATTACGCCAGTATATTGCCGAAGCTCGTGCATACACACAAACTCCCGAGAGCACTCGCGCCATCGACCATATAGAAGCACTCGCAAGCAACGGAAAGCGTATTCGTCCATACAACACCGCTCTTGCCTACTGCATATATTCTCATAAAGATTCTTGGCAGGATATTGTTCCTGTTCTTGTTGGCATCGAACTCATTCACCTTTTTGCGTTAGTACATGACGACGTCATGGACAAGGCCGAGCATCGCCATGGAGTACTTACGGCACAGGAAGTGGTAAAGCAAGACATTGCTCCGAAGACAACTCAACTACTTGCCGAGCATATCAGTAACAGCGAAGCCATTCTCATCGGCGACCTCATTTTCAGCTGGGCGTACAGAAGCCTCAGCGCATACCCCCTCTCACCTCTTGCATGGAATACCGTTCACAAACTGACCGAAGAAGTCACTGTCGGGCAAATGATCGACATCTTGAGTCCACTTGAGAAGCAGATTTCTTTTGATATTGTTGTGCAAAAAACATTGCTCAAGACAGCGCGATATTCTTTCACTCGTCCGCTGTACATCGGAGCGTACTGCGCTGGAGTAGACCAAAAGAGCGTAGAGTGGATTGAAGCATTCGGAGACGCACTCGGGCTTCTTTTTCAGACACAGGACGATATTCTCGACATTACCGCCGACGCACAGACGCTGAAGAAAGACCCCCTCGGAGATATTCGAAACGGCGTTCACACGCTTTTGAGCTTGTACGTATCTGAGCACGCCAGCCTAGAGCAGAAAGCGCAGTGGCAAAAATGGTTTGGTGCTTCTGAGTGTACTGACCAGCAGGCAGTTGTTGCGTTCCTGACAGAGGTCGGGGCGCTTGCATACGCAGAAAAATATATTGCAGACCAGAAAGAAATTGCAGAAAAAACACTGACCAATTCCGACATTCCCGAGAATGCAAAGGCCGAGTTTCTTCAGGTCGTATCCATGCTCACTGCTCGCACTCACTAATTTTTCATGAATACCTATTCCGCCGACGCAAAAACCTGCCAAGAAATGACGAAAAAGTACGGTACTTCGTACTACATCGCCACATATTTTTTCGCAAAAGAACTCCGCCAAGCAACGTGGGTTCTGTACGCCTTTGTCCGATATCCGGATGAGATAGTCGACACCGAGGAAAAAAATCCAAGCATTGCCAAAGAAAAACTCACTGCATGGAAACAAGAGTGGCTGCGAGCATATAACGGAGATCTGGACGTGCATCCAATTCTTCGCGCCAACGCAGTACTCTGGAAAGAAAAACATATTCCATTTGAATACAGCGAGATTTTCTTGAACGCAATGTTTGCCGACACGGAGAAGAATAGGTACGCAACATATGCCGAACTAGAGGAGTACATGATGGGCTCGGCTACTGTTGTGGGATACATGATGTCGCACCTCATTGGATATACTGGTGACGCACTTCCCCACGCTCGCTCT
>CALQZW010000010.1 GCA_943350045.1 Candidatus Nomurabacteria bacterium | reverse complement strand
GAGTGATTACTGTGTTTTGCAGTTTCTTTAGCTCCTCCGTAGCTTTTTGAACCATTTCGTCTTCGTTGTAGTATTCTTCTGACATTGTGTGTTTTTTAGATGAACAATTACTTTCAAAATACTACACAATACTGTATATGTAAAGAGGGAAGAAAAAGCGCGCATGGTACTCCATGCGCGCTGTGTCTTTTATCCTACTGCTTTCTATTCCATGCGAATCCTTCTGAGTGTGTCTGAAGGGGAATGATTCTTCTCTTCTTGTAAAATCTTACATGGATAGGGAAGTGGTTTACAGTACAGTTCGCGTTTGCTGACAAACGCAGGCCTTATTGTCTTGTCTTTGAGCCAGAAAGCACCAACGATTGTATCGTCTGGTCCGCACGTATGTGCAGTGTCAGGCAAGCCATATTGCACATTGCAGACGGAGTCATGCATGCTCGAAGTGCAACTCTGTAAAAAGCAGAGAATGAGAAAAAACAGTATTTTCATTTGGAACAGATTTGTACCAAATATACTGCTTTCCGCTCTTTATATCAAACCTTCACAAGCAACTCCGTTCTTGTTTCGGTCCATGCGATGAATATCGTTTTGTACCCCTCCGCAGGCGAGAAATATTTTCTGGGCGTCTTCACGTGTTTTAAAGTGAGAGCAGTTGTAGGCGTTGTAAGAGCAAACGTACTCAGTTCCGTTCATAGGAATTTTTTTCGCCGGCCGTTTTGTGCGAGCTTCAACAGGAAGTGCAAATAAACTGCCAAGGAGGGTAAAGAGTGTGACAAAAAAGAGTGTTCGCTTCATATATGTGTTTAGTATACCCCAAAAGACGCCTCTTTACTACTGTGATATACTATAAGGAGTGCGATATTAGTATTTAATGCACCTATACTTACTATGCAACATTCAGTAGCAATTTACACAACTCCATCATGTCACTTCTGTCATCTCGCAAAAGACTATTTCCACGAGAACAATATTGCATTCGCTGAATACGATGTTGCAGCAGATATGGAAAAGCGTAAGGAAATGATGGACATGACAAAGCAGCTCGGAGTACCTGTTATTCACATCGATGACACAGTAATCATTGGTTTCAACAAGCCAAAGGTTGCCGAGCTTCTCGGACTAGCAGCATAAAGAGTCTTGTTGTATGCTAAAAGCACCCATATGGTTGGGTGCTTTTCCATCGTCCTCGTAGTTAAATGGATATAACTGCTCCGTCCTAAGGAGTTATTGTAGGTTCGATTCCTGCCGAGGACACCATTGAACCGCTCCGCCCTTTGTGCTATAGTACACAGTAATGGACCCAGAAGATAAACGTAAACTCGATCGCGTGCTCAAGCTTGCAGAAGAGAACAACGAGTATGTTCGTGAGGTCCGTAGTTCCCAAAAGACCTCTCAGATGTTGAAGTCTATCTATTGGGTACTTATCATTGCAGCAGTGTTTGGCGGGTACTATTACCTCAAACCATACCTTGCGAAAATGACGCAGATATATTCTGCGCTCAGTGGAGAGAAAGCCGGTCTAGGATTTAGTATTCCTGGAACGAAGAATCTTGAAGGATTACTCGATGGGATTATGAGTCCACAAGTGAAAGAATAGTAGGGAATAGATGCTCGAGTAGCTCAGTTGGTAGAGCGCTCCCCTGAAGAGGGATAGGTCACCAGTTCGACCCTGGTCTCGAGCACACTGTACGCCAAAAAACACAAAGCTTGACACTTTGTGTTTTTTGCTATTTAATACACTCAAACTATATAGAAATGAAAAATAACGAAATAGGTGTATTTGCAGATACTGGTGTATCTGTTCTGTTTAGTAATCAATTTATGGGTTACTTTACCTTGATGAAAAACTATCAAGGGGTAACATTTTTTGATTATCTTAAAAAAATTACCTTACCTTCTTTTGTGACATTTACTGACTTCTGTACTACTCACCCAGGATGTCTTAACAAAGAGAGTAAACAGGTTGCGTCATTCATTGATCTAGCGGTTATTCGTCTGCAGAAAAAAATATCAGGCCTTCCTGATAAGTATTCCGAAAGGGTAGTTCTGGAAATAAATCAGAACCTAACTCAACTGTATACTTTGATAAAGGGCAAGAATGCTGTTATGTAGTGAATACCCCCCCCCCCGATAATTCGGGGGGTTTTTCTTTATCCACACTACTTTTGTAGAATATTGCTACAATACCAGCATATGGAAACAAAAAAGATTCGCGTAGCTATTAACGGATTTGGTCGCATTGGTCGCGCATTTTTGAAAGTTGCCTGGGAGAGACCAGAACTTGAGATAGTTGCAGTAAACGATTTGGGTTCAATCGAATCCCTCACATACCTCCTGCAGTACGATACGGTATATCGCACATGGGGGCATGCAGTACACAACGACGGAAAAGATATCATTGTCGATGGAAAAACTGTTCGCTTCATTTCTGAAAAAGATACAACGAAGCTCCCTTGGAAAGAACTCGACATCGACGTCGTCATTGAGTCGACAGGACTCTTTACTGCGTATGAAAAGGCGCAGTTCCACCTCGATCAGGGTGCAAAGAAAGTTGTTATATCTGCTCCATCAAAAGGTGATGGAAGTGTTGAAGGAGAGACTATTCTCCTTGGAGTGAACGAAGAGAAATTTGGAACATGTCCAATTACTTCAAACGCATCATGTACGACAAACGCAGCAAGTCCACTTATCGGAATCTTGCACGAGGCGCTTGGAATCGAAAAGGCAATTCTCAACACTGTTCATGGATATACTGCGTCACAGTCACTCGTAGACGGTCCAGCAAAGAAAGACCTTCGTGAAGGTCGTGCGGCTGCGCAGAATATTGTACCGAGCTCTACAGGAGCCGCTATTGCCGTCACCAAGGCGTACCCATCACTCGACGGACTCTTTGACGGAATCTCTATCCGCGTACCTGTTCCAGCCGGTTCAATCGTCGATGTTACATTTATCTCAAAGAAGCCAACAACTGCCGAAGAGGTGAATGAGATTTTGAAAAAGGGAGCGGCAGACCCACGCTGGTCAAAAGTATTTGCAGTTACCGAAGCTCCGCTTGTCTCTTCTGATATTCTCGGAGAATCACATGCCTCTATTGCCGACTTGGCTCTGACTCGTGTTGTGGGTGGAACGCTCGTGAAAGTGATGGGGTGGTATGACAATGAGATGGGGTATACCTATACCTTGGTTGAGCATGCGATCAAAACGGGGCAGACAATATAGTTTTATAAAGGACGTTAAAAACCGAGTCTCACGACTCGGTTTTTATATTTTGACAAAATAGCAGAAAGTATGTTATAATATTGTTTCATTCATTAAAAACTTAATAAAACATGAAAAAACACAGCTTTCGAACACTTCTATCGCGACTGAGCGATTCGGCAAAGCCGTTTCGAAAATCATTAGCGATAGTGCTTGCCTGTATTATCGGCATGCATGTTACCTTGACTGCCACGAGCGTCTGCGTTTCAGAAATCGTCGACTATGCATCAAAGCACGGTGTCGGCAAACCAGAAACTACGCGTTTCTCAGTAACTCTCGTGGTAATAGCATTCGTGCTTACTGCGTTCCGTATTGTTCTTATAAAATTCAAGAACAGTATAGAAATCAAAGAACTGGAGATTCAGATTGCAAACAACCTGAATCACAAAAGTCTAGAGAAGTTTTTTACTTTCTCGAATGGGCAGCATTTGAATGAACATTCGGGTGTAAAGCAGAACATCGTAACTAACGGAATAAATGCAATTAGAAATCAGATTAGCTCCTTGCTGTATCGATTCTTACCAGCGTTTGCTTCGTATGTAATTTCAATTGGCATTCTATTTTACTGCCATTGGATAATCGGAGTACTGTTTATTGGTAACACTGCCATATATCTATATATGATGTATCGGCACAACAACAAACTCGTTCCAGGCATTCAGTCTGTTCGAGACCAAGAGATCGTGAATAATAAGTTTCGCACAGAAATGTTTCGCTTTGTTTCAGTTGTAAAAAACGAGACGCAAGAAAAACGTTCTCTGAAGGAACTTGATTCGCGTCAAGATGATTTGCAGGAAAAGTATTCAAGTACATGGCTCGCAGGTACTCAACGTATGATGAATATACGATGGGTTACGAACGGTATTCGGTACGCAGTGCTCCTCGGTATTGTGTATTACTTTGCACAGGGAAAAATCAGTGCTGGTATGTTGTTTCTTGCATTTACGTATAGTACGGATTGCATAAACTCGCTTTGGGATATCACTGATATTCACAAGCAGTACTTAGTCGACAAAAGTACAATCGACAAGTACTTTGAGATTATGGAAATTGAACCGGATGTGAGGATTGTTGATAATCCCATACAAGCCCCAATTATCCGTGGAGATATTGAGTTTCGTAACGTTACATTCTCATATCCAGTACGACAGGGAAGTAGTAGTGAAAGTACGGTAGTAGTTAGCGAACCAGTATTACAATCTGTTTCGTTCACCATCTCTGCCGGAGAGCGTGTTGGTATAGTTGGCGAGTCGGGCTCGGGTAAGTCGACTATTGCAAATCTACTCCGTCGAGCATTTGATCCCACTAAGGGCCAGATACTTATAGACGGCAATGACTTGCGGTTGCTTGATTTACGCCAGTATTTACAAAATATTGGTTCAGTAGAGCAAGAAGTGAGCTTATTTGATCGATCAATAAAAGATAATATTCTTTTTGGTTTAAACGGAAAAGCTCAGTTTGTTACGGATGCACAGCTTTTTGATGTTGCTCGATTATCGAGAATTGATAGTTTTCTGATAAAGCTCGAACACGGGTTCGGTACTTTAGTTGGAGAGAAGGGAATCAAGCTCTCAGGAGGTGAACGTCAACGTGTTGGTATTGCTCGGGCACTTATAAAGAACCCAAGCATTCTGATTTTTGACGAAGCAACCTCGGCGCTGGATTCCATCAATGAAGAAATCGTGCAAAGCTCGATAAACCAAGTTTCAAGGGGAAAGACGGCAATAATAATTGCACATCGTCTTTCTACTGTGAAATCGTGTAATAAAATTATCGTTCTTCGCAGTGGTGAAGTAGTCGGTGTAGGAACCCACGATGAACTGTTAAGCTCATGTGAGTATTATGCAGACTTAGTGCGTCATCAAATGATACCCGTATAAAGAAAAGAAAGATTACATTTAAATCAAACCGCTAGAGTAAAACTCTGGCGGTTTTTTATACATCTGTGATATGGTTAACAAAACAAACGCACATGGAAGACGAACTAAAGGCCAATGTGGTCAATGCGCTGTATTATTTATACTTTCAAAATAGAGAATTGGTGTACCATTTTGAGAGAGTCTGGACAGAGGATGGAATGAGCTACTCTGATGAAGAGTATGCGTACATATTTTTAGGTTGTCTCGTGGAAAGAATGCCCGTAACACTTGAGGCGTACTATTTTCTCCATGAAGAGAAGATAATCGAGAAAACAGGCGGTAGTGAGCATGACGACACTTATGTACTCGCAGATTATTTTAGAACTTGGCTCGGTAACATCCTTAAGGAAAAGAAAGAACGTTTCAGTAAAGATGCGCTCGAAAAAGCCATAGGTTTAACTGAAATATAACAGGCACTCCATACGGTGTGTCTGTTTTTTATTATTTATTTCCTAAATGCTATACTACGCACACTATGAATATATACATCGGATCAGATCATGCTGGGTTTGGACTCAAGGAGGAGCTGTGTGCATATATTTCTTCTCTCGGTCATTTAGTTATTGATAAAGGGCCATATGAATTGAACGCCAGCGACGACTATCCTGACTATATCTTTCCTGTAGCTGAGGCTGTGGCAGGTGATGAAGGTAGTCTTGGAGTCGTGCTTGGATATAGCGGGCAAGGTGAGGCGATGTGTGCAAACCGCGTGCGCGGAGTACGCGCGGCGCTCTATGCTGGAGGTGATACAGAGATTGTATTACTTGCTCGTGAGCACAATAATGCAAATGTTTTATCGCTTGGGTCACGCTTTGTGACGTCATTGAGTGCAAAAGAAGCCGTCCGCCTTTTCCTTGAAACAGAATTTACACGCGAAGAACGTCATATTCGTCGCATTACTAAGCTAGATACACACTAATATATGGTAGATATCATTCCCGCAATTCTCGAAGGTTCTTTTGTTGAAATTGAAAACAAGCTCGCCCGTGTAAAAGGTCATGCTCGAACTGTCCAGCTTGATGTCTGTGATGGTGTGTTCACTACGGCGATAACATGGCCATATGTGTCTGCACCAGCAGAAGGAAAGTCATTCAATTACGAAGAAAGCTTTAAAAAAATCGTAGCAGAAGAGGCAGAGATGCCGTTTTGGGAAGATATCGATATCGAGCTCGACCTCATGGTGGCAAATGCAAAGCGTTTACTTCCAGATTTACTTCACATTGGTCCAACTCGTGTTGTTCTTCATCTTGCATCGCTCACAAAACCTATTGACGACATGCATTCTATCGCGCGAAGTATTCCTGGGATGGTAGAAATCGGTTTAGCGGTATTGCCAGATGCAGATATGAATGTTGTTTCGTCGATAATTGACGAACGATTGATTTCATTTGTGCAATGTATGGGAATTAGTGAGGTTGGAGTACAGGGAAGTGTTGTCGACGAGAGCGTGCTTGAAAAAACCTGTAACAACTTACGTTTTCTACGAGAAAAATTTCCAACACTTGTGCTTTCAGTTGACGGAGGAGTGAATATGTCGACTGCTAAAGCGTTGACAGATGCTGGTGCAACACGTCTAGTGTCAGGTTCTGCGATTTTTTCTGCAGAGAGTGTGCAAAAAGCAGTTGCACAAATGCAGAGTGTGATATAATTCTCTACATGAATGAAGAAGAACTGGTAACACGTAGCGATATTGCTGAAATTAAGAGCCTGATTAATCTCTTGAATGAGTCTATCGGTCAACAGTTCGTAGAACAAAGAGAATATGTACTCGAAGCGGTGGAAGGTATAGATAAAAAAATAGAACACATTGCTACTGAAATGAACGAGATGCGTTCTGAGATGAATACTCGCCTTATCGCACTCAATACTTCAGTTCAAGAGCTCAAAGTTAAAAATCGTGAAGTTGAAAAAGAAGTTAATGATCACCGTGAAATTTTGTTGACTTCTTTTGAAGGAAAGCGCGCTGCGTAAAATATAATGCTTACTGACGAGAAAATCCGGAATCTCGAAATACACGCAAACAACATTCGCCAGTCAATCATCACTATGTTGCTGCAGGCCAAGTCCGGACATTCTGCCGGGCCTCTTGGGATGGCCGATATCTTTTCCTATTTATTCTTTCACGGAATGCGTCACGACCCACAGCGTCCGAGCTGGGCAGAGCGTGACCGTCTAGTACTTTCAAACGGACATATTTGTCCTGTGTACTATGCAACCCTTGCACATGCGGGGTATTTTCCAGTAAGTGAGCTTTTAACACTGCGAAAATTTGGTTCCCGATTGCAAGGGCATCCACATCGCGAATGGCTCTCCGTCGTTGAGACTTCTTCTGGTCCGCTTGGTTCAGGACTCTCACAGGCTGCGGGGATGGCGCTCGCTGACAGAATCGATTTCGGAGCAATGACTCGCCGAAGAATTTTTGCATTACTCTCCGATGGAGAACTACAGGAAGGAAATATCTGGGAGGCAGTGATGTTTGCTGCGAAGTATAAATTACACAACCTTACTGCAATTATTGATTACAATAATATTCAGATTGAAGGGTATGTTGAAGATGTTATGCCACTAGCCGACCTTGTTGCAAAATGGGAGAGTTTTAATTGGCATGTGATTGAAATCGACGGACACAACATGCAGGCAATAGACGAGGCAGTAGAAAAATCAAAAGCTGTGTTTGAAAAACCAACCGTTATTATCGCCCACACGATTCCAGGGAAAGATGTTGCATTCATGGAGCGCGACTTTCACTGGCATGGAACTCCACCGGACCCACAGCAGGCGCGTGTAGCCCTCGAAGAACTTCGCACACTCGGCGGACGCATCAAGAGTGAGCATTCATAAAAAGATATGTTAAATCCTAAACTCCATTTAAATCAAAAACTCTGGAACGATGACGTAGAACAAATTCCTATTCGCACTGGTTTCGGTGAAGGGCTTGTTTCTGCTGGAGAAAAAGACGAGACGATTGTTGGTATTTGTGCCGACCTTACTGAGTCTACGAAAATGGGGCCGTTTGCAGAAAAGTTTCCAAAGCGATTCGTGCAAGTTGGTGTCGCAGAACAAAATCTTGTTACCGTAGCTTCTGGGATGGCTGCGATGGGAAAGCTTCCGTTTGTTTCTTCGTACGCGATGTTTTCTCCAGGACGAAATTGGGAACAGATTCGTACTACTATTACGTATAACGACCAGCCGGTTATTGTTGTCGGAAGTCATGCTGGTATTTCTGTTGGACCAGATGGAGGAACACATCAAGCACTTGAAGACGTGGCGCTCATGCGAGTACTGCCACGTATGACGGTGATTTGTCCGTGCGACTCTATTGAAGCACGCAAGGCAACGCTTGCACTTGCCGAGCTCCGCCGTCCTGCATATCTGCGTCTTGCTCGTGAAAAAAGTCCGGTAATTACCACAAATGACACTCCGTTTGTTATTGGCAAGGCTCAGGTTCTGTATTCACCAGACGGACTCGCTCATGTTGGTGTGATTGCTTGCGGAGCGTTGGTTCATAATGCATTGAAAGCGGCGCGTAAGCTTGAGAAGGATGGGATTCGTGTCAAGGTTGTGAACATGGCGACGATTAAACCGCTCGATAGTTCTGCAGTGATTGCTTTGGCAAAAGAGTGCCGTGCAATTATCACACTTGAAGAGCATCAGATTGCCGGCGGTCTTGGAAGTGCAGTTGCTGAATGTTTGGCAGGGAACTATCCTGTACCGATGGAGTTTTTGGGAGTGCATGATCAGTACGGGCAATCAGGGACACCAACGGAGCTCATTGAGCATTACGGTATGGGTATCAAAGATGTGCTTGCTGCGGTAAGGCGAATATTGAATAGGAAATAAAAAAAGCTGAACACAATGGTTCAGCTTTTTTTGTTCAATTACTTACTACAACGAGAGCGAGTAGTTTTCTTTTTGTCTCTCCAATTTTCTGGAGTAAATAAAATGCTTTCTCTTGATGGTCAGGTAGTCCGTTTAGAAAGTGTTGAACTAACTGATCATGTCCGGGATGAATATCGTCGATGTTTTCAATAAATGAATCAACGCTATTCATGTGTTTTTTATACTCAGCTATTGCTGTGTTGAGCTGGTCGAGGAGCTCGTTTATATTCTGGCTCATGTGACATAGTATTTTTCGTAATACTATATCATTCGTGGCTTGTAGTCTACTGGTGCCTTTGCGAGAAAAGCTTCAATTTCTGCCTGACTAAGAAGTCCTGCCTGTGCTCCAACTTTCTGTACAACTGACTGAGAGTTAATCGGTGCCCACAAGAGCGCTTCTTCTAATGATTTTCCAAGGAGAAGCGCTGCACTGAGTGTTGAAGCAAATGCGTCACCTGCACCAGTACGCTCAAATGGAGTGTGTGGATATATTGGCATGTACCATTTTGTGCCGTATTCTTCACGTGCATATGCGCCTTTGATTCCGTCCGTAACAACAACAAGACGTGGACCAAGGTCATGCAGAGAATCCATAAGTTTTTTTACATCACTTTCGTTTGTTTGAAGAATACGCTGGGCCTCTTCAAAATTACAGACGAATAGTTCTGTACGCTCGTAGATTTTTTTTGTGCGCTCAATACCAAGCTTCATTTGAAATGTTCCTGGCTGGTAGGTGAGTTTTACTTCTGGGTGTGCTGTGAGATATTCTCCGATTTGGTCATGATACTCTGCAGAGTTTGAGGCAAGGGAAGAGAGATACATCCATTTTGGAGCAGGCATATTCATGTCGAATGCATATGGGAACTCAGTATGCTTTACAAGAATTGTTCGCTCTACGTCATACCAGAGTACGAAATGGTAGTTACTTGGCATTCCGGCGACTGTTTTTATAAGGCTCGTACCAACGCCATTTTTTGTAAGTTCTTCAATATTTCCTTTTCCAATATCATCATCTCCAATGTATGCAAGAAGGGCGCTTTTCACTCCAAGACGTGAAGCGGAGACTGCTGCGTTTGCGCTGTTTCCAACAGCTCTACACATTTGTGCAGACTCGTACGGAATCTTGTCTCCGAAACGCATTGAGAGTTTACAATTTTTCTGGTCGAGGTCGCAGGTTGCTTCTGCATCTTGTAGTCTGATAAATGGCTCGGTTACTACATCTCCGAGTGCGATGAAATCATAGTTATCCATATCATCATTGTATCATGTCGTGATAGAATAAAAATATATGAAGCAACTCGCAGAATCTCTTAAAGAAATTATTCAAGGTGACGTCGATACTTCTTCTGAAGCAATTCTTTCACATTCACGCGACGCAAGTTTGTTTGATATTGCACCAGAAGTTGTTGTGTATCCAAAAGATACACACGACGTCGTCGAGCTTGTGAAGTTTGTCGCAAGTGCAAAAAAGAAAAATCCTGAACTTTCTATTACTCCACGCGCGGCCGGAACATGTATGGCTGGTGGGTCACTCAATAACTCAATCAGTCTCGACTGTATGCGATATCTCAACACGCTTGGAAAGATTCGCCCAGTGTCAGCACACGAAGTATTTCCTCATTTCCCTGGTGCTCAGAGCGTTATTATTTCAGCAGAGGTTCCTGCGGGTCCAGGTGTGTACTATAGAGATCTTGAAAAAAAGACCGATGAAGCAGGTCTCCTTTTGCCGTGTTTTACTGCATCAAAGAGTATTAATGCCATCGGTGGAATGATTGGAAACAACTCGGGAGGAGAACTTTCTTTGAAATATGGAAAGACAGAGGATTATGTAAAAGACATTGAGTTTGTGTTTGCCGATGGTTCTCGTGAAATGATTCGCGAAGTTCCGATCAAAGAGGCGCGCAGTCGCGCTACAAAGGGTGACTTTGTAGGATCGGTATATAAAGGAATACTTAAAATCATCGACAACAACCGAGAACTCATTTCCGCAAAGAAGCCTCAGGTTTCAAAAAATGCAGCTGGGTACAATATTTGGAACGTCGTGCGTACGAATCCAAAAACAAAAGAAGAAATGTTTGACCTCACTCAGCTTATTGTCGGCTCACAAGGCACACTTGGAATTACAACAAACTCAACGCTCCGTTTAGTAAAACCTCATTCGCAGTCCGCACTTCTTGTTGTGTTCTTAAAAGACCTCGGACCACTTGCTGATATCGTGCAGGAAATTCAAAAGACTTCACCTGAGACTATCGAGGCGTACGACGACAAGACTATCGAGCTTGCAGTGCGTTTTTGGCGAGGGTTTATTAAACAGCGTGGCTTCTGGGGAGCACTCAAGCTTGGCCTTCAGTTTATTCCTGAGTTTGGAATGATGATTGGCGGAATTCCAAAGCTTGTTCTTCTTGTTGAATGTGCGGGGGAGGACAAGGCAGAGATTCTGGCTCGCCTTACACTATTGAAAAAACGACTTGAACGATTTGATAGTGCTCGCTCTCGAATTATCGAAAACAAGAAAGATGGAGAAAAGTACTGGATGATTCGTCATGACAGCTTTGCGCTCTTGCGTAGTCACTATCAAGGGAAGCGTACCGCTCCATTTATTGACGACGTAATCGTTCCACCAAGTGCTCTTCCGCGATTTATTCCAGCAATCCGCGCAATTTTAGAGAAACATAATCTTTCTTATAACATTCACGGTCACGCAGGGAATGGAAACTTTCATATTATTCCGCTCATTCAAAATGACGCACGTCTTTCAGAGAAAATGATTCTTGAAGTATCTGAGGAAGTATATGACTTGGTCATTCGCCTTGGAGGGTCAATCACTGCAGAGCATAATGATGGAATTATCCGTACTCCATTCCTGCCTGACATGTTCGGAGCTGAAATGGCAGAGATTTTTACTCAGATAAAGAATATCTTTGACCCGAAAAATATCTTTAATCCAGGGAAAAAGGTAGGTCTTACAAAGGCGGATATTGGAAAGTATCTTATCCGAGGGTAGGGTATTTACCTTTGACGATACGCTATTTTCATGTATAATAGCCAAATATGACTATGATACTAAAAGCAGTCGCCCGTTCTTCAGGCGAAAACCTTACCAACCTCCGCAAGCAGGGTCTTGTACCTGCAGTGGTATACGGTTCAGGCCGTACTGCAGAATCCTTCTCAGTTGCGCAGAAAGACCTTATTAAGGTCTGGAAAGCAGCAGGTGAGTCAGGTACTGTTACTCTCGAACTTCCTACAGGAAAAGTTACTGTACTCATTCACGAGCTCGTAAATGATCCAGTGAAGGATGTTCCTCAGCACGTAGACTTCCTTGCTATTGACGTAAACAAGCCAATCGAGGTTTCTGTTTCTCTTGAATTCGTAGGGGTTTCTCCTGCAGTTAAGGGTGGACTTGGCTCACTCGTAAAGAGCATGCACGAAATTGCAGTGAAGGGACTTTCTAAGGATATTCCTCATGCAATCGAAGTAGACCTCTCAGTACTTGAAAATCTCGACAGTCAGATTCTTGTTAAGGACATCAAACTTCCATCTGGAGTTGAGGCTACAGCTGGAGCAGATGAAATGGTTGCAACTATTGCAGCAATTCAGGAAGAGAAAGAAGAAGTTTCTGCAATTGACTTTAGTCAGATCGAAGTTGAGAAGCGCGGAAAGAAAGAAGAAGAGGAAGCAGCTGCTTAATTCATATACAATACTACTGTGTAAAACACCCGCCAGATGGCGGGTGTTTTGTGATATACTTCCTCTGTATGTTTATGGTTAAAAATAATAAAAAAGTGTTCGCCGGCGTTGCGCTTTCTACTGTATTTCTCACACTTATTGCTCCGATTTCTACCCCCAAAGCCAATGCTATTGTCGATTGTCTTACAATCACAGCAAATGCACCTGCAGATCAAAAAGCCTATTGTCAGAATCAAATTACCGAGCTCGAAGAACAACTCAAAGTTCTTAATGCTCAACTGAATGCTCAAAAAGGGCAGTCGGGGACCTTGCAGGGAGATATCAATGTTTTAAATGCGAAAATAAAGGCAAAACAAGCTGAAATTAAAAGCAAGACACTCAAAGTAAGTCAGCTCAATCGCTCAATTACCGAGCAGCAAAAAACAATTGTTAGTCTTACGGAAAAAATTACAAGAGAAAAAGATTCTCTTGCTAAATTACTCCGAAAGACAAACGAGATGGATAGTGTTACACTCACGAGTTTTCTAGTTTCCAACCAGTCTCTTTCAGATTTTTATTCTGATGTGAGTCGATACGACGCGCTTAAGTCCGAGATTAAGTCTTCAGTGAGTACTATTTCTGAAATTAAAGGAGTGACGATTCAGAAAAAAGCCCAACTTGAAAAAGAACAAGACGCGACTATTGATGAGAAGGCAAGTCTCGAGAATGTAAAAAAAACAATTGAAAAAGATCAGTCGACTCAAAAGACTCTTCTCTCAATTAGTAAGAACAAAGAGGCAGAGTATCAGAAGGTAATTACAGCACAGCAGGCTAAAGTAAATCAGATTAAGGCTCGGCTCTTTAGTTTGGCTGGAGGATCTCAAGCGATTCGTTTTGATATTGCACTTCAATACGCAGAGAAAGCTGCAGCGCAAACTGGAGTAGATCCTGCTTTTGTTCTCGCTATTCTTACACAAGAAAGTAGTCTTGGTAAAAATGTGGGACAGTGTTTTCTTACAAATGAACAAACAGGAGCCGGTGTGGGTGCAAATACAGGAAAAGCTTTTAGTAATGTCATGAAGGCGTCACGAGATGTTCAGCCGTTTATTGCAATCACTTCACGTCTTGGGCTGGACTGGAAGACAACGCGCGTTTCTTGTCCGATTGCAGGAGTTGCTGGGTTCGGAGGCGCTATGGGTCCTGCTCAGTTCATTGCCTCAACATGGAAGATTTTTGAGAATAGACTTAAAACTGTCTTGGGGCGTGACGCGAATCCATGGAATGCAGAAGACGCCTTCATGGCCTCTGCGATGTACCTTACAGACCTTGGAGCAAAGGGAACAAGTACTGCAGCTCAGCTCCGTGCAGCCTGCCGATATTACGGTACCGGAGGAGCTACGTGTTCATATGGACGAAGTGTACAAACCCTAAGGAATGCTATCCAGGCAGACATTGATTACCTTAAGGAATATGGGGTTTCTCGTCGCTAAATATGCTGAAAAGTTCGATATTGCCAGAATAATTCAAATATGCTATTGTTAGTAGGTTATGCAGAAATCAATCCACCCAACATATCACGCAACAGCAGCCGCAGCATGTGTCTGTGGTGCAACCTACTCAGTCGGTTCTACAAAGAACGAGCTTTCAGTTGAAATCTGTTCAGCATGTCACCCTTTCTATACTGGAAAGGAAAACATTCTCGACACTGCAGGACGCCTCGACCGCTTTAACAAGCGCCGTGCAGCAGCTGCTCCAAAGAAAGCTAAATAGCTTTGCAAAAAGCGGGCGAACCCTTGCAAGGGTTCGCCCGCTTTTGTATCCTTAACCATATATGTCACTCGTAGATAAACTTCCAGAACTAAAGAAAGACCACAAGACCTCATATCTCGCAGAGAGCTATGAGAAACTTTTGCGTGAAGAAGAAGTCGTTCGTGAAATGCTTGCAGCCGATGGAGACCTTCATGAAATGGCTGTCAAAGAACTCGAGCTCATCCAGGAACAGAAACATGGCATTGAATCAGAGGTTGCAAAAATTGAAGATTCTGAAAAAGAAGAGGAACAGTTTCCAAATGAAATCGTGCTTGAAATCCGTGCAGGAGCAGGAGGAGATGAAGCATCTCTTTTTGCTGCAGAGCTCGCAGGAGCATATCAGGCATATGCAGAAACTATCGGATGGAGTTGGAAAAAACTCGAAACGTCTACTTCAGAAGTTGGTGGATATCGCGAAGCTTCTTTTGAAGTTCGAGGAAAAGATGTGTACAAGAAAATGCGTTTTGAAACAGGTACTCATCGTGTTCAGCGTATTCCAGACACAGAAAAAAACGGACGTATTCACACTTCTACTATCACAGTAGCCGTGCTTCCTATTCGCAAGAAAGTAAAGTTTGAAATCAATCCAGGAGACTTGGATATGGAGTACTCTCGTGCTGGAGGAAAGGGTGGACAGAACGTTAACAAGGTTGAAACAGCCGTGCGACTCATCCATCGCCCAACTGGTATCGATGTACGCTGTACAAGCGAGCGTAGTCAGCTTGCAAACCGTGAACGTGCCATGGAAATTCTTAGCGCTAAACTGCAAATGCTTGCCGAAGAACAAGAGGCAAGTAAGTACTCTGCTGAGCGAAAGAGTCAGGTGGGAACAGCAGACCGTTCTGAGAAAATTCGTACGTATAACTTCCCGCAGGACAGAATTACCGACCACCGCATCCGCCAGTCGTGGTCAAACATTCCAGGAATCATGCTCGGTAAAATGGACAAAATATTCACAGCACTCGAAGAGGGACAGATGGGGGATTCGGGAGAAGAGGAGTAGTAAAATACTTGCGTTGCTCTGTGTCGTTGTGTATTATTTGTGTAAGTTACATTGTTCACAAATAAAACGATTGCCTTTGAAAAAAGACGCTGACGGAAAGTAAAAAAAATGAATAAGATGAATTGTATACACCACGCCTAAACACCTCTTTATGAGACAGGCGTGGTTTTTTATGTTTTTACACAGGCATTTAGTTGCGTATTGTAGACAAGGCTAAAATGTGGTATACTTCCGTAAGTAGTTTTCGTTTCTCATGCGCGCCTTGTTTTGCAGGGAAGTACAGGTGAACGCACGCTACCATTACTAAAGTATCGCGCGTGCGCCGCGTTTTAGCGCACAAGTAATAGTATGGCAAAGAAGCTCTATATCGGTGGTATTCCTTACTCATCGACTGACGCAGACCTTAAGGCTCACTTCGAGCAGCTCGGTCCTGTTGATTCAGCAACGATTATCATGGATAAAATGACTGGTCGCTCAAAAGGCTTCGGTTTCGTCGAAATGACAAACGATGCAGATGCTGATAAGGCAGTTGAGACCATGAATGACACCGACTTCCAGGGCCGCAAGCTCACGGTTTCTCCAGCACGTCCGCAGGAGCGCCGCTTCTAATCCTTTAGATTGGTAAGTTAAAACATAACGCCCCGCCTCGCAAGAGGCGGGGCGTTATGCGTTGCCGAAAACTTTTTTTTCTGCTATAGTAAAAAAGTTCAAGCATGCGTGTGTAGTTCAGTGGTAGAACGCTGTCCTGATAAGACAGAGGTCGAAAGTCCGATTCTTTCCACACGCACAAATTTTGTTTTCAGGAAATCCACACATCGTGAAAGATTTTCTCTTTACAAAAAAGTATATCTCGCTGTATACTTACATTCGTAAAGGTCGACAACAGGAAAAAGTCTCGCGTAGCCTATCTGCGCGAGCTTTTTCTTTTTTCATTTGTGATAGAATAGATACATATGGAAGTCATAAAAATCGACGGAAAAAAAGAACCTTTTAGTCCAGCTAAGTTATGTCTCTCGCTTCGCAAAGCAGGTGCACCTCGTGCCGTTGCCGATGAAATTTGTAAGAAGGTTTCTGATAAAGTAAAACCTGACGATTCGACAACTAAAATTTTTCGTAAGGCACTCACATATCTTGTGCGTGACGACATGGATATCGCAGCTCGCTATTCTCTCCGTCGTGGTCTTGAGTCTCTCGGACCATCTGGATTTATTTTTGAACAATATATTGAGACAGTTCTCCAGGCGTATGGATTTGCTACAAATCGCAATCAGATGATTAGAGGAAAGTGTCTTACTCACGAAACTGATGTAATCGCGAGTATTGGCACAAAGCGTTTTATTATCGAGGCGAAGTATCGCAACGAACCATCTATAAAGACTCACGTCGACGTTGTAATGTACGCAGATGCACGCCTGCTTGATATCGTCCGGGGCATGCCAAAGAAGGCTCAAGAGGAGTACGAGAACACGATGTGGATTATCACGAACACGAAGTTTACTGAGAGTTCAATTACGTATGCGAAATGTAGAGGGATTCGCTTGACCGGATGGAATTATCCACGCGGAGCGTCTCTTGAGGACGTTATATCTCAGAAGCGTCTGTATCCTGTCACAGTCCTCCCGTCACTTCCAGCTGACGCATTGCCACTCTTTGCAAAAAAGGGTATTATCCTCGCACAAGATTTGCTCACCTATACTGAAAAAGATCTCGTAAAAGACTTTCAACTAACACAAGAAGAAGCGCATGCTGTTATAGCCGAAGCGCATGGAATCGTTGGGCCGTTTGTAAAATAATGTCAGAAAAAAAATCACACACAATCGGAACTTTGTATATGGTGGCAACACCTATCGGAAATCTCGAAGACATCACGCTTCGAGCTCTTCGAGTACTCAAAGAGGTTTCGTGTATTTTGTGTGAAGATACCCGCCATACAAAAAAACTTTTAATGCATTACGAGATTCAAACTCGCACGGAAAGTTTTCACTCGCATTCTGATACACGCAAGATGGAAAAGATTGCCGACTGGTTAGCAGAAGGCCAAGATCTCGCACTTGTCTCAGACGCTGGTACTCCGCTTGTCTCTGATCCTGGATCGCCACTGATTACCTATCTGCGAGAGAGGTTTGGTAGCGAGTTGCATATCTCTCCGATTCCTGGAGCGAGTGCACTTACTTCAGCACTCAGTATTATTCCGATTCAAAGTGGACGCTTTCGTTTTCTTGGATTCCTTCCGCACAAGAAGGGGAGGCAGACTCTTATTCGTATGATGAGCGAGAGCGACGAGTCTCATGTTTTATATGAATCATCTCACCGTATCATAAAGTTTCTCGAGGAAATGATTAAAGACTTTCCAACTGCGCATATCTGGATTGCTCGTGAACTTACGAAGCAGTTCGAAGAAGTGCTAGAGGGTAGTCCCGATGAGCTCCACACACTCCTGCTCTCTGATCCGAACAAGCAAAAAGGAGAGTTTGTCGTCGCAGTGGCAAAGTCCTAGATTTATACACATTTTTGCAATTAACGCCGACATCGGTATACTACGAACGTATGAAATCAACAGCTGAAAAAATAATTATCGGACTTGGCGTATGGCTTATAATCTTGCCGTTTACTGGCTTCCCGCGCTCATGGAAAACAGCCTTGATGGTAATTTCTGGACTTGTGATCGTATACCTAGGAACTCGTTTGTGGCGCACATCACGCGTGAGAACAGTGCAAAGTGGTGAAGAAGTTCGCACTCAGACTTTTACTGAAATTGCATAGCTTGGGCTTCTGTGAGAAGGGCGGTATACTATATCGTATATGAAAAACAGTACGAAGCTTTTATATGTTACGGCATCGCTCGCTATTGTTGTGGGTGTATTTGTCGGCGGTCTCTACGTGGGTTACACAAAGAAGCCGTATTCTGAGCGTGTCTCAGGAGTCGTAAACATGGCGAATGCTTCAACTGGAAATGTTGATTTCGACACCTTCTGGCGTGTCTGGAACACTATCGATGAAAAGTATCCCGAAGCAAAGAACATCTCTTCTCAGGAGCGCTTGTATGGCGCAATCAGCGGTCTTGTAGGCTCTCTTGGAGACCCGTATTCTGTATATTTCCCACCAGCAGAATCAAAGCAATTTGAAGAAACAATCAAAGGAAGCTTTGAGGGTATTGGAATGGAAATCGGAATAAAGGACAAGGTTTTGACCGTTGTTGCTCCACTGAAAAATACTCCAGCAGAGAAGGCTGGGATAAAAGCTGGTGACGTGATTTTGGAGATAAACAAGACGGAAACAGGTGATATGACAGTAGAAGAAGCGGTCCGTCTCATTCGTGGACAGCGTGGCACGAGCGTCGAACTTTCTCTCTATCGTAAAGGCGAAACAAAACCAATCGTAGTCTCTGTAATGCGTGACGTTATTTCAATTCCGATGATTGAAACGAAGAAACTCTCCAGTGATGTATTTGTCGTGAGTCTCTATAGTTTTGGAGCGTCGTCTGCGCAAAAGTTTGCTCAGGCAATGCAGGAGTTTTCTGTAAGCGGTGCGAAAAATCTCGTCATCGATTTGCGAAATAATCCAGGAGGGTATTTAGATTCTGCAATCGATATCTCAAGCATGTTTCTTCCAAAAGACGCAGTTATTGTTACTGAGGAATATGGCGAAGGAAGAGAGAGTGATGTCTTTAAGAGTAAGGGATATGGATTTGTAGATCCAAAGAAAGTAAACGTAGTTATTCTCCTAAACGGAGGTTCTGCGTCTGCTTCTGAAATCGTTGCCGGAGCACTTTCTGATCACGACTCTGCGACACTCATTGGAGAGAAAACATACGGAAAAGGATCTGTGCAAGAAGTCGTAAATATCACTCGTGACACAACGCTCAAAATTACTGTAGCAAAATGGCTTACCCCTGACGGACTCTCTATTTCAAAAAAGGGTATCGAGCCAGATATCGAAGTTGAAGCGACAGCTGAGAATACAAAGAACGGAAAAGACCCTGTTATGGATCGCGCCCTTGAATTCTTCCGTACTGGAAAATAGGGTGAAAATCCTGTAGAATAAGGAATATGAAAGTTATATTTCTTAAAAACGTTGCAAAGGTAGGAAAAATCAATGAAGTAAAGGACATGCCAGACGGCTACGTCCGTAACTTTCTTTTGCCACAAAAGTTGGCGATGCTTGCTACACCAGAAGCTGTTTCAAAGCTTCATCAGAATAAGATAGATAAAGAAGCGGAAAAGCAGATTCAGAGTGACTTATTTAGAAAGAATCTCCGTTCAGTACAGGGCGTTGGCGTGACAATCTCTGCTGTGGCGAATACTGAAGGTGGTCTCTTTAAATCTGTTGGACCAAAAGACATCGCCCTCGCGCTCAAGAAGGATCACCATATAATTATCGAAGAATCCATTATTCACTGCGAGCCAATCAAACATGTCGGTGAATATACAGCTACAGTTGAGGCTCTCGGAATGAAGGAACCTGTTTCAGTTACTGTTATTGCTGGATAACCATACAAGCAAAAAGAAAACCCTCGGAAATCCGAGGGTTTTCTTTTTAGTAGAGGTTAGTCTACGTTTACAACTTTCTTGATTGTCTTTGTTCCGTCGTAGTTTGTCTTGCGAGTCTTTGAGAAAGAGACAACTCCTGGCTTTACTGAGAAAAGAGTGTGGTCTTTTCCAACCTGAACATTGCGTCCTGCAAGAATTACAGTACCACGCTGGCGGATGATGATAGAACCAGACTTTGCAGTCTCACCTGCATAGAGCTTAGTTCCGAGGTATTTTGGGTTTGAATCCCTTAGGTTTCGGGCTGTACCGCCCGCTTTTCGATGTGCCATATGGTTTGGGTTATAACGAGCTTTCTACCTGGGGAAACCCACAGCCAAAAGCCCAAAAAATACTATATAATTAACTACAAATGAGTATACATACTTTCGCAGAAAAAATCAAGGGTCGGGCAGGGGAGAAACGAGTCTCTTTGGTTAGCATGCTGACCTTGGTGGCCGTAGCTGGAATATCCTTTTGGATGGGATATTCTGCACAAAAAGAGGTCGCTCAGGCGACTCCTGTTGTCATTTCCTGCCCGATTGCCGCATATATGCCTACAAATACTACCTTGGCAGGGCAGGGGGCCTCTCCGAAGACTCCAGCAGTCACGGCGAGTGCTATCGACGCCCTTCCGTCACCATCTCAGAAAAAGGGCGCTTTCGTGGCTTCAAAGAACGGAACTAAATACTACCCGGTTGGGTGTTCCGGAGCAAATCGTATAAAGGAAGAAAACAAAGTATACTTTACTACAAGCAAAGAAGCAGAGACTGCCGGCTATGGTCCAGCCGCAAACTGTAAATAAAACTCACACAATACTATGGAACAACAACGAGCGTATATTATAAACATCATCACCGTCGTGTTCGTCATCATCTCAATAACGTTTCTTTGGAAAGGAGGAGAAGAATCTATTCTTGGACTCAAAGGCTCAGGTGATGAAAGTGAAGAAACTTCTGTAAAAGAAATTGTAGTAAAAGGTGGAGAGCTTGTTACTCCCGGTCCACTCTTGTCTGAGAATCCTTCATATAAGAATGTTCTCTCAGCTGCAACACTCACGAGCGAAGGAATCGTATCAGAAACAAATGTTCGTCGTACCGCAAATACGAAGTCGAATCTTACACTTTCAGCAAAGCTCAGTCAGTCTGCACAAGCAAAAGCCAACGACATTCTCGAAGCACAATATTTTGACCACGTCTCTCCAGATGGAGTCACTGTTGGTTCACTCGTCGCAGAAGCTGGGTATGAATACATTCGAGTCGGAGAAAATCTTGCACTCGGAGGATTTACCAGCGAAGCCGATGTTGTGAATGCATGGATGAACAGCGAAGGTCACAAAGCAAACATTCTCGATGGTTCGTACAGCGACATCGGAATCGGAATTGCACAGGGTCGCTACAAGGGTCAGTTGGTCGTAGTTATCGTACAGCACTTTGGCCGACCACGCTCTGCATGTCCTGCTGTGAACGATACACTTAGGCAAGAAATCGTCGCCGGACAAAACTCACTCTATTCTTTGTCGAATTCTCTCACTAGTCTCAAAGCCGAGATTGATCAAAAGAAGGCAAATGGGGAAGACGTGCTTGCTCTGACTGATAAGTATAATTCAGGCGTCGATAACTATAACGCACAGTACAGTGCAATCTCTACCAAGTCTCGTTCGTATAACGCACAAGTCGATTCGTTTAATACCTGTATCTCAAAGTAATCGTAAAACTTTATACGTAGAGGGAAGACCTCAGAAAAAGCTCCACGAAGAAATCCTTCGATGGAGCTTTTTCTATGTATTGGTAGCTGTGGATAAAATATATGGTAATGTCGCACAATATATCTTTTACGACACTATGCGCATATAGAAATAGCCGTGGATATATACCCACGGCTATTTCTAAGGATAATCGCATTTGGCCGGTCTGTTAATTATCTCTACTTTCATCAACGGCTGGCATACGATGTCGCCACACTCATCAGCCTACTCTTTCTTTTAGTTCTGGGTTCAGTAGTTCGTTAAGACTTGTGTACTGCATATTTCTTTCCCGTGCTTCGGTTGGATTACGTATTGACCTGAAGCTGTATATAGACCTATACTTACTTATGTTAAATTTATAATTAACTCATATCAGAATATTCAAATGTATACAAAGATATTCCTAGTAATTGTTTCCGCAATTACCGCCTGGTTTTTGACTTATGAGAACATGAACAATCCAAAGAAAAGAGTATCTCAATTGTGGGACGAAATTAGTAAATATGAAACTGAAATCCAGAGAATAAAATCAGGGGCAGGAGGAAGTGAGCATCTTCTCCCTGTTTACAATCTGAAGATTAAGACTACCGGTAACTTGATAGATGCTTTATTAGATCGTCATTTTCTGGGTAATGAATCAGAAGATTCATATGTTGAAGAAAATAGATACGAAGGGACATTGATCAATAGATAGCTGTATTTTTTTTGTTTGTTTATATTTATACCAAGATAACCGGAGACCTTGTGCTTGTTAAAATAAAACCACTCTGAATGAATGGTTTTATTTGTGTCAATATGGAGAAACTACACCTCCCATACCCCACTCATACTTAAGTATATTTATGGATTCCATATCGGCTCCTATGTTTTCGATCAGATACATATTCCCTGCCTTGCAAGCTTTTTCTTCATTTCTGTGCTTTTAATGGTTTATTTGTTAAATGTCAGTTTTTTCTAAGGTAGATTTTTTTTTTTACTTATCATATAAGTAAAAAATACATACAATTATCCACAAATTAGGGGCGTTGTTGTAATTTATCTATAAATAGTTTATATTATATATGTGCTCGTGAACCTCACGGTTTATTCGGCTAAAGGAATTCCATACGCCGCAAGCGGGCACATCAATTAAGCTCTCCTATTTGGAGGGCTTTTTTGTTTTCTTTTCTTTCTCCTTAAAAACGCTTAGGAATGTTATGTTTCCAGTACCTATCCTTCTGAGGATGACTGATACTGTTGTGTTGCTTTTTCCAACGGTGGCTTTAATTTCCCAGATTTCAAAATATTTTCCTAGTGGTTTTGAGTACTCTTCTTTTCTGTATTCATGTATACTTGTTGCACATTTTATTACTGCCTTTACGAGTGGAAGCAGGGTTAGCTTGTATCTCTGCTCTTTTATTACACGCTCTTTCCCATGACTGTCGTAACGCAGATGGTAGAACCCTTTTGAGTTAAATACTATATTTGCATCCAGTACTGGGCAATATACATCGGATACAGAAAGAGTCTTATAGAAAGCTCTTTTTTCTTTTAAAAATTCTTTGAAATTTTGGGTTGAATCTGCTTGTTTCACTGAAATATAATTATATCATGCCTAGATTAACTTTAACAAAAAAATAATTCATTTTATATAGTTGATTCGAATGCTTTATAAAAGATTAATTACTTAATCCTTCAATTATTTTAAAATGCGCTTCAGACACTGGCTGTACAGATAGTCTTGATCCTGGCTTACGAACCTCAATTGTCTCAAGTCTTTGTTCCCGCTTTATATCTCCTAAACTTATTGGCTTTAAAAACTCTTTTACAAACGCCACGTCTACACAGCGCCAGATTGGCTTCTCTTTACTCGCCTTTTTGTCGTAGTGTTCATCCTTCGAGTCAAACTGAGTCGCATCTGCATGCGCCTTCTTTGATACCTTGGCGATACCATAGACACCGCTTGGATGCACGTCGGTGCCGTTTGAGTGATAGAAAAGGCATAAGTCACCAACGTTCATTGAATCCATGAAATTACGCGCTTGGTAGTTACGAATCCCTGTCCATGCCGTTTCCTTGTCTTTCTTGAGGTCTGAAATGCTGTAGCAAGAAGCCTCAGATTTGATCAGCCAGTATTGTTTTTGAGCCATATGTACTTGGATTATATCATAGAGAAAATATTTGACTTTATTTCTATATATGATATAATATAATTAATTCATCTCACTTTTTAAACTTAATACAATGACAACTAAGTCAAAGGATTTCCTTGCGGGTCAAAAATTTGTTCGCGACTTCATATTATTCCTTGGAAGAATGATAATGTTTATATGCGGAGTTATTCTTGCTCTTATTCACGGCTGTTTGCATTTCATTGCTGTGGTTAACAAGCAGTTTGATATCATTTTGATGGAAGAGAAAGGTACGGTTCCAGAGCCGTATATGTATCCAGTTCT
>CALQZW010000009.1 GCA_943350045.1 Candidatus Nomurabacteria bacterium | reverse complement strand
CGCAAGAACGAGGCACATTTTCGTGTCGTTCTTACTGACTCCAAAAACGCCGCGAAAAGCGGAAAATTTAGTGAAATCCTCGGATTCTACAATCCAAAGTCTGGCGAAGTAGGCCTCAAAGCTGACCGCGTACAGCACTGGATGAGTGTTGGTGCACAGCCATCTGACACTGTCTACAACTTCCTCGTAACAAAGGGAATCGTAGAAGGAAAGAAAAAGAACGTTCTTGCTCGCAAGGCTCCTACAAAGAAGCGCAAGGAACTCAAGGCAGCGTAATCTATACGCCCGAAGAAAAACCACGGAACATGTTCCGTGGTTTTTCTTTTGAGGCTTGTTGACATTTCCTCATTAAAAAGCGAGTATCACCATGAACCAAAAAACATTGAAAAATGAAAAACTTGAAATACACTGCCGAAGAGTTTTTGACTAACCGGTTGGTAATTATCGATTACCCACATATTACGCCGTTGATTACGCAACTGTTTAATGGATTTAAGGTATTGCTCAACAAGCCACCGAATATGCTTCAGCTATGGCAAATCCATTATCCTGAGTTTTCCCGCCTCCCTGACCATGGAGTCATTTTTCCAAAGGGTGGTGAGTATGATCCCAAATGGATGTTCATGTATCGCACGGGTCTTTTAGCGGATTACTTCCGCTTACAAAGATTAACAGAGATTGATTATATGGAATATCACATGTGGTTTAATGTCTTACATCAAGCGCACAGAATGCTCTTGAATGTAGTGCTCGAACTCACAGAGGAGCTGGACTCTCAGTTTCGAGGGTCCCATTTGTTTGAGCAGGTTAATGCTCCTGCAGTAGAAGATTTTCATCCATTGCGACTCCTTCAGTATCTTCATGGACCAGCTTCTGACCGGGGAGTCCCACTTGCGAAAGGACACGTGGATATAGGATTTATCACAGTGCAGGCATATGCCTCGCATGCAGGATTGGATTTTATTCCAAACTATTCTCAGTATACTCCTGAGGCGTTATGGAAGCGTATTCCATATATTCCAAAGAATGGAAAAATTGCACTCTTTCCAGGAAAGAAATTCGAGAAAGCGACTAATGGACAGATTCCCGCAATGTATCATGAGGTAGGCACTCAATGTAAAACTAACCGTGAAGCACTTATCCTTTTTTCTCACACTGCAGTGCCGAGTGAAGAATCACGCTAAAATGAATTATGTAAAAAAGTAAAAACAACTCCTTTAGCAAGAGTTGTTTTTTTGTTGCGAACTTTTCAAATATTGGGTACACTGAAATCTAAGGCGTGGTGTCGAGCCACTGCCAATTTCATTAGTAGGATTCAGCTCAAGATAGTATGGAAGAAATACAGTTCCTCGAATATGTAGTTAAAGCATTGGTCGACAACCCAAACGATGTAAAAATCGAACGCACTGTCGACGAAATGGGAGTACTCGTAAAGCTCACGGTAAACCCAGTAGACATGGGTAAGATTATCGGACGACAGGGTAACACAGCGAAAGCTATCCGTACTCTTCTCCGCGTAATCGGAATGAAGAACAACGCCCGCGTAAACCTCAAGATCAACGAACCAGAAGGAGGAACAAAGGCAGCCGGAATCGAAGCAACATTCGACGAGGCAATGGAAGAACTCAAGAATCTCTAAATAGTATTACCAAAAAAACAACCCGCTTTTGTATAAAAGCGGGTTGTTTTTTTGACATGACTGGGTATATGTGTAGAATGTTAAAAAAATTCTATGGCAACTGTAAAAGAAATAATGGA
This sequence comes from Candidatus Nomurabacteria bacterium, assembly GCA_943350045.1. Taxonomy (GTDB): domain Bacteria; phylum Patescibacteriota; class Minisyncoccia; order Phycocordibacterales; family UBA9973; genus CAITQP01. Next base: position 22,575 of record CALQZW010000009.1, on the reverse strand, counting down.
GTTTCGTTTAAAAGAGACACAATGGAACGATTTAGTTTTAATTCATCGAGGAAGTCGTTTTTCTGTGGAGCACATAGAAGAACCGACAAGTTTATTACATTGCTCTCAAGTGATTGAAAAATGGTTTTCTGAATTTATTACTGCAGGAATAACTCGTTCTTTGAATGAGAAAGTTTTTCTTTCAGATGTGTCTGTAATAATTAAGCAAAGTTTGCACATTCCTCTTCGGCTTGAAATACTTATGCAAAAAATTTCTATGCAAGAGAGATTAACCGAGTGTAATAGTCCGTGTAGTACGATTCTTTTTCTTGGAACTCGACTTCATTTTATTCAGTGTATGCAACCAGACTCGACCTATTCAAGCCACTTTTCAGGAAAAGAAAGTTCTATTTTTTACCCAGCGCTCCATTTTGAGGACGTAACCCTAAAGAAAGGTTTTTGGCACTTGTCTCTCGTAAATGAAAAAGATGCGAGGACAGATTTTCGGGTAGCGGTGTATTTTTAAGCAGGAATGATAATCCCTTCTCGGTATAGAGAGGGGATTTAATTTGCATACATATTGAAATAATGGTATACTATATATAGCTAATTTTCAGCCCCTTGGGGCATTTTATTTTTGTATATGAAAGACATTCGCAATATCGCAATCATCGCTCACGTGGACCACGGTAAAACAACACTTACCGACGCTCTTTTGAAGTTTACTGGTGCAGTAGATGATACTGCTGCTTCAATGGATTCAAACGATCTTGAAAAAGAACGTGGAATCACTATTTACTCAAAGAACTGTTCTCTTACGTACAAAGGAGTAAAAATCAACATCGTTGATACTCCAGGACACGCCGACTTCGGATCTGAAGTGGAGCGCGTTCTTCGCTCTATCGACACAGTGCTTCTTTTGGTGGATGCACAGGAAGGACCAATGCCGCAGACTCGTTTCGTTTTGAAAAAGTCTCTTGAACTTGGACTCAAGCCTATCGTCGTGCTCAACAAGATCGATAAGCCAGCGGCAAACCCAGAACGTGTTCACGAAGAAGTTCTTGAGCTCTTTATGGAACTCGGAGCAAACGACGAACAGATTGATTTCAAAACTATCTATGCTATCGGACGCCAGGGAATCGCAAAGCGCAACCTTGCAGATGAAGGAGTTGACCTTGCTCCAATGCTCGACATGATTTTAGAAGAAGTTCCTTCTGCTACTCGCGATGTAAACGCACCAGCTGTTGCTCAGGCGTTTAATCTTGCCTACGACTCATTTCTCGGACGTCTTGCTATTGCTCGCGTGTACGACGGAACAATCAAAGACGGCTCAACTGTCTACGTCACAAACGGAGACAAAACTCGTACTGCAAAGATTACAAAAATGTTTTCATTTATCGGACAGAAGCGCGAGCAGGTATCTGAACTCGTCTCTGGAGATATCGGAATCATTGCTGGTATTTCAGATATTTTCATTGGAGAAACAATTGCAGGAACAGAAGGGGTAACTCCACTTCCGACCATTGCAATTGACGAGCCAACTATTACGCTTTCTTTCCTTGTTAATGACTCACCATTTGCAGGACGCGATGGAAAATTTGTTACAAGTCGCCAGATTCGCGAGCGTCTCGAGCGCGAGCTTGAAGTGAACGTCGGTCTCCGTGTTGATTTTAATTCAGACAACTTCTTTGCCGTTTCAGGACGCGGAGAATTGCACGTTGCGGTGCTTCTCGAACAGATGCGTCGTGAAGGATTTGAAATTCAGGTATCACAGCCACGCGCTATTACGAAAGAAATCGAAGGCGTAAAGTGTGAACCGTACGAAGAGGTTACTATCGACGTGCCAACAGAATATTCTGGTTCAGTTATTGAAACACTCACAAAGCGTCGTGGAATGCTTACTTCAATGAACGAGAAAGAAGGAATTACTCGTATCTTGATTGAAATCCCGACTCGTGGACTCCTTGGATATCGTAACCAGTTCGTTATTGAAACAAAGGGAGAAGGAATTCTTGCTTCTCGCTTTATCGACTTCCGTCCATATGCCGGAGAAATCAAGAAGCGCGAAGTAGGCTCAATGATCAGTATGATCAGTGGTCAGGCCGCTGGATTTTCTATCTGGAACTTGCAGGACCGTGGAGTTATGTACATTGCTCACGGAGCAGATGTCTATGAAGGTATGATTGTTGGAAATACATCAAAGGGTGAAGACATGATGGTGAACCCGATCAAAGGAAAGGCGCTTTCAAACGTCCGTGCTTCTGGAAGTGACGAAGCCATGTATCTTAAGCCAGCATGGGAACTCTCTATCGAGCGTGGTCTTGAAGTCATGAATGCCGATGAATACCTCGAAATTACTCCACGTTTCGTTCGTCTCCGCAAAAAACATCTTACAGAAACAGAGCGCAATCGCGCATCTCGCGACTCAAACTAGCGTTTATTGGGGCTGTGCTATAATCAGAACATTCTATGAAAGAAAAAATACAGGCGTTTAAAAATTACTATGGTCAGCACCCAAAGCGTTTTTGGGTTGGGGGAATTATTATTCTCCTCGTGTTGGTTCGAATCATTTCTGGTGGAAAAGGTGAAGCAATCACTATTTCTGAAGTCACTTCAGGTGATTTGAAACAGACAGTGCTTGCAACAGGACAGGTGACTTCACAAACCGACCTCGGGCTTTCTTTCTCAACAAGCGACACTGTGCAGTCTGTTTCAGTGTCTGTTGGAAGTAAGGTGTATAAAGGGCAGGTCCTTGCGTCTCTCGACAACCGAGATGAATACGCTTCTTTAGTGTCTGCTCGCGCAGGCTACCAGAAGGTAGAAGAGGGGGCTTCGAGTGAAGAAGTTGCCGTTGCCGAGTCAGCGCTTGCGAGCGCCGAGGCAAGTTTGGCGACAACGCTTACTACTCAGCAAACATTGGTAGAAAACGCACGCCGTGCATTTTTGAATACCGACCTTACTCCAACTCGCTCAACCGATCTCTCTGGAACTGCTCCAACAGTAACAGGTACATATACAGGAACTGAAGAGGGTGTCTATGAAATCACTGTGTATACAACTGGAAACGGAGGATACATGTCATACAGTGGTATTGAATCAGGGAATGCTCAGATTAGTACAAAGACTCCGGTGGCTCTTGGAACAAAAGGTCTCTACATTCAGTTTCCAGAAAACTATGTAGTGAATAACTGGAAAGTACATCTTCCAAACTCTAAGTCTGTTGCGTACGGAACAAATCTCAGTGCGTATGAAAGTGCTCAGCGAACAAGCGAGAGTGCTATTTCGGCAGCGCGCGCAAAGGTCTCAGAAGCACAGGCACAGCTCGCTTTGAAGCGCGCTGCCGCTCGTCCCGCAGAACTTGAAGAAGCTCGTGCTAAAGTTCTCGTAGCACAGGCTGCGTATGACAACACTATTCTTCGTGCTCCGGCAAATGGAACAATAGTACAGGTGGATGTAAAAGTAGGTGAACGAGCAGAAGCTCAGAAGCGCGTCATCGTACTTCAGGATGTTGGTAACCTATACGTAGAAGCTGATATTAACGAGGCAAATATTGCACGTGTAGCTCTTGGTCAGCCGGTAACTATGACGCTCGACGCCTTTGGCTCAACCAATCAATTTACTGGAAAGATCGCTCACATTGATCCGTCTTCTACGACAACTGATGGAGTTGTAAACTACAAGGTGAAGGCATCGCTCGACAAAAACGATCTCCTTCCGGCTGTTCGTCCAGGAATGAATGCAAACATGAACATTCTCATTGGAGAGCGTCTTAATGTACTTGCAGTTCCAAAAGCTGCTATCACAACACTCGATGGTGTATCTACTGTGAATGTAATCACGAACGAAAAGCGCAAGCGCTACGAAGCTCGTACTGTAACCACTGGATATGAAGGTGATGGAAACATGGTAGAAGTTCTTACAGGACTTTCTGCAACTGACTCTATTGCTCTTATTCAGAAATAAGAAAAAATATGACATCTCCAGAGAGAACAAAGGTAGAGAACTCGTTTTCGCAGAACGCGAAAGTTGGTTGGTATCTTGCGAAGCGTGATATCAAGCGAGCAAATATTTGGACGACTGCACTTATCATTGCAGTGATGACATTCACCTTTCTAAACTTGGTGGTTGTTTCTGGAATCCTTGTTGGACTTATTCAGGGTTCAGAAGATTCTGCGAAACGATACGGTCTCGGAGATGTCATCATTTCTTCTTTCTTGAATCGCTCATATATCGAGCAGACACCTCGCGTTTCTGCAATCGTTGAAACTATTCCTGGATATGTAAATCATACTGTTCGCTATGCAGGAAGTGCACGTATTGAATCTGATTATCGCAACACGCTCAAGCCGGGGGAGAAGCGTGACGGAGCCGGTGGATCATTCCTTGGAATTGACCCAGTGCAGGAAGAAGCGTTTTCCGGAGTATCAAAGTTTGTTATTCGTGGTTCATACCTTGCGCCAACTGACCAAAATAGCGTTCTTCTTGGAAAAAATCTTCTCTATGAATTTACTCCAATTGAAGCCCCTGGATTTCAGACATTGAAAAATGTATCGATTGGATCTCGCGTGCGAATTACTGTTGGAGATATTTCAAAAGAATATTACGTAAAAGGAATCGTTTCTTCAAAGGTGGACGAATTTGATAGTTCAATTATTGCACTCGATAGTGAGGTGCGAAAAATTATTGGCCGAACTGATTTGAATGCCTCTTCAATCGCTATTCGCTTGGAACCTGGTTCTGATGCAGTTGTAGCAAAGCAGTTTTTGATCGACAGCGGAGTAGACCAGTACGCTCGCGTGCAAACTGCCGAAGAAGCGTTTCCAAAGTTCCTCAAAGATATCAAAGACACATTCAATATTCTTGGAAGTGCAATTTCAGGTATTGGTTTGATTGTGGCATCGATTACAATTTTCATTGTGATTTTCGTGAACGCGATTACTCGCCGACGCTTCATCGGTATTCTTAAGGGAATCGGAATCAACAGAAAGGCAATCTTGTACTCATATATGTATCAGGCTTTTATCTATGCGATTCTTGGAATTATTCTCGGAATGATTCTCGTGTTTGGAGTTATCAAGCCGTACTTTACTGCAAACCCAATTAACTTCCCATTCTCTGATGGTATTCTTGTGGCAACACTTCCTGGGACACTCACCCGTGGATTTATTCTTCTCGTTACTACTGTCATTGCCGGATATATTCCTGCGCGTATCGTCGTCCGCCAGAATACTCTCAGTGCCATCTTGGGACGCTAATAAAACACATATATGATTGAAGCAAAAGACCTTACAAAAATATTCCAGAGTGGAGACCAGCAAATCATTGCGCTCAACAAACTTACTTTCTCAGTACCAGAGGGACAGTTTCTTACAATTACAGGAAAATCAGGTTCTGGAAAGTCTACACTCTTGTACCAGCTTGGACTACTCGACATGCCAACATCTGGGCAGGTAATTATCGACGGACGCGATCTCGTACCAGTATCTGAGAACGAGCGCACTATGGCTCGCCTTAACGACCTCGGATACATCTTTCAGGACTATGCTATTTTGCCAACACTGACTGCTCTTGAGAATACTGTTATTCCACTTCTCATGCAGGGATATGATATTAAAGAAGCAGAAGAAAAAGCAAAGAAAGCACTTGCACGTGTTGGACTTGCCGATCGTATGAATAATTTGCCGAGCCAGCTCTCTGGAGGACAGCAACAGCGTGTAGCTATTGCGCGCGCCATTGCTCACGGACCAAAAATTATCTTTGCCGACGAACCAACTGCAAACCTCGACTCTGAAACAAGTGATCAGGTGATTAAGACGTTTCTTGATCTAAACAAGGAAGGGCAGACTATCGTCATGGTTACGCACGAACCAGAGTATGCAAAAATGGCACACCGAACTATCTTGATGGCTGACGGAAAGATTCTTTCCGATACGATGAATTCATAGCAGTTACTTTGTATGCGATTTCATATTGTTACATTATTCCCAGAAGCTTTTGATTCATATTTAAAAGAATCGATCATTGGACGCGCTATTGCCGAAAAGCATATTAGTGTTTCTTTTGTGAATCCTCGAATGTTTGTAACAGGGAAGTACAAGAAGGTATGGCCAGATGGAAATGTATCAATGATTGTTGACGATCGACCATTTGGTGGAGGTCCTGGTATGATTATTCGCGCCGAGCCAGTACTCCGTGCAGTTGAATCAATCACAAAGAAAATTGCCAAGCGCGCGAAAGTCAAAGTAAAGGTAATTCACTTCGCTCCAAGTGGTGAAAAGTTTACAACGGCATACGCAAAAACATCTGCGAAAAAATATACCGACATCATCATGCTCTGCGGACGCTATGAAGGAATCGATGCGCGCGTTGCGAAAATTTTGAAAGCTGAAGATGTTTCCATTGGCGACTACGTACTTACGGGAGGAGAACTTCCTGCTATGGTACTTATCGATTCTATTTCTCGCCAAGTTCCGGGCGTGCTTGGAAAGCTTGAATCACTCGAAGAGGAGCGTGTTTCTTCGAGTGAGTTCTATACTCGACCAGAAATACTTGAGTGGCCAATTCCAAAAAAAGGAGTAAAGAGTAAGAAGTATTCAGTGCCACCCGTACTACTTTCTGGGGATCATAAGAAGATAGAAGAGTGGAAAAAAGGCACTAGCAAAAATTAGGGATTTGTCTATATTGACGAAAAACCTAAAAAAGAGTATATTGTCTTTACTACGGACTGATTGAGTTTTAGTTGCAATCCGGAGATATTAGCAGCTAAACACGGCAGGGAATGCTGTGCAGATACTAAAAGAATACTGGCAAAGCAAGATCTATCAAAGGAGAAAGGTCTTGCCTTGGTTGTTTTCGTTTTTATCTGAGAACATATAATAAAATATGTCGACAAAGACCCAAGGGCGGCCAAAAAAGTACTTTTCAAAGTACAAGACACCGCTCGCAGAGTTTCCGGATTTGCTAGAAATGCAGATTCGTTCGTTCAAAGAATTGGTTACTAACGGTCTCGGAGAAGTCTTTAAAGAGTTCTCTCCGATTCCAGATTATTCAGGCAAAAAGTTTCAGCTTGAGTTCACCGGATTTACTCTTGGAGAAGCAAAGTGTGACGAGTTCCATGCAAAGCAGAACAAAGTCTCATACGAAGCTCCAATCAAAGTTCAGGTTCGCCTTACCAATAAACTCACAGGGTCAACAAAGGAGCAGGAAATTTTCCTCTCTGATCTCCCAATGATGACAGGTCATGGTACCTTCATCATCAACGGCGTCGAGCGTGTCATCGTACCGCAGCTCGCGCGTTCTTTTGGTATCTTTTTCACTGAAAACGAACTCAAAGGAAAGCGTTACTTCGGAGCAAAGATTATTCCAGCACGTGGTGTTTGGATTGAAATCGATGCAGAGACCGACGGCGTAATATATGTCCGTATCGACAAGAAGCGTAAATTCCCAGTTACGAGTCTTCTTCGTGCGTTTGGTCTTGATACCGATGAGGCTATCATGGGCGCATTTGCCGACCATGAATCAGCAGCAAAGGTAATTGCAACATGTCTTGCAAAGGACACTGCAAAGAAGCCAGCTGATGCAAACATTGAAATGTACAAGCGCCTCCGCGACGGAGACCTTGCAACAGCAGACAATGCACGCGAGTTCATTACTGCACTCTTTTCTACAGATCGCTACGACCTCTCTCCAGTTGGACGTTTCCGCTTTAACAAGCGTTTTGAAAAGTCTATGGACGACAAAGAACTTGAGCGCCGTACAATCAGCGCTGAAGATCTTGTTACTGTGGTAAAGCACATCGTTGGGCTTCATGAAATCCCAAATGCAAAGGCTGACGACATTGACCACCTCGCACAGCGACGTGTTCGCTATGTTGGAGAACTTCTTGCTCAGAAGGTTCGTGTTGGAATGACTCAGATCAAGCGTAACGTGCAGGATCGCATGTCTACTATCGACACGTCTACTGCGCTTCCTATTCAGATCATCAACCAGCGCCCACTTCAGGCTCGTATCAAAGAGTTCTTTACGACAAACCAGCTCTCACAGTTCATGAACCAGGAAAACCTCCTTTCTGAAATCGAGCACCTCCGCACGCTTTCAGCTCTTGGTCCGGGTGGACTTACTCGTGAGCGCGCAGGTCTTGAAGTTCGTGACGTGCACACATCTCACTACGGACGTGTGTGTCCAATTCATACTCCTGAAGGTCCGAACATCGGTCTTATTCTTCACCTCTCAATTTACGCACGTATCAATGATTTCGGAATCATTGAAACTCCTTACGTAAAGGTAAAGAATGGAAAAGTAACAAACGAAATCCAGTACCTAAACGCTCTTGAAGAAGAGAAATACAACATTGCACACGCAGGTGTTCGTGTTGATGAAAAGGGAATGATTGTCGACACAGATGTCGAAGCTCGTTTGAAGACTGAGCCAGGTATCACAACTGCTGACCAGATCGACTTCGTTGACGTTGCTCCATATCAGGCATTTTCTATCGCAACTGCGATGGTTCCTTTCCTTGAACACAATGACGCAAACCGAGCACTCATGGGATCAAACATGATGAAGCAGGCAACTCCATGTCTCGTACCAAACGCTCCATATGTTGGAACAGGTATCGAACAGTACGCAGCTCCATATTCTGGCCGTCTTGTTATTGCAAGCGAGGCAGGAACTGTTACTGAAGTAGACGGACGTCATGTTGTTGTAAAGGGAAAGAACGGCAGTCAGAACTACCCACTCGTAAACTTCTCTCGTACAAACAACTTCACGGCCTTTCACCAGCGCCCAGTTGTTTCTGTTGGACAGGAGGTAAAGAAGGGCGACCTTCTTGCTGACATGTCTTCTTCAGACAACGGACAGATTGCACTTGGACAGAACGTTCTCGTTGCCTTTATGGCATGGGGAGGAAACAACTACGAAGACGCGATTATTCTCTCTGATCGTCTCGTGAAAGACTCAGTCTTTACTTCTATTTACGTAGAAGAGTTCGTCTGTATCGTGCGTGACACAAAGCTCGGACCTGAAGTTACTACTCGCGACATTCCAAACGTTGGAGAAGGAAAACTTAAGGACCTCGACGAAGAAGGAATTATTCGTATTGGAGCAGAGGTTCGTGAGAACGACATTCTCGTTGGAAAAATTACTCCAAAGGGTGAGACAGAACTTACTCCAGAAGAGCGCCTTCTCCGATCTATCTTTGCTGAAAAAGCTCGTGACGTAAAAGACACAAGTATGCGTCTTGAACACGGAAAGCGTGGACGTATTATTGGCGTGAAGATTTTCTCACGCGCAATGGGTCACCAGATGGAATCTGGAATCATCAAGAAAGTTGTTATCGAACTTGCTCAGCTTCGTAACGTATCAGTGGGTGACAAGCTCGCTGGACGCCACGGAAACAAGGGAGTTATCTCTACAATTCTTCCACAGGAAGAAATGCCATTTATGGCGGATGGAACTCCTGTTGACGTTATCCTTACACCGCTCGGAGTTCCTTCACGTATGAACCTCGGACAGATTCTTGAAATGCACCTTGGACTTGCAGCAGGAGCGCTCGGCTACCAGGCTATCGTTCCTCCATTCTCTGGAGCACAGGATACAGAAATCAAACAGGAACTCGTAAAAGCTGGATACCCTGAATCAGGATGTCTCAAACTCTTTGACGGACGCACAGGTGAAGCTTTTGCACAGGATGTTGCCGTTGGAATCATGTATATGCTCAAACTGCACCACATGGTGGAAGACAAGATTCACATGCGCTCTATCGGTCCATACAGTCTCATCACTCAGCAGCCTCTCGGAGGAAAAGCTCAGGGTGGAGGACAGCGCTTTGGAGAAATGGAAGTCTGGGCTCTCGAAGGTTACGGTGCTTCTCATACACTCCGTGAAATGTTGACTGTTAAGTCAGACGACATTACCGGTCGCTCACAGGCATTCGATGCAATCATTAAGGGACAGGACATTCCAGTACCAAATACACCTGCATCATTCTCTGTAATGCTCAACTACCTCCGTGGTCTTGCTCTCGACGTAGAGCTCACCAAGGACGGCTCCGTTCTTAGTTCTGGTCGATCTGAGGAATCTGAAGATACAAATTAAGCACTGCAAGTATATTTATGAAATCAATCGATACAAATACGGGCTTTGACGGAATCTCTCTCCGACTCGCAAGTCCAGATCGCATTCGTGACTGGTCATATGGCGAAGTTACAAAGCCTGAAACAATCAACTACCGCACCGGACGCAGTGAGCGCGGAGGTCTCTTTGACGAGCGCATCTTCGGACCAGAAAAAGACTACGAGTGTTACTGTGGAAAATATCGCCGTATTCGTTACAAGGATATTGTGTGTGAAAAGTGTGGAGTTGAAGTAACTCGCTCTATCGTTCGCCGTGAACGTATGGGTCACATTGAGCTCGCTTCACCAGTTGCGCACATTTGGTTCCTCCGTGGAGTACCAAGCCGTATGGCAACGCTCCTCAATATTACTGCAACAGATCTTGAAAAAGTTATCTACTTCGCCGGTTATATCATCATCAAGGTATACCAGGAAGAAAAGGAGAAAATGATCAAGAACCTCGAGAACGAATACAAGACAAAGTTCAAGAGCGCAGCAGATGATGACACAAAAACAAAGCTCAAGGATCTCTTGAGTGCAGCAAAGAAAGAACTTGGAGAAATCTACGAAGGAAAGGTTCTTACTGAAATCGCGTACCACCGCTATTCTCTTAAGTATGGTACTTGTTTTGAAGCATCTATCGGAGCTGAAGCTATTTACGCAGTGCTTAAGAACCTCGACCTCGAAAAGCTTCGTGAGATTTCAGAGACAGCACATGAGAAAGCAAGTGCAATCGAGCGTGAAAAACTCGAGAAGCGCCTTTCTCTTATCCGCTCTATGATCTCTTCAGGTATTCGTCCTGAGTGGATGTTCCTTACAGTTATTCCAGTTATTCCACCAGCACTTCGCCCAATGGTTGCCCTCGATGGAGGACGCCATGCGACAAGTGATATCAACGACCTCTACCGTCGCGTAATCAACCGAAACAACCGTCTCCGTAAGCTCAAGGAAATCGGGGCACCGGATGTTATTCTCCGAAACGAAAAGCGTATTCTTCAGGAAGCAGTTGATGCACTCATCGACAACTCAATCGCTCGTCAGAACGATTCTGTTGCTATGAACCAGGCTCAGCGCCGTGCCCTTAAGTCTCTTTCAGACAACCTAAAGAGTAAGCAGGGTCTCTTCCGTCAGAACCTTCTTGGAAAGCGCGTAGACTACTCAGGACGTTCAGTTATCGTTGTTGGACCAAACCTCAAGCTCTCACAGTGTGGACTTCCAAAGCACATGGCGCTTGAGCTCTTCCGTCCATTCGTAATCAGTAAGCTTATCGAACGTGAGCTTGCGTATAACATTCGTGGAGCAAATCGCCTCATCGAAGATGGTATTCCAGAAGTCTGGGCAATTCTTGAAGAAGTAACAAAAGGAAAGCGCGTACTCCTCAACCGTGCTCCAACACTTCACCGTCTCGGTATTCAGGCGTTTGAGCCAGTCCTTATCGAAGGAAACGCTATTCAGGTACACCCACTCGTGTGTGCGGCCTTTAACGCCGACTTCGACGGAGACCAGATGGCCGTATACGTTCCACTCTCTGAGGCAGCTCAGACAGAGGCACGTGAGCGTATGGCTTCAAACAAGAACATCCTCAAGCCTCAGAACGGAGAGCCAATCGTTTCAGCAAAACTTCTCGACATTACACTCGGTTGTTACTGGATGACAAAGATGGAAGACGGTCTCTCGGGTGAAGGAATGATGTTCTCAAGTCCAAACCAGGCAATCACTACATATGACCTTGGAGAAGTTTCTCTCCGTGCGAAAATCAAAGTGCTTGGAACTGACAGTGAAAAGTATTCTGCTTACAATGGTCAGCCATTTGAGACTACTGTTGGACGCTTGCTCTTTAATTCAATTCTTCCAGAAGGATTCCCGTTCCTTAACGACACAATCGGTCAGAAGCGTATCAACGCCCTCGTCGACGAATTCATCATGCGTTACGGTATCGAAGAAATGCCAAACCTTCTCGACAAGATTAAGGCCTTTGGATTTACGTACAGTACTCGCTCTGGAGTTACATGGGGAATGGATAACGTTCGTGTGCCAGAAGGAAAGAAAGCAGTTATTGCAAAGGGTCGTGCACTCGAAGCAGAAATTGTTAGCCAGTGGAACGAAGGTCTCCTCTCAGGAGAAGAAAAGTACCGCAAGGTTATTGAACTCTGGGAAGGAATCAAGATTGAGATTGAAAAACTCATTCCTGCAACACTTGATCCAAACGGATCTGTGTCAGACATGGTTACTTCAGGAGCCCGTGGATCTATGGGTAACATCACGATGATGGCCGGAATGAAAGGTCTTATTCAGGGACCAACAGGACGCATTATTGATTTCCCAATTACTACTGCCTTCAAAGAAGGACTTTCTCCGATTGAGTACTTCATTACAACTCACGGATCACGTAAAGGTCTTGCCGACACTGCGCTTAACACTGCAAAGGCCGGATACCTCACACGTCGTCTCGTAGACGTTGCACAAGACGTTGTTATCACAGCAGAAGACTGTGGAACAAAGGAAGGAAAGATCATGCGCAAGGACAATGTTCTTGGTATTGAAATCCCTCTTGCAAAACAGCTTCGCGGACGTATCCTCGCAGGAGACATTACTCTTGCAGATGGAACAGTCATGCACAAGCGTGGATTTGTTGTCACAAAAGAAGAGTCAATCAAGATTGATGCATCAGGAGTAAAGGAAGTATTTGTACGCACACCGCTAAACTGTAAGATGGGCTATGGTATCTGTCAGATGTGTTACGGTATCGACCTTGGACGTAACCACCTTGTAAAGGTTGGTGAAGCTGTAGGAATCGTTGCTGCACAGGCTATCGGAGAACCAGGTACTCAGCTTACACTTCGTACGTTCCACGCCGGAGGAGTTGCTGGAGTTGACATCACTGCTGGATTGCCACGTATTGAAGAAATCTTCGAACGTCGTCTCCCAAAGAACCCAGCTGTTGTTGCTCACGAAGATGGAACAGTTATTGATATTCGTATCAACAAAGATGAACGCACTATCGTTGTTCTTAACGACACAAAGGTTGATGGAAAGAGTAACGAACTCGAATACACACTTCCACCACACCGTATTCCTACCGTTGTAAAAGGACAGAATGTTGAAAAGGGAGACCTTATGACAGACGGTTCTGCGGATATTGGAGAAGTGTTCAAATACGGAGGACGCGAGCGTGCTGAAGAATATATCATTCACGAAATCAACAAAGTGTATGAGCTTCAGGGTGCTTCAATCTCTCGTAAACACCTTGAGATTATCATCCGCCAAATGTTCTCACGCCGTCGTATCAAGGATGCTGGAAGTACAACATTTTCTCCTGGAGAAATCGTTGAGTCTGGAGATCTTCTCGATCGCAATACACGCGTGAAGACAGAAGGAGGAACTGAGGCCAAGGCCGACACTATCGTGCTCGGTATCTCAGAAACAGCCCTCACTACAAAGAGCTGGCTCTCTGCAGCGTCTTTCCAGAACACAAACCGTGTCCTCATCACCAACGCAATCCGCGGTGGAAAAGACAATCTTCGTGGACTCAAGGAAAACGTCATCATTGGACGCCTCATCCCAGCTGGTACTGGATTCAACGCTCCAAAAGAAACTGGACAGGTTTCAGAAGATTCAGAAATCGCATAGTTTCAGTGCTTGTGTTTGGTGTGCCTAATCCGTGCATACCCGCTTCATGTCTTCAACTGTTGAAAAAATCAAAGAACGTCTCACTATAGTCGATGTGCTTTCCTCCTACTTGAAACTAGAAAAAGCAGGAGGAAACTATCGAGCTCCGTGTCCTTTTCATAACGAAAAGACACCGTCGTTTTTCGTCTCGCCAGCTCGTAGTAGTTACTACTGTTTTGGTTGTGGGCAAAAAGGAGACATATTTACGTTCGTTGAACAATTCGAAGGTCTCGACTTCAAAGGTGCGCTCAAGGTCCTTGCGGATCGTGCGGGCGTGCCTATTGAGGCGTATACCAGTGCTTCGTCAATGAAAGACAAGAGTCAGAAAGACAGACTGTACGAGCTCATGGAAGCTGCAACTGTTTTCTATGAACAACAACTCGCACAATCAACTGAAGCAAAAGCATATCTTGCGCGACGTGGAGTCACAGAAGAGAGTATTCGCAATTTCCGTATAGGATTTGCACCTCATACTGATACAAGTGGATGGCGTGCTGTTACGCTCGCACTGCGTGGAAAGGGATTCACAGATACAGAACTCGAACTCGCCGGTCTTTCTAAAAAGCCAGAAGAAAAGAAGGGTGATTTATATGACAGGTTTCGTGATAGAGTCATGTTTCCTATCTCAGATACTGGGGGAAGAGTGATTGCGTTTTCAGGAAGAATATTGCATGACGTTGAAGGGCAAGGAAAATATATTAACTCGCCAGAAACGCCGATATTTAAAAAGGGAAGTACTCTCTATGGACTCGACAAAGCAAAGTTTGAAATTCGTCGTCGAGACCTCGCCATTTTAGTAGAAGGACAGCTCGACTTAGTACTCTCTCACCAAGGTGGATTTACGAACACTGTAGCCTCAAGTGGTACTGCGCTCGGAGATACGCTTATGGCAGATGAAGAGAAAGGATTACTCTCCGGACTTGGACAAGTATGTGCATTAACAAAAAATCTTGTTATCGCATACGACGGAGACAAGGCAGGACTGCGAGCGGCAGGACGTGCTGAAAAAATAGGGCTCTCGCTTGGAATGAATGTTCGTGTAGCAAAACTTCCGAAAGGATGTGATCCCGCAGATACCATTACAAAAGAGGGAACTGAGTCATGGAAAAAGATTGTTGACTCAGCTCAGCATATCGTTCATGTCTATGTTGCCATACTCATGGAACACCCACTATCAGACTTGGTTCGCGCGCGTGCAGTGAGAGATAAAATCCTCCCGTATGTTGCTGTGATGCCGAGCGCTATCGAGCGAGCCTACTTCATCCGTGAGATTCACAAGGCGACCGGTATTCCAGAAGCAGCGCTTGCAGAAGATATTGCTCGCATTGTTACTCCCGCGTCAGCTCCTCCAGTCGCCGCGAAAGCACCTCCCGTTGTTGGAGTACAGAGAACAGTACGAATCGAAGAGCGACTCCTTGCAATAGTGTTTTGGCAAAAATCTATTCCTGAACCGAGCATTGATCCCGCCGACCTGCAGCGTCGACTCGAAGCAATCATTGGAGAAGAAAGAATTACTGCCTTTGAAGAATCTGGAGTTGATAAAATAAACGAGAAAATTTTTGAAGTTGAAATACTGTACGAAGACCCGAAACGACTACCGAAAGAAGTTGAAGAACTGCTTGGAAATCTTGAACAAGAGTTTCTTACAAAAAAACTCGAAGATGTAATGATTGAACTCGGAAATGCGGAACGTACCGGAAACACAGAGATGGTTCAAGAGTTACTTACGAAAACGAAAGATATTACCAGCCGTTTGAATACTATTAAGAATAGTCGATATTCATCTCAATAATCATCATGCCTACTAAAAAAGTGATACAAAAAAAATCAGCAAAGCCTACACCGAAAGCGAAAGCAGTAAGTGTAAAGGCTATAAAGAAGCCGGTTGTTAAACCTGCAGCAAAAGCTGTAGTAAAAAAGCCTGCCGTGAAAGCGGTGAAGCCTGTAAAGAAAGCAGTCATAAAAGCGCCACCAAAGAAGCGCCCAGTGAAAGCTTCAAACCAGCGTAAGGCGATTTTTGCAGCAGCGAAAACTGTAAAGAAAGGTGCAAAGAAAAACGCTCCAAAGAAAGAGTTTACTGCAGATGATCTAGTGCTCAAGGGAAAGAAACGCGGATTCGTTACATTTGATGAAATCCTTAAGTCATTCCCAAACATTGAGACGAATATCGAATTTTTGGATGAGTTGTACGAAAAGCTCACCGTTGCCGGTATTGATATTCTCGAAGGAGGAAACTTGCTCGATATCGACACTCTCGAAGGTGAAGGAAAAGATGAAAAGCTCGATGGTTCATACGATTCAATTCAAATTTATTTGAAAGAAATCGGACAGTATTCATTGATTCATGCCGGAGAAGAAAAAGACCTTGCGCGTCGTATTCAGGCAGGAGATATGGAAGCAAAAAATCTTCTTGCTCGCGCCAACCTTCGCTTGGTGGTATCTATTGCGAAAAAGTACGTAGGACGCTCAAGTGACCTTACGCTCCTTGACCTTATTCAGGAAGGAAACCTCGGTCTCTTTAAGGCAGTAGAAAAGTTTGATTGGACAAAAGGATACAAGTTTTCTACTTATGCTACATGGTGGATTCGTCAGTCAATCACTCGCGCTTTAGCTGACCAATCACGTACAATCCGTATTCCAGTGCACATGGTTGAGACGATTTCAAAATACAAGCAGGTGTATCGTCGTCTTGCTCAAGACCTTGGACGTGATCCGCTCGCAGAAGAAATCGCAACAGAAATGGGAATCGAAGTGGACAAGGTTCATGTGATTGAGAATATCTCACAGGACACTGTGTCTCTCGAGCAGCCAATTGGTGACGATGATGAAAAGTCTACTCGCGGTGAGTTTATCGCCGACGACAAGATCCTTCGTCCAGACCAGGAAGCAAGTCGTCGTATTCTTCAGGACCAGATTCGTGGAGTGCTCGATGAGTTGTCTCCAAAGGAGCGAAAGATTCTTGAGATGCGTTACGGGCTCTCTGATGGAGTTCAGCACACACTCGAAGAAGTGGGAACAGAGTTTGGAGTTACTCGTGAGCGTATCCGCCAGATTGAGGCAAAGGTACACGAGAAGCTTCGTACTCACGAGCGAATCATGCGACTTAAGAACTATTTTGATTAATATATAGAAAGACGCACGCACAAAAAAACACCCCTACCGCGTCGGTATTGGGGTGTTTTTTTGTGCGTGCGTTTACTTATCTAAGAGTTGCTGTAGGACTGCATCCACTGCCTCAAACGGAAATCCTCCACTGATTGTATATGTCGTACCATCGGCGTCTACAATGTATGAAGTTGGAGTTCCTGTTACTCTTGCAGCGATTGCTGGTTTCGCGTCGTTACTCACTTCACTTGCTGTTGCCTTTGTGTTTAAACACTGATTAAAGGCCTCAGTTGAAACACCGACTGCGTTTGCGATACTAGGAAGGCGTGTAAGATCAAGTCCGTCATTCGACTGTGTCTCAGCAAATAGCTCGTCTGCATATTTCCAAAAGGCGTCGTTTCCTCCAATACGTGCAACACATTCAGAAGCGATTGCTTCGATGCGAGCGTTTTCATGAAGCACGCGACACTGAGCTGATTCGTTATCTTCACAATCAAGAGGGAAGTGGCGATACACCCATGCAACTTCGTCCCCGTATTTCTGTAATACCTGCTCCATCGTTGCGTGGAAGTTTTTGCAGTATGGACATTCAAAGTCTGAATATTCAATAATCGTGAGAACAGGATTTTTTGCTCCACGGATATGGTCTTCTGGTACTACTGCGGGAACAGGGAGAGCTCCTTTCGTTTCAAAAATGCTCTCAACCATTGCCGTGACTTGGTCACCCGTAATCTCTCCTGCTTTTGGAGTGCGTTTTGGTGCCCAGGCGATAACTATGGCGAGGGCGATGATAACTGCTCCGAGTACTATTGCCATCGGAACAGTGAGTTCAAACTTCTTTGGTTCTGTGACTGGTTCCATGAAATACTTTACGTTGAAATTGATAAATACGTGTACATGTACAGTATACGATATAAATCCAAAAATCTTTCAATTTCGACCCTTTTTTGCTATACTATCTATTGATATATATGGAGAAAACACTCAATATTATCTTCTATATCTTCACCTTTGCGGCCATGTACGTACAGGTGTTTTTCTTGGTAATGTTCCTCGAAAAGCGCAAAAAGGTAGTTGTACAGCGCACTCAGGTAACATTGGCGGAATACCCTACCGTCGCTATTGTCGTGCCATGCTGGAACGAAGAAAAGACTGTCGGAGGCACTGTGGAGTCTTTGCTTGCCCTTGAGTACCCAAAAGACAAGATTCATTTCTATCTCGTCGACGACGGTAGTACCGACGGAACACTCAGTGCAATGAAGAAGTATGAATCGAATCCTCAGATTACTGTCATACATAAAGAAAACGGCGGAAAGCATACTGCTGTGAATCTCGGAATCACAAGTTCAAAGAGTGAGTTCGTAGCCTGTCTCGACGCTGACTCATACGTTGCGCCAGATGCGCTTGTAAAGATGCTCTCGTATTTTTCTGCAGAACCTGAAATAATGGCAGTCTCTCCGACAGTCCTTGTTCAGAATGCAAAGACTATCGTGGAGCGAGCACAGAAGGCCGACTATACAATGGCTGCGTATTTTAAAAAGATGTTCGCATCAATTAACGGAATGCACGTTGCCTCAGGTTCGTTTACTGTATTTCGCCGAGAGGTGTTTGAGAAAATTGGACTGTATCGAAACGCTCACAATACCGAAGACTTTGAAATTACGTTGCGAATGTACGCAAACCACATGCGTATCGATCAGTGTAACGATGCATATGTGTACACAGTGACTCCAAGTAGTGCACGAAAACTTTTCAAGCAACGATTGCGTTGGATGTACGGCTTCATTGAAAACTTAAAGGAATACCGTTTTATGTTGTTCAAGAAAAAGTATGGACCTGTCGCATTGCTCACTCTGCCTGCCGGTGCGATTTCCATCTTTGCTGTTATCTATATGTTTATTCTGTTTTCGGCAAGCGCAGTCGGGAAGCTCGGTGATGCTTACTTGTACTATCGTGACACTGGAAAGTTTTTTAATTTCTCCGCATTTCATTTTGATCCGTTTTTCTTTAATACGGGAACAACGTTTCTGCTTCTCGTGATGATGTACATTCTCCTTACTGTCTCATTTATGCTGGGACAGAAGGTGTATGGAAAGAGGCCACGATTCTCGCTCGACCTTATTTACTTCTTCATTATTTATTCACTTGTCGCTCCACTGTGGCTTCTGAAAGCATTGTATAATTCAGTTGTACGGATAAAGACTACATGGCGCTAATTTCTTAATTTTATGAATGACAACAAACGATATATCATAGTGTTCTTTATTACTCTCGCACTCTTTGGTACGGGGTTCTATCTCAGTAATCATTTTAGCAACAAGAAAATTACTGCATTAAAATCTATTCAAGACCAGATTTCACTCAACATTCTTTCTTCTGAGACTCAGTTTGCGCTCCTCTCTGAGACTACATGTTCTGCAGACTCTGACTCAGTGCTCTCTGAAGAGCTCAGTAATCTCTCTGACAAGCTCGACTATGGTGAGCGTACTATTGGGGCAAGTAATCCTGATATTATCTCCCTCCGTCATTATTTCTCTCTCCTAGAAATAAAAGACTTCCTTTTGCTTCGCCGAATCAACGAGCGTTGTAAAACAGACACTCCGTATATTATTTACTTCTATTCAAGTAAGGACGATTGTGCTGACTGTGCTGCTCAGTGGCGTGTTATTACAGCGCTTCGCGACGAACACCCACAGGTGCGTGTATATGTATTTGACTATCACACAGAGCTCTCAGCTGTGCAGACACTCAAGAAAATTTACAAAGTAAAGAATACGCTTCCAACACTCGTGATCGACGAGAAAACATACAGTACTCCGCTTGATCTTGATGCTCTCAAGAAAACATTGAAGCTCGATACTAAGCCAAAAATGTAACCATGCAAGAGAAACGAGAACGTAGACGTGTACTTACAAAACAAGCATTACGCTTTGTTCTCAGTGGCGCAATCGTCACGCTTATTGATCTGGGAGTGCTCAACACACTTCTGATTTTATTAGGAGTGGAAGGGAAGGAGTCTCTCCATGTAAGTACGTACTTTATCTGTCGTGTCGTGGCGTTCTGGGTCGCAGCGATATGCGGATATGTCATTCATAAACGATTTACATTTCAGTCATCAGTAAAAGCCACAACCCGTGAGTTCTCCTCGTTTGTTATCATTGCCGGATTGGGATTTGTCGCAAACGTTGGTATCTCCACTCTTATCTTTGCCGGAGTGCAAAGTATCGAGGGTCTCTCAGTTGTCATGAAAGCCAACCTCGCGTCTATTTTAGCTACAGGGGTGAGCCTCGTTGTTCACTTTATCGGATATAAACTCATTGTGTTCAAAAAATAGCATGCAACGATTTTTCGCATATGTACAAAAGAATCCTTTGTACCCACTCCTTGGTCTTTTTTTGATTGCGCAATGTGTTTCATTTTTTACCCCCGCCGTCATTTCATGGGATGGGTCCGTATATGCAGGGATGGCGAAATACCTTTTCTCGGGAGGGGAAATGGGTGTGTGGGAAATACTTCGTCCGGTCGGATTTCCAACACTGCTTGGATTGCTATGGAAGCTCGGTCTTGACCCGTACATAACTGCGAAAGTCATTGTGCTTGCAAGCTCACTCGTTTCTTTATCGCTTGTGTACAAGCTCGGAAATAGAATTCGTGAAGGAGCTGGAGTGTTTACTGGATATGTCCTTGCGCTCACTCCACTATTTTTCAGCTTCTCGACTATTCCGATGACTGACGTACTCTCTGCGACACTCGCGCTTGCTTCAGTGTATACAGTGCTACAGGCAAAGACTCAGCGTGCGTATTGGCTCGGAGGACTTTTAGCTGGATTAGCATTTCTGTTTCGTTTTCCGCACGGCTTAGTTACTGTTGTGTCCGGACTCATTGTATTTGCTCGAGGTTTTCAGTCTGAAAGAACATGGCGAAATGTAGTTGCTGGCGCGCTGTGGTTTGTACTTGGTTTCAGTGCTCTCGTTGCTCCATTTTTGATTGCGAACACTATCGCGTATGGCGACCCACTGCTTCCACTGCGTGCTGGAGCTGGAATCATTGCGCATAATCCGATTTTATACCGCCAGCATCCGCTTTTTTACCTCTCTTCAATCGTGCGTGCAAGTTATCTGTATATCTTCGCCATCCTTCCGCTCGCATTCGTTTTTGTGAATAAGAAGTATCGAACACATTCAACACTTCTTTCGGCTATTCTTTATCTCGCTATATACATCGGATATTTTTCGATCACCGAGCATAAAGAGTTTCGCTATTCGCTCGCATTTCTGCCCATGGTCGCAGTTCTCGCCGGAGTAGGACTCTCTGCCGTCGTTTCTCGTATTCGTTTTGTTTGGATCCGCTCTATTGGCATTTGTATCGTTCTTGCAATTGCTTTGTATGGAGCAATCGGTGCAGTGCGTACTGCCTCACAAAAGAATGACATTGTATATGAGCAGATAGGGCAGTATTTTACTACGTACGAAAAAGAACGTGGAGAGAATGCTCGAGTACTTTCTGCCGTGCCATTTATTTCGGCACGCAGTAACGCCCGTATCATAGATACACTCTACGACGATTGGCGTATCGTACTGCCACTGTATGAAAAGAATAAGGAGAATATAACCCACGTGCTCACCGATACCTGCACACTAGAGATAATCTGCAAATTTGACGAAGGGTGCACAGAAGGTAAAAAAGCTTTCGAAGAACGCATGAAGACTGACGCAGTCCTTGTTCAGGCAGGCAGTGTAGGCTCATGTCGTGTTATGCTGTACGAAGTGAAATAAATCGCCATAACCCATGCCTACTCAAGTCCATCTTTCAGTCGTCATACCTGCGTACAACGAAGCCCGTCGCATTACGCCGACGCTTCGCAGTACTGCACAGTACTTACTCGCTCAGCCGTACACATCTGAGATTCTTGTCGTGCTTAATAATTGCTCTGATAATACGCTTGAGATTGTGAAAGGATTACAGTCTGAGTTTCCGATTATTCGGTATATCGATATGGGAATGGTGCAACACCCCTCTGGTACAAAAGGACTTGCCGTACGTACAGGAATACTCTCTGCAGTAGGGGAATACCGCATATATATGGACGCCGACAATGCCGCACAGATATCTGAAATCAGTGCACTGTGGCCTCGTATAGACGGCGGAAAAAATATTGTTTTCGGTTCTCGATATGTGTCGGGTTCCCATGTCCATGTATCGTGGTACAGGCGACTCCTTTCTCGCGCATCAAATCTTTTAGTGCAAGCTGTACTCCTGCCAAAAGTTCGAGACACTCAGTGTGCGTTTAAACTTTTTTCTGCCGAAGCGACGGAGAAAATTTTCACTCAAGCACAATGTGTCGGCTGGGCGTTTGATATGGAAGTGCTGTACCTCGCTCGACGATATGGATATGGCCTGCGTGAAATACCAATCACATGGAATGAAGTAGGCGAGTCGTCATTGAAGGCAAAAGCAGTCTTTACAGCACTCTCCGAGCTTGTTCGTATTCGAGTGCTGGCATGGCGCGGAAGATATGAATAAAGAAAAAACTCCCTACACGAGGGAGTTTTTTTAATGGAGCCGCTTCTCGGATTCGAACCGAGGACCTTCACTTTACAAAAGTGTTGCTCTACCGACTGAGCTAAAGCGGCTACTGGAACACAAAGAGTATAGCACAAATATTTTTTTTTGACTACTCTCCGATATCCTCAGAAACCTCCTTTGCGAT